>DCUN01000200.1:1963-7224 GCA_002327225.1 Desulfobulbaceae bacterium UBA2213
TGACCAGCACCGCGATAAAAAAGCGAAGGGCCACCGCAAAATCCACTCCGCCCAAGAGATACCAGGCTAGTCCTGTCAGGATCGCCACGACAATCACCACCGGCACAAAATAGAGGCTTATCCGATCCGCCATGCCGGCAATAGGGGCCTTGGAACCCTGCGCTACCTGCACCATCCTGACAATCCGCGCCAGCAGGGTATCCTGCCCCACCTGCTCGGCGCCTATCTGCAGAACCCCATTTTTATTCAGGGTACCGCAGGTAACTCTGTCCCCTTCTTTTTTAGAGACCGGCAGGCTCTCACCAGTGATCATGGATTCATCCACCGCCGTCCGCCCACGGACGATCAATCCGTCCACTGGAATACGCTCACCCGGCCGCACCAGCAGCACGTCTCCAGACTCAATCTCCTCGACCAGGATCTCAGTCTGCTCCTCGCCTTTCAGAAGAATGGCCGTATCCGGGGTCAACTGCATCAACTTGGCTATGGCATCAGAGGTGTGCGACTTGGAGCGGGTCTCCATATATTTCCCCAGCGAGACCAGGGCGATCAGCACCCCTGCCGATTCAAAGTAAAGATCCATGGCCAGCAGGGCCGACCTGTGCGTATCGGCGCCCAGCATAATCTCCAGCAGATTCCAGGTGGAATAGACAAAGGCGGCGCCGGTGCCTATGGCGATCAGGGAATCCATATTGGGAACCCGTCGCAGCAGAGCCGGGATGCCGACAAGATAAAAACTGCGGCCCAGCACCATGATGGGGATCACCAGACAGAACTGGAGCAGGGCAAATCGCAAGGGAGAATGATGAGGGTCAATAACGGACGGCAAGGGCAGTCCCAGCATCTCTCCCATGGAGATAAGAAGCAGGAGCGCGGCCAGCCCCAGCGACCAGAAAAGGTGCGTCTTCATGGCCGCAAGACGCACAAGTGCCTCCTGACGTTTCCTGGCAAACTGATCCAGGCCGGCGCTCACCGGCCTGGCCTGAAAACCCAGATTGGCGATGGCCTCACGGATCTGCCGCTGGGAGGTCAGATCCTTATGATAGACCACTTTCCCCGTCTCTGTCACCAGATTGACCCCTACTGACACCACCCCGGCCAGCCCGGAGACAACCTTTTCAACGCGGGTGGAACAGGAGGCACAGTGCATGCCGCTTATGGCAAGCTCAAGGGTCAGCTCCTCCGCATCCTCTTCCTGTTCCAGCTCAAAGCCAAGTTCCTTGACACGACCGGCAATCAGATCAAAAGAAATAATACTCTCGTCCCAGGCAAGCTCCATCGACTCGGCAGCCAGGTTGACCGATGCCAGCTCAACACCCTCTAGCCCCTGCAGCACGCGTTCAATGCGACTTGAGCAGGCGGCGCAACTCATCCCCTTCACTGCTACGCTTCTTTTTTCTATGGAACCCATGTCACACCTCTATTTCAGCGTTCTTCGCTTCAAAAAAAAATAATCATTTTCACCTTCAGATGGCAGCCATGAGTGAGAAAAACGGCCTTTCAACATCCTGCCGACCTGTCAACTTGCCATGAGGTTCATGAGGCCGGCCAAAGAAAGATCTGCTTCTATGTCACGCTCCGGCACTTGCTTCTGTCTTATTGAGACTTACTATTAAACTCTTCTGAACCTCTTGCAAAAACAAGATACACCTGTGTCCTTTCACTGCGAGGCATCTTTTTTCTGCCAACTTTTGCCATCCAACCTTATGAATCCAGATACCCGTATCATAGACAAAACATTGCCCGCGTTCAAGAGCCGTTTCACGGCAGACTTGCCGGGCGACCCGGAGCAGACAAACAATCGCCGCCAGGTTGATGCCTATTATTCCTTTGTCCAACCCACCCCGGTTGTTGCCCCGGAAACCATTGCCTACTCCCGCGAGGTAGCCGCATTACTTGAGCTGCCGCTTGAATTTTGCCAGTCACAGGCCTTTGCTGATCTCATGGCAGGCAATCGACTTCTGAACGACATGAGACCCTTTGCCATGTGTTATGGCGGCCATCAGTTCGGAAACTGGGCAGGCCAGCTTGGTGATGGCAGGGCCATCAACCTGGGCGAGGTGCAGAACAAACAGGGCGAGCACTGGAACGCGCAACTCAAGGGGGCCGGACCAACACCCTATTCACGCAATGGTGACGGGCGGGCCGTGCTGCGCTCATCCGTGCGTGAGTATCTGTGCAGCGAGGCCATGCATCATCTGGGTGTCCCGACAACGCGCGCCCTCAGCCTGGTTGCCACCGGTGAAAAGATCGTGCGTGACATGTTCTATGACGGCAATCCCCAGCACGAGCCGGGCGCTGTTGTCTGTCGCGTGGCACCATCATTCATTCGCTTCGGCAGTTTTGAGATTCTGGCCTCACGCGGCAGAACAGATCTTCTGCAACAGCTGCTGGACTTCACCATCAGCAATGAGTTTCCCCACCTTGGCCTGCCGGGAAAAAAGACTTATCTCTCCTGGTTTGCAGAGGTCTGCCGCACGACCGCCCTGATGATTGTCGAGTGGTTGCGCGTTGGCTTTGTTCACGGGGTCATGAATACCGACAACATGTCTGTGCATGGGATCACCATCGATTATGGCCCCTACGGCTGGATCGACAATTTTGACAAGGAGTGGACACCCAACACTACTGATGCTGCGCAGCGCCGGTATCGCTTCGGCAATCAGTCGCAGATCGCCCTGTGGAATCTGGGCCAACTGGCCAATGCGATCTATCCCTTAATCAATGAAGCCGAACCGTTGCAGCAGGCACTGGCTGTCTACACAGCAAGCTTTGAGCGTGGCTGGCAAGCCATGATGACAGCAAAGTTAGGATTGTCATGCTACCGTCCAGAAGATGGAGCACTTATCAAAGAGCTGGAACTCATGCTCCAGGCCGAGGAAACGGACATGACACTCTTTTATCGTCAACTGGCTGACCTGGATCCAGAAAAGACCTTACAGGCAGAGACACCGGATATTGAAATAATCCAGCCTCTCATCTCCGCATTGTATAACGACATCAGTGCCAGCCATGCCGCCAGGCTTGTGACATGGCTTCGACAATACGCGATCCGGAGAAGGAGTGACGGCAGGAATGAGAAAGAATGCCGCGCCGGTATGAACCGGGTTAATCCGAAATATGTGCTGCGCAACTATCTGGCCCAAATGGCGATCGACAAGGCCGAGGCTGGAGACTATTCAATGATTCACGAGCTGGAAGAACTCTTACGCACCCCCTATGACGAACAGCCGGAGATGGAAGAATATGCCGGATTACGGCCAGACTGGGCGAGGACACGGGCGGGCTGTTCAATGCTGTCATGCAGCTCGTGATGGCAATCAATCAAGAGGGAAAAAACATTCCGCCTGTTCCTTTTCACATTGTACTCATCAGTAAGAAGGTTTACTTCCAGTGCCGGTATTGTTATTGTTATTATTCTTTTTAATTTAGAAACAGTTAGCAGATGTAAAACTTACTGAGACTCTTGCAAAATGACGGCTCATTCCCAGAAGCAAACTTCTTTTCCCTTATACGCCCACACATCCATGAAAAATATCTTTGCCGCTCTCGCCACCCTCTTTCGCTGGATAGGAAAATTTCTCTCCACCACCCGAACTATCATGGGCAACCTTTTCTTTCTGCTGCTCATTGCCATGATTTTCTTCACCTTTCTCTCCGAAAAAAAAATTCCGGTTATCAAAGACGCCACCCTTATCCTTTCCCTTTCCGGCGATATCGTGGAAGAAAAGCAACCCAGAGACCCAGTCACAGAGCTGCTGAGTGAGCTCACTATAACCCGACAGACACCCGCTGAAACCCTGCTCCAGGACGTCCTTGACGCCATCCACCATGCCGCCACCGATAGTCAGATCAAATGCATCCTCCTGGATCTGAAAGATCTTGGAACGGTGGGGCTCGACCAGATGCAGACCATCGGAGAGGCCCTGAACCAGTTTAAAAAAAGCGGTAAAAAGATCATTGCCGCCGAAGATTACTACCCGCAGAAGGCGTATTATCTTGCCTCCTATGCTTCAGAGATCTACCTGAACCCCATGGGCGGCGTGGACCTCCACGGTTTTGGCGCTTATCCTCTCTTCTTTCGTGAAGCCCTGGAAAAATTACGGATTAATTATCATGTCTTCCGGGTTGGCTCCTACAAATCGGCCGTCGAACCCATTCTCAGAGATTCCATGTCGCTGGAGGCCAAAGAACAAATGCGGGGGCTGCTCACCTCCCTGTGGTCCATCTTCACGACAGATATTACCAGACAACGCTCTCTCCCTGCTGACGCCGTTGATCACTATACCAATAACATTCCCGCAAAACTGGCAGCAGCAGGGGGCAGCACCGCACGCCTGGCCGTAGAAAGCAAACTGGTGGATGGCCTCAAAACGAGAGAAGAGATCCGCGCCTACCTGGCAAAACAGAGCGCAACTGCCCCTGACCATGGATTCAGCCAGATCAGCTTGAATAGTTATCTGCGCACCATCACTCCTTCCTTCCAGCCTCCACTGGTGGCTGCAGACAATACCATCGGTATCATTATAGCCGAGGGCATGATCCTTGATGGCGAACAAGCAGTGGGCGCCATTGGCGGCGACACCCTGGCATCCGTTATTCGCAAGGCCCGTCTTGACGCCATGGTCAAGGCCGTCGTACTGCGTGTCAACTCCGGGGGAGGATCTGCCTTTGCCTCAGAGATCATTCGTCAGGAAATCCTTGAGCTGAAAAAAAGCAATAAACCTCTGGTGGTGTCCATGGGCTCCACTGCCGCCTCAGGCGGCTACTGGATCGCGGCAAACGCCAATGAAATTTGGGCTTCAACCGCCACCATCACTGGTTCCATCGGCATCTTCGCCGCCATCCCCACCTTTGAAAACAGCCTGGCCATCCTTGGCATTCACAGTGACGGCTTCGGCACCACCCAACTGGCTTCAGGCCTTAACGTCAGCCGCCCCCTGGCTCCACCCTTGAAGGAAGCCGTCCAGATGACCCTCGAACATGGCTACCAGCAGTTTCTCTCCCTGGTGGCCCAAGGCCGTCAGATGGACGATGAAAGAGTCCAAACCATTGCCGGCGGACGGGTTTTTCATGGCAAAGAGGCCCAAGAACTCGGCCTTATCGATAAAATAGGGACTCTGGAAGACGCCATCACATCTGCGGCAAAAATGGCAAAAATAGACGATTACTCACCAATCTACATCGAGAAACCACGCAGCTTCCTCGACGAAATGCTGGGGATTTTCAAGGGACAGGTCGCAGCCACCCTGCTGCGCCAA
>DCUN01000098.1:0-46310 GCA_002327225.1 Desulfobulbaceae bacterium UBA2213
AATCCGATATCAGCACCAAATCCAGACTCGGTAACATTATAATCAGCAATCTTCAGGCCTACACGATCAGCAATAACTGAGGACTGGCCAATGGCAATATTGGCAAAAGGACCGGCATGGACAAGCACCGGCTGTCCTTCGAGTGTCTGCAGCAGGTTCGGATTCAGGGCCTGAACCATCCAGGCNNATTGCCATGATCTCGGAAGAAACGGCAATGGCAAAGGAAGACTGCATGGTGAACCCATCCATCTTGCCGCCGATACCAATGGTAATATTGCGCAGGGCCTGGGCACAGAAGTCCATGATCCAGTTGAATTCCACCTTCTTGGGATGGATATCAAGCCGCTTCAGATTGCGCTGGGCAAGCTGGGCATCGGTGTAGTTGGCCTCATGCTGCATCCGGGAGGTAAGTGCCACCATGCCCAGGTTGTGGGCGTTCATGATGGCATTGATATCACCGGTCAGACCGAGGGAGAACTCGGTCAGGGGAATACACTGGGCAAGACCGCCACCGGCAGCAGAACCCTTGATATTCATGGTGGGGCCGCCTGACGGCTGACGGATGGCGCCGATAACGCTCTTGTTCCGCTTGCCGAGTCCCTGAACCAGACCCATGCAGCAGGTTGATTTTCCTTCACCAAGAGGCGTGGGACTGATGGCGGTCACATCAATATATTTTCCATCGGGCTTATCACCCAGACGTTTCATGATTTTCTTAAAATCGAGTTTACCGACATAATGTCCGTGCGGCAGGAGCTCCTCTTTTTCAAGACCAAGCTTCTCAGCCAGTTCATACACGGTTTTCATCCGGCATTCCGCTTCCTGCGCGATTTCCCAGTCTGCATGTTTTGTTGGATCAAGAGCCATTCTATTCTCCTCTCAAGGCAAAGGTTAAGGATCATGCGACCAAGGAATTCGACACCAGCAGGCATCATCCACCCCTTGACACACTTCTACTTCATATTAATTGATGATTCATATAACTAATTCTTAAAATTCTGTCAATATCAGAGAGCGGTCAACAAAGACTCTACCAAAAAAGAAAAAAGGCCCCTTGCCTGCGAGTCTACGACAAGGGGCCTTTTTTTATCTTCCAGACCACGCTTCAGAGAAATGAGCAAAAAAAAGCATTGTTCATTTCTTAACGGCTTCTAAATAATTCCGGATATCTTTTCTCCATCTCTGCCGCCAGGGGGATCATGACCTCACGCATGGAAGGTTCCGCGGCGGGAGTGGTCCGCAACCTGAAGATATGCGCCCATTCTGCCAGATTACAATAGACAATGATTTCAGTTTTACAGGAATTGGGCAATACGGTTCTGGCAGCCTGAGGCGTCGAGGTCTCGAGCAACTGCAGATACAACTCCTCAGTCAGCTCCATGGCCCGCTGCCACAGCTTATATTCAGCAGACTCAGGGGTGAAAAAGAGGGGTCGGACAAAAGTCACCTGATTACCAAATTTGTCCTGGCTGTAACGACAGTATCGTTGACTCTCCTGGAGAAAGGAACAGGGACGGTGGCGGACAAGTTCATGCGTTACCGCCCGGTTCACAATAAATTTAACACTCAGAAAGCGATGGCGGGACAAAAGAAACGGCTCCAGTTGTTCCACCTCTTCCAGCGTCATTTTCTCAACGGCAATAGAAGCCCCCCCCTGTCGTGCCACAGGTTGCCAGACGCCTTCCAGCAGATACGGATGTCTGGCACCGAGAAAGTCAACCATGGCCTGAACCAGGACAGTCTCAGAAAAAGAGAGATACAACTCCCTGAAGGCTCTGATCGAGCCAGTCACCAGCAGGCCATTCTCCACCGAATCGACAATGAGAAATTTAGGCTGGCATCCCAGAAAATCAGTGATCTGCTGAGAAGAACAGTGGAGACGCAAGGTCACCACCGCCATCTCCATGACCGAATTATGACCATGCTCAGCGATCTTCTTCACAAAGGGTAAGGCTGAGCCCTCACTGATCTTCTCTTCGCTCTTATAACAGATACGGCCGCAGGCCTCCAGTCGTGTAACCAGAGAGCCCTGATCCAGGTCGTCCTGGATTGCATAGCTTGGATCGACAACAATCATTTATGCATCCGCCTTCCAGAAAGGTGACATCTGTCGCAACCCGGCAATAATGGGTGGCATCTTCTCGAGGACAAAATCAATTTCCTCTTCAGTATTATAGATACTCAGGGAATAGCGGATAGAGCCATGGGCAGCGGTAAAGGGGACCCCCATGGCCCGCAGGACATGGGAAGGCTCCAGCGATCCGGAGGTGCAGGCAGATCCTGATGAGGCGCATATATTATACTGATCCATGTGCAGCAGAATGGCCTCGCCCTCCACATACTCAAAGCTGATATTGGAGGTGTTAGGCAAGCGGTCGGTCTTATGACCATTGAGTATGGCATGCGGTATGGACGAGAGCAGCCCCTGCTCCAGCTTGTCCCTGAGTCCCTTGACCCTGCTGTTTTCTTCCGCCATATGTGCCGCCGCCAGCTCACAGGCTCGACCAAGACCGACAATGGAGGCCACGTTTTCAGTGCCGCCACGACGCCCTTTTTCCTGATGGCCACCTACCAGAAAAGGCACAAAGGGAGTACCCCGCCGGACATACAAAACGCCAACCCCTTTGGGGCCATGGAGTTTATGACCGGACAGGGATAGAAAATCGACATCCAGATCTTTCAGAACAATGGGGATCTTGCCCACGGCCTGAACGGCATCGGTATGAAAGAGGATGCCACGCTCCCTGGCCATCCTGGCCATCTCTGCAATGGGGAAGATAACACCTGTTTCATTATTGGCCCACATGACACTGACAATGGCCGTATCATCATCGAGGGCCTCTTCATACTTCTGCAGATCAAGAGTCCCGTCAGCCGCAACCGTCAGACGGGTCACCCGATGTTTATGGCCGGTCAGGGTATCAAGCTGCTCACAGAGATTTTTAACGGCCGGATGTTCCACACGGGTAGTGACGATATGGCGCTTGTCGGGAAAGGATTGCAGGGCCGAGAAAATTGCCGTTGAATCACTCTCCGTGCCGCAACTGGTAAAGACGATCTCTTCAGGATCGGCCCCCAGCAGAGTGGCCACTTGTTTTCGGGCCTGACTGACCGCCGCCTCGACCTGGCCGCCAAAGCGGTGCATGGATGAAGGATTGCCATAATAGTCCTGCAGATACGGCAGCATGACCTCAAGAACCTCAGGGGCAACCCTGGTGGTGGCGTTGTTGTCCATATAGACAACATTTTCAGGTTTCATCATTTTGACTCCTCCACAATCAGCGAGTCAAGAACCAGCTCCCGCAGTTTTTTCTCCACATATTCCTTCAAGGTAGTCTGTGATTTTGCACAACTGGTGCAGGCACCCCGCAAGGAAACGGTAACGAAATCTCCATCCACGTCAACGAGCTCGATATCGCCGCCATCCTTGCGCAGACCGGGCCTGATCTCACGTTCGAGTGCCTCTTCAATCTTCTTGATCTTCTGCAGGGTGGTCATTCTTTTGGGCTTTTCAGCTACGGCCTTAATATCGACTCCCTGATGTACCGTTGCCACCAGGATCTCCCGCAGACGATCTATGCACTTCCCGCAACCGCCGCCGGCCTTGGTAAAATTGGTAATCTCTTCCACCGAACGCAGACTTGACTCCGTAATGGCCCTGATAACCTCAAGATCGGTGACCCCGAAACATTCGCAGACCACTTCGCCCTCCGCCATGGGAATCTTCAGACCACGATAATTGGCAATGGCCGCCTCAAGTGCCTCACGCCCCATCACCGAGCAGTGCATCTTCTCTTTGGGCAGACCACCGAGACGATTGGCTATATCCTCGTTGGTCACCTTCGCGGCCTCATCAAGGGACATGCCAATAATCATCTCGGTCAGGACAGAAGATGAGGCAATGGCGCTGGCACAACCGAATGTCTTGAATCTGGCATCAGCAATGACCCCTTTATCATCCAGCTTGAAGGTCAATTTCAAGGCATCACCACAGGCCAAGGAACCTACATCGCCGGTACCGTCAGGGTTTTCGATCTCTCCCACATTCTTAGGATGTAAAAAGTGCTGCTGAACCTTATTGGTATATTCCCACATGAGCTGCTCCCGGTAATTGTATATAAAAAAAGAGTGAACGGAAAGAAACTGATCCCCGTTCACTTTTCATTCTTCTCTTCACCCTTCTGTCTTGCACACTAAATACTTCACCAAGAAAAATCAACGGTCAATTCATAGTGTCAAAATCATTCCAGCAAAAAAAAGGCATCTTCATGTTCACGAATTGAGGGATGTTTTCGTGCAGAGACGCAGATGCGCTGAGAAAAACTTTTTCTGTCCTTCCCAGCGCCTCTGCGTCTCTGCGTGATAAAATGATTATTACAACAGACCGATCTCCTTGAGCATGGCCATGGCCGCCTGCACAAGGCTGCCGGCCCCGGCGGCAGTCCGGGATTCGACATAAAAACGAACCTTTGGTTCCGTACCGGAAGGACGGATCATCAACCAGGAGCCATCCTCAAAGATCATCTTGCGACCATCAATATCAATGACCTCAGCGATTCGCCGTTCAACATCGCCCACCTTGACCACAGCGCCCACACCGTATTTTTGCAGACGAAGGAGAAGGGCCTTGAGCTTCTCCCCTTTGGCGCTCACCGCAAGCCCGCCACGGTCAGGGTAATAGGCCCCGTATTCATCCTCAATACGCTTCAGGTAATCGCCCAGATTCATATCCAGGGTCAAGACCATGTCCATTGCCAGAAGCAGTCCGATATAAGCATCTTTTTCCGGGGTATGGCCAATGACCGAGATGCCGTCTGACTCCTCAAAGCAGACCAGGGCCTGACCAATCACCGGTTTGAACTCCTTGAATCCCACCTTGGGCTCAAAGACTTTCTCGCCAAACGCCCGGGCGAGCGAGTTGGCCATGTTGGACGTTGCCACTGTCTTGGCCACCATCCCCCGCTTCCCTTTTATCTCATGCAGGAAATGATAGGCCATGGCCCCGAACTGATTCATACTGATCTCAACATTCCCGTCAGTAAAACGAATGCGATCCCCGTCAGGATCGATAATGGCACCGACTGTAAGCCTTTCCGCTCTTGCCTGCAGAGTTGCAACCACCTGCTGCATATTCACCGAAGAAGGTTCCGGGGCAATGCCGCCAAAGGTCACATCCGCCTCCGCCCGCAAATGGATCAACCGTCCACCTGCACTTCCCTCAAAAAGCGGCGCCACATGGAGACGGCTGGCGCCATGCACCGAATCAATCACGACACAAAGATCTTGATTCCCCGTAAAGCCATGCATGATTGTATCCAGATCCAGACCGTGCAGAGAAACATTCCGGCGCACCAGAGCCTTCCAGCAGGCAAGGGAATCGAAGGCGCGGATATCCGTTCTCTGGGAAGGAGAGAGCAGAGGAACAGTCAAGGAAACCAGGGGGGAGACATCGGCAACGATGATCCGCCTGGCATTGGCCGTGATCCTGTCGGTCAGCTCCGAGGCTGCTGGTCCCGCATCGGCGGCATTGTACTTGAATCCGCCATATTCCATCGGGTTATGCGAAGGGGTCAGATTAATGGAAAAGGCGGCGCCTAGTTCCAGAAGTGCCGCTGACAGCACACCCGTGGTGGACTCACCGGCATAATGGACGGTAAATCCGGCCCTGACCAGAACATCGATAACGGCTGCGGCTAAAACCTCACCGCCAAAACGATTATCAAAACCGACCACACACCCTTTTTCTTGAGCCTCCTGCAGGTTTGAGACCCCGAGAAAAGGAGCCAACCCCTGCTCCTCATCAAGCACCTGATAGAGCTCCACAATGGCAGCGGTGACAAAAGAGACGGAACGGACAAAAAGATCCTTCCCCAGTATTCCCCGCCAGCCTGAGGTTCCAAAGGTAACCTGTTCTTTCGGCTCGGCCATGTTGCCGACAATCTCATCCATGACCAGGCGATACACCTGATCTATATATTTCTGCCAGGCCTCGCCCTCATCCTTTCTTTTTTCAACGAGTTTGCGGATCAACATAAAATAGTCACTGCCGGAGTGATTATTGCCGATATTGCAGCCTTGATACAACTCACGCACAGTGTCAGTTATCGTCATCATTCAGATTCCTTATTCATTTGAAAATCCTTTTTTGAGTCAACTCTTTTTTCCAACAAAATCTCAAGGGCCTCTTCAATGGTATGCGGGTAGTGAAAGATAACATCTTTCCGTATATCTTCCTGGATTTCCAGCACATCCTTTTCATTCAAGACCGGCAGAACCATCTCTCTGATCCCGGCCCGCAAGGCACCAAGTACCTTCTCATTTATGCCACCCACAGGCAGCACATCGCCACGCAGGGTGATCTCTCCCGTCATGGCCACCTCGGGCCGAACAACCCGCCCCGTAATCACTGAAACCAGGGAGGCGACCATGGCCACCCCGGCCGAAGGACCATCTTTGGGAATAGCACCGGCCGGCACATGCACATGGATATCAATCTTGGAGAATATCTTCTCATCAATATCCAACCGTTTTGCATGGGAGCGGATATAACTGTGGGCAGCCGTAGCCGACTCTTTCATTACCTCGCCCAGCTTGCCGGTGAGCGTCAGGACACCGGTTCCTTTCATTTTGGAGCTCTCAACAAAGAGAATTTTACCGCCAACAGGCGTCCAGGCAAGACCAGTGGCCAGCCCCGGGCCCCAGCTCCGCGCCTTGATTTCCGGGAAAAATCGAACGGGGCCAAGAAAGGTATAGAGGTCATCAGGACCAACAAGCCGTTTTTCCGTTCTCCCCCTGGCCATCTCAGCCGCTATTCCTCGACAGATAGCAGCAATCTCCCGTTCCAGATTCCGCACCCCTGCCTCGCGGGTGTACGATTCAACAAGTGAGGCGATGGCCTCATCCTCCAGGACAAGATTCTCCTCACTCAGACCATGGGCCTCCATCTGCTTGGCCAGGAGATGACGCCTGGCAATGGCCACTTTTTCCGGCAGGGTATAGCCAGAGAGTTCCACCACCTCCATCCGGTCACGCAGGGGATCGGGAATGGTATCAAGCATATTGGCAGTGGCAATAAACATGACCTTGGAAAGGTCAAATTCTATATCCAGATAGTGATCGGTGAAGGTTGCATTCTGCTCAGGATCAAGGACTTCAAGCAACGCCGAGGAAGGATCACCGCGAAAATCATTGCCGAGTTTATCGATCTCATCGAGCATGAAGACCGGATTATTGGTTTTTGCCTTTTTCAGGCTCTGGATGATCCGGCCAGGCAGGGCGCCGATATAGGTACGCCGGTGTCCCCTGATTTCAGCCTCATCCCTGACTCCGCCCAAGGCAATCCGCACAAATTCACGGTTCATGGTCTTGGCAATGGACTGCCCGAGAGAGGTCTTCCCTACTCCCGGCGGCCCGCTGAAACAAAGAATCGGCCCGTGCATATCCTCTTTCAGCTTGCGTACCGCCAGAAACTCCAGAATCCTTTTTTTAATTTTTTTCAGACCGTAATGATCCCGCTCCAGATCACTTTCAGCCTTGTCCAGATCAAGAGTATCCGTGGTGGATTCCAACCAGGGGAGATCAAGGATCCAGTCAAGGTAATTGCGGGAGACCACATATTCCGGAGAGGAAGGAGAGATACGCTCCAAACGGACAAGCTCCTTTTCCACCACCTTCTGCACCTCTTCCGGCAGTTTCTTGGCCGCAAACTGTTCGCGCAGTTCCTTGACCTCGACCTTTTCACCATCCTCTCCCAGCTCCTTGCGAATAGACTCCAGTTGATGGCGAAGGAAAAATTCACGCTGCTGACCACTGATATCCTTTTTGACCGACTCCTGGATTTTCTGACTGGTCTCCACCGTTTCAAGGCGCTTGCTGAGTTCAAGCATGACTCGTTTCAGGAGTTCTTCAAAATCCTTGATCTCCAGGATTTCCTGTTCCACCTCAACCTTCAGATTCAGTTGCGTGCTCACCAGATAGCTGATATGAAAAGGGTTATCCAGCGATTTCAGAGTAAAATCCAACTCTCGCGGAAGTCCCATGAGTTGCACAAGCCTGGCAAACTGGGTACGCAGGCTAAGGATCATGGCCTGACCCTGCTGACTCTCATGAAAGACCATGGGCACTTCCCGGACTGTGGCCCGGTAATAGGGAGTGCTCTCTACAACCTTTACAATCTCAATTTTTTTAGTGCCACTGACTATTACATGATAATATCCTTCCCTTTCTTTACTTATTTTATGGATATAGCCGATCACTCCCACCCGGCACAGATCGTCTTCCGTCAGATTCTCAATGTCTTTTGGCTCTATTTTTCGGGTGGAAACCAGCCCTATCATCCGTTCACCAAGAAGCGCATCATCGATAAGTTGCTTGGACGTCTCATCGCCCACCTGCAGAGGGAAACCCATTCCAGGATAAAAGACAAAACCATGGAGAGGTAGAATGGACAGAATTTCAGGGACTGCCAAACTGGTCGGATCAACTCTCGTTTCGATCTGCTGTTGTTCCTTCTGTTTTTCCTTCTCCATATTTCAGCCCCCAACCCGTATCCTGACAGTTATCTGATTTTTTTCTCCCCTCTTTTTCAGAGATACAATGAGAATTCCATCCAGATATGAAGATGAGGCCTGACTCACATCGATGAGCGCCGGAAGGGCCACAGTCCGCTCAAAGGGTCCCAGTTCAATTTCCAATTGATGGATACGCACAATGGACTCCGGCTTTGGAAGCTGCCGCAGGCCACTGATATGCATCTGATGCTCTTCCACCAGCAGCTCCAGCGAGTCTTTTGCCACTCCGGCAATATCACAATAGACAGTTATCTCCTCACCAGACTCATAAATATCTACCGGGGGTTGCCACAGACCTGATGCCATTTTTATCATTTTTGTAAAAGAAACATCTCGCAGCATTCGACCTGTTTGCGCCTGCATCTCCTGAAGTTCTCGCAATAATTTACCACTCAATGGCGCCATTTCTTCCTCCTCACTGATAATGACAGCAACTCTTTTTCCATTTTTTTTAAGTATGGAATAAAATTTAATAAAAAGTCAAACGAATAAAGTTCCTTACAATATCTCAGGCTAATCCTTGACGAATATGCACTATTCTTTATATAGTAACTTTGCTAAATTGATATGGGATCTGTGAAAAGAGTTTTTTTTCAAGATACCCCTCAATTATTGTTCAACGCTGCTGACGCACCATCTATCGGTATCCGGGTAGCAACAAAATGACAACAGAAATGGGCAAAAGCCCCTCCACTCAACAAACTATTCCCAGCAGGAGAACTTACACATGGGTCACTCTCACGACAAAGAACTGATTCTCTGGTTTGACGATATCGGCATTGACGATGTGCACTTGGTTGGCGGTAAAAACGCCTCCCTGGGCGAGATGTACCAGCACCTTACCTCCAAGGGAGTAGCCGTACCCCACGGTTTTGCCATTACCGCCTATGCCTATCAATACCTGATGAAGGCAGCCGGGATTGAGGAGGAGATCGTCGCGGCCCTTGAGGGCTTAGACACCCATGACCTGCACAACCTGCAGGCACGCGGCAAGAAAGTGCGCGCCATCATCCGCGGGGCCAAATTTCCCCAGGATCTGCAAGACGCCATCATCAACGCCTACAAGGTCATGGAAGGCGAATACGGCAAGGACGTGGATGTCGCTGTCCGCTCCTCAGCCACGGCCGAAGACCTGCCAGACGCCTCATTCGCCGGTCAGCAGGAGACCTATCTCAACGTCCGCGGCTATGAGGCGATCCTCGACTACTGCAGCCAGTGCTTTGCCAGCCTCTTCACCGACCGCGCCATCTCCTATCGCCACGACAAGGATTTCGGCCAGTTCGATGTCTATCTCTCTATCGTCATCCAGAAGATGGCCCGCTCCGATGCGGCCAGCTCAGGTGTTCTCTTCACCATCGACACCGAGTCCGGCTTCGAAGACGCGGTCTTTATTACCGGTGCCTGGGGCCTGGGCGAAAACGTGGTCCAGGGTGCGGTCAACCCGGATGAATACTTCGTCTTCAAACCCACTCTCAAGGAAGGCAAGAGACCTATTGTCTCCAAGACAGTTGGCTCCAAAGAGATCAAGATGATCTACGATAACGATCCATCCACTCCGCATCCGGTCAAGAACATACCCACTACCCAGGAAGAGCGGAGTTCCTATGTTATCAGTGATGACGAGATTCTCGAACTCGCCCGATGGGCCTGTATCATTGAAGACCATTATGGCCGGGCCATGGATATCGAATGGGCCAAGGACGGAGACGGGGTCAAGGTCGGCACCGGCAAGCTCTTCATCGTCCAGGCCAGGCCGGAGACTGTCCACTCCCAAAGTGACAAGAACGTCATGGAGACCTACAAGCTTCTGGAAAAGGGTACGGTTATTGCCAAAGGGCTGGCAGTAGGTTCCAAGATCGGCCAGGGCACAGCGAACGTCATCTCCAATGTCAAGGACATCCACTCCTTCAAAAAAGGTGAGGTACTGGTGACCGACATGACCGATCCCGACTGGGAGCCGATCATGAAGATNNCCAGCGCCATCGTCACCAACCGCGGTGGCCGAACCTGCCATGCGGCCATCATCTCGCGTGAGCTGGGTATCCCCTGCGTTATCGGCACCGCTGACGGCACCACAAAAATTAAACACGGCCAGGATATCACCGCCTCTTCAGCTGAAGGCGAGACCGGAAATGTCTATGACGGCCTGCTCAAGTTCGAAATTGAGAGAGTGGACCTGGGCGACCTGCCGGCCACCAAGACCAAGATCATGATGAATCTGGCCATTCCGGAAAAGGCCTTCACCGAATGTCAGATTCCCAATGATGGTGTTGGCCTGGCGCGCGAAGAGTTTATCATCAACTCCCACATCGGCCTCCATCCTCTTGCCCTGTACAACTACGAGGAGCTCAAGAGCTCTGACGATCCGGTCAAACAAGAGATCGTGGCTCTGATCGACGCCAAGACTGGTGCCTATACCGACAAAAAGCAGTTCTTTATCGACAAGGTAGCTGAAGGTGTCGGCCGCATTGCCGCCGGCTTCTATCCCAAGGATGTCATCGTCCGCCTCTCCGACTTCAAGAGTAACGAATATGCCAACCTCGCAGGCGGCACCCTCTATGAACCGGAAGAAGAAAACCCCATGATCGGCTGGCGCGGCGCCTCACGCTACTACGATCCCAAATATCGTCCCGCCTTTGAGCTGGAATGCAAGGGACTTCTTAAGGCACGCAACGACATGGGCCTGACCAACATCAAGCTGATGGTTCCTTTCTGCAGGACCCCTGCAGAAGGCAGGAAGGTCATCGAGGTCATGCGCGAATGCGGTCTGGTTCAGGGTGAAAACGGCCTGGAGCTCTACGTCATGTGCGAGATCCCCAGTAACGTCATTTCAGCCGATGCCTTTGCCGATATCTTCGACGGTTTCTCTATCGGCTCCAATGATCTGACCCAGCTCACCTACGGACTCGATCGTGATTCCGGTATTATTGCCGGCATCGCCGATGAACGTGACGATGCGGTCAAGGACATGATCCGCATGGTTATTGCCACCGCCAAAAGGCGCGGCAAAAAGATCGGTATCTGCGGTCAGGGCCCCTCCGACTTCCCGGAATTCGCCACCTTCCTGGTTGAGCTGGGTATCGACTCCATGAGTCTGATCCCCGACACCGCCGTCAAGACCAGACTGGCGGTACACGAGAAGGAAAAAGAGATGGGCATTAACCCCTGATTAACCTTTTATTGATGCGCTCTGTGCATCAATAAAAGGTAACAAAAAAAGGCATGATCTCCCCTGGGGATCATGCCTTTTTTGTTCTCAGGGCCTCGGCAATAATAAATTATTCAATATTGCGCAGGATTTTCGGTCATATTCGAGGAACGGAAAGTAGAAGTAGGGTGGATAAGCGATAGCGCATCCACCCTACATTTTTTTTAACTTTCATGCTTCGTTGTTCCCGTTTACGGGGTGATGGGGGTTCTAACAAAACCTGTTACTTCTCCTCCTGCCCATCAAGACTCCTGGCCTCATCAATCAGCATCACCGGGATATCATCACGAACCTCGTACACCAGCCGGCACTTTTCGCAGACAAGACCATCGGCCGCCCCGGTGAGCCTGACCGGCCCCTTGCATTGGGGACAGGCCAGAATCTCAAGTAAATCCTTATTCAACATTTTTCCCCTCCATTTATTCGGTTCCTCCAGATAGCCATCACCTCACACAGAAGCTCCTTTTTTTCATGTATGAATTCTAGCACAGTCAGACCTATATTTCATCTTGAAAGCAGATTGCTCCCTTCCTGTCTGGACTGTTTTCTTGAGACATGGTACATTCCTTTCATCTTGCCATTCAACAGAAAAGGATAAAAAATATGACAATACAAATCGGCTTTATCGGCGGCGGGCAGATGGGTGAAGCCCTGATTCGCGGCATTATCCAGTCCGGACTCTATGCGTCAGAGAATATCCTGGTCGCCGAACCTGACAGCGCCAGGCGCGTCTATCTCACCGAGACGTATCAGGTACAAGCCTTTGACAGCGGGGCCGCAATCTGGAAATCGTGCAGCACCGTGATCCTGGCGGTAAAGCCCCAGGTCATGGGTTCGCTTCTTACTGCGGCACAGGAACTGATCAGCGCCGAGCACCTGATTATTTCCATTGCTGCCGGACTGCCCATCTCTTTTTTCGAAGGGCATCTCCCCGGCCGGCAATGCAAAATTATCCGCGTTATGCCCAATACCCCGGCCCTCGTCCTCGAAGGCGCCTCCGCCCTCAGCGGCAACACACATGTAACACCGGAAGAAATGAGTCTCGCCAAATCCCTGTTTGACGCCGTGGGTGTGGCCGTCATCCTCGAAGAGCAATACCTGGATGCAGTCACAGGACTCAGCGGCTCAGGGCCAGCCTATGTCTTCACCTTCATCGAAGGGATGATTGATGCCGGGATCAAAACCGGCCTAGCAAGAGGAGTGGCCGAGACCCTTGCCATCCAGACCGTTCTTGGTTCAGTCAAACTGATGCAGGAGAGCAACAAACATCCAGCCGTCCTCCGGGCCATGGTCACCTCACCGGGAGGCACCACCATCGCGGCCCAGCACGTCATGGAAAAGGCGGGATTCAAGGGAATCATCATGGACGCCATTGAGGCTGCGACCACTCGTTCCATCGAGCTTGGAAGGAAATAAGATGGCATTCCCTCTTTGTCCCTTTCGCACCGTCTCTGATTTTTCTGTCCGCCGGGCAGGCATTATCAGCAAAAAAGATCATGGGCCAGCCGACACTTTTGCCGCCATGCTCTGTGACTGGCTGCAGGGCAAGGGGATTACGGCCACACTCAACCAGATTGATCCTCATCTTGATATCCTGATTATCGTAGGCGGGGATGGCACCCTGCTCCATGTGGCAGATCAGGCGGCTCGTCACTCCATTCCGGTGATCGGCATCAACCTGGGCAATCTGGGATTTTTGACTGAGTTGACTGAACAGGAGGCGACACAGGCACTGGAAAAGATCATCACCGGCGCCGTGACCGTTGAAAACAGGATGATGCTCAAGGCCCGCATCATTGGAAAGGATCAGCCGACAGAATATCGGTATGCCTTAAACGAGGTGGTAATCAGCAAAGGAACCCTTGACCGGGTTCTGCAGCTCTCCACCAGGGCGAATGCGGAATATATCACCACCTACAAGGCTGACGGGCTGATTTTCTCGACACCCACCGGTTCTACCGCCTACAATCTCTCGGCCGGCGGCCCGCTGGTCTATCCGGGACTGGCATCCATTCTGGTTACCCCTATCTGCCCCTTCATGCTCAGCAGCAGACCGGTTCTCCTGCCCCCCGAGACCAGACTCAGCACCCGGATTGATGACGGCCCCGGCCATTACGCCAAGATCATCATCGACGGCCAGTCAGCCTGGGACATGCAGGAGGATGAAACACTGGAAATCGAGGCGGCGGAACACCCCCTGCAGCTGATCATCTCTCCCCACCGGGACTACTTCTCCATCCTGCGCAACAAGCTGCACTGGGGGAAGACGATAAGGAATTAGGAATTACGAATCTCTGTTTTTTAATTCGTAATTCGTAATTTGTAATTCATCACTTCTTAATCCCATATTTCTTCATCTTGTACTGGAGCAGACTCTTGGTGATCCCCAGTTTCTCCGCCGCCCGTGCCTGGACAAAACCAGTAGCCTCCAGCGCTCTATTCAACATTTTTTCCTCGACCGCGTACAGAACCTCATTGAGTTCCGCCGACTCAGGGATCAACTGACCAAGATCCATCTGATGACTCCAGGCAGCCTGAGAACTTCCGGCCGTGGATTCCGGCTGCACATCATCCGCCTCAATCCTGTTGTTATTACAGAGGATTCCAGCCCGCTCGATAGTATTTTCCAACTCCCGCACATTCCCCTCCCAGGGCAGGGTCACCAGAAGACGCAGGGCGTCGGGACTGATAGAGAGTCCGGGCTTGGCCAGACGTTCCGAAACGGTCCTGATAAAGTATTCAACCAGGATCGGAATATCATCCATCCGCTCCCGCAGGGGCGGCAACAGGACATGGATCACATTGAGCCGATAATAAAGGTCCTCACGGAACCGGCCCTGATCGACCTCCTCTTTCAGCTCTTTGTTGGTGGCACTGATAATCCGGACATCAACGGAGAGGGTCTTACTCCCCCCCACCCGTTCAAAACTCTTTTCCTGCAGGGCCCGGAGCAGTTTGGCTTGCAAGGCCAAGGGGATCTCGCCGATTTCATCAAGAAACAGGGTGCCGCCATCCGCCAGTTCAAAACGCCCTTTGCGCATAGCCACAGCGCCGGTAAAGGCCCCTTTTTCATGGCCAAAGAGTTCACTCTCCAGCAGATTCTCTGCCAGGGCCGCACAGTTTACCGTGATAAAGGCCTTCTCCTGACGAGGACTGTTCATATGGATGGCCTTGGCCACCAACTCCTTACCCGTGCCGCTTTCACCGGTAATCAGTACTGAAGAAGGGGTCGGCGCCACCTTTTCAATCAACTCATAGACCTGAACCATTCGCGCATTCTTGCCAACCATACCGGAAAATCCAGTACGGGTCAGAATCGACTTACGCAGACGGATATTCTCCCGGACCAGAGAATAGTGCTGAACCGCCTTATTAAGGGTGACAATCAGCTCATCATTGGAAAAGGGTTTGGCCAGATAATTGAAGGCCCCTGCCTGCATGGCAACAACAGCCTTATCCACCTCGGCAAAGGCTGTGATCATTACCACCGGCAGATCACTGTTGATCTTCTTGATAGCCCGAAGAAGCTGGAGACCATCCATGCCCGGCATCTGCATATCGGTAATCACCAGATCCAGATCCACGTTTTGAACCAGCGCCAAGCCCTCGGCGCCACTTGGGGCTGTAAAAACCTCAAACCCTTCATCGCGCAACAGCTCAGACAGGATCACCAGATAATTCGGTTCATCATCAACTACCAGTATGGAATACATGATCAGCAGCTCTCTCAGGTATGGAGTATTTCAAAAATCGCCCCTGCACTTATCTACGCAGACGCAATCTCTCTTTCATCTTCTCAAGGAGTTCAGGCGGCACAAAAATATTTTTGCCACCGGCCAGACTGGTGCCGGGGCGCACTTCACCATGATAATCACTTCCCCCGGTAAGCAGGAGATCATGCTGGCCGGCAAGCGCTCGCAATCTCTTCTTCACCTTATTCGAATGAGAGGGATAATACAATTCAATCCCATCGAGCCCAGCCGAAACAAGATCAGCAAGAACGGCAGGTAAGCGGACAAGATCCGGATCATTCTGCGCCGGATGGGCAAGGACAGCAAGTCCTCCGGCCTGACGGATCATTGACACGGTCTCGGCCGCGCCATAGGCAAACCGTGATGCATACGCCGCCTCGCCTTTCTTCAGAAACTGATCAAAGGCCTGACTCATAGTCTTCACCACACCACGTTCCACAAGGATTCTGGCGATATGCGGCCGACCGGTCTGTCCCTGTTCAGACACCACCTGCAACTCTTCCGACGTTACCGGGATACCCAGCCCGTGAAGCTTCTGCAGAATCTTTTCATTACGTTCAGCCCTCGCCCCCTGCAACCTGGCGAGGGCGGCCGCAAGCACGCTGTTAGTTGAATCGGCCCAGTAGCCAAGGATATGATATTCAATCTGGGTATAGCTGACGCTGATCTCAATTCCGGGAACAACCTCCACTCCCATCCTCGAACCTGCCAGAACGGCCTCCTCCGTTCCAGCCATGGTATCATGATCCGTCAAGGCCAGGGCAGAGATTTTTTTATAGCTGGCCAGCGCCACAAGCTCGGTTGGAGACATAGTGCCATCAGAAAAATTGGAATGGGTATGCAGATCTATAGACATATCAAAGGCAAGTTAAATTACCTCCGGCAAAGCCGGAGGCTTAAAAATGTGAACCGCTCAAAGCGGTATATTGAAAAGATTATCTGACCACCATTCGGTGGTCAACTATACATTTTACAGTAGTAATAGGTGCTCGACGCGATGATTTTCCAAACCCTACCTTCCTGCTGCCGAGCAAGCCCAGAGAAGACTTCCCCAAGATTCGATGCAAAGTTGACCGAACAATATCTTCCACAAACATTTCGGATTCCAATCCATATAATGTTTACAACCCCCATCTCATATGATTTCAACAAGCTATGTTATCTTTTAATGAACCTTTCTTTTTTTCCATGATTTTGAGCAGTTTGCGTTGTAGAAGGCTTCTATATTATTCCTGAACTATCAAATTTTTGTTGTCCCCCGGCAAAGCCGGGGGTTTACCTGACGGAAATTATTTGTAGTACGTACCGTTCACCTCCGAAAAAGACTTTTTCAGAGGCACGAGCAGGGTCTTCTCTATCATTCCTTGTCAAAACATCTTACTATACGCCTTCACTCCAGTTCAGGCAAGGCAGAGACATATCGCTGTTACATATAGCCCTCTTTCTGCTCTTCCCTTTACTCCTCTCTTTTTCGTCGGACTTACACGCCTGAAGCGCGGAAATATTCCTTTACAATTCCTCTCTTGCAGAAGTACAAATAANNTCACCAACTCACAGCCACCAGAGACCTCTCACGTTGATCCGGGTGAGAACACCACCTGGTTTGCAGATTCACGCTTCTCCATCGGCAAGGAGATACCCATGAAGGTCGTTGCAGCTGTAAACGGTTTAATCACCTCAGAGATTGCGGCCTTCTATGCCCTGCGCTTCGCGGCTCAGCTCGGATTTCCCCTGACCCTGCTTCATGTTGAGAATCGCCTGGACAGTCTGAATGATGTTGAACGAAGCATGGTCATAATCGAGGAGGCGGCATCGGAAAACAATGTCATCACCGAACGGGTTTTTCTTACCGGCTATCCGATCAGGGCCATCAGAAGATTTCTCTCAGAAAATCGGGTCGACACCCTCTTCTGCAGTACTTCCAGGCATCGTACCTTTTTTCAAAATTCACTGCGCCAGCAGCTGACGTATCTGCCGATCCCTGTTGATCTGGCTGTGGTGCAGGTTGTCCGACTCGATGCCGCTCATGCAGTACGCAACGTGGTGCTGCCCATCGAGGAAGACAGACTGTCGGTGAAAAAGTTTTCGTTCTTTGCCTCCTTTGCCAAGACCTATGGGGCCGCTACCGAGGTCTACAGTGTCACCCTGGTTGACTCCGAAAAACTGGCAAAGCTGGACATACACCTTACCCGCTCATTGCTCACAAAGATCAACGACCATTTGTCCCATTACGTCAAGCTGGCCCACTGCATGGGTATCCCTCTTCGCATCAAGCATGCCGTAGCCAGGAATAAGATCGACCAGGTACTTCACCACCTCGCGCACCATGATTTTCAGCTCATGATTATCGGCGGCAGAAGGCAGTCAGGCCTATCCACCCTTTTGAGGGGCAATCCAATCGAACGTCTGCTGCATGAGACGCCGATCAATACCATTACTTTTTACGGTCGAGATAATGGATAATTCCAGGCTGATTTTCATGCTCGACAGGCCGGCGCTCTTGCGCCGCCTGCAGGCAACAGAGCAGGGACTGAGCGTTGGCCAGGTGAATCGGCGGCTGCGGGAATTCGGTCCCAATATCCTGGAAAAGACCGCCAGGAAAAATTACCTGGTGGCCTATGCAAACCACTACTGTCAGCTCTTCGCCCTGTTGCTGGAAGTAGCAGCAGGGCTTGCTTTTGTCGCCGACCACTTCCAGCCAGGTGAGGGTACCGACATCCTGGCCTGGGCCATCCTGGCCGCAGTCGTTATCACCGCCACCTTTACCTTCTGGCAGGAATATCGGACTGACAAGGTCATGGCCGCGCTCCTTATGCTGATGCCGACTCTGGTTACGGTACGCCGTCAGGGGAAGGCACTACGTGTCGATTCCAAAGAGCTGGTGCCGGGAGATATCATGCTGCTTGAGGAGGGCGACAAGGTCGCCGCCGACGGGGTATTGATTGAAGTCAATTCGCTCTCCCTGAACCTCTCTTCTCTCACCGGCGAATCAGCCCCTGCTCCCAGGGAATTAACAGCAGGCAAGGCAGTCAGACAGATTGAGGCCCGCAACATGGTCTTTGCCGGCACCACAGTGGTCACCGGCAGCGGCAGCGCCCTTGTTACCGGCACAGCCAGCGCCACCGAGTTCGGCAAGATCGCAAGCCTCACCAGAAACGTCCGGAAGATGCTAACCCCCATGCAGCGGGAAGTCATTCATATCACCCGCACCATGACCATCATTGCCATGATCTCAGGTGCTATCTTTTTCGGGCTCGGTCTTTTTTTCGGCAAAGGCCTGCTGATCTCCTCGGTCTTTGCACTTTCCCTGATCGTAGCCAACGTGCCGGAGGGGCTTCTGCCCACCATTGCCCTGTCACTCTCCCTGGCCAGCCAGCGCATGGCCCGGCGCCAGGCCTTGATCAAAAATCTCGATTCGGTGGAAACTCTCGGCAGCACTACGGTAATCTGCACCGATAAGACCGGCACCCTGACCCGCAATGAGATGACGGTAAAGAGCCTGTGGCTAGGTGGAGGTGAAGAGGTCGCCGTCTCCGGCGAAGGGTATCGGGAGGCAGGAGAGTTTACGCTAAGCTACGAAAACGAGAGCACTCCGGCCAGGCTTGAGGAGCTGCTCATGGCCGGACTTTTGAACTGCCGGGCCAGCATCGACCATGACACCCTGCGGGGCGATCCGACTGAACTGGCCTTGATCGCCGCCGCCCGCAAGCGCGGGATAGAGGCGCCTGTCTTGCAGAAAGTCCATGAAAACATCTTCACCAGCGACCGTAAAATGATGTCCACAGCCTATCAGAAAGGTGAAACCGTTCATCTTTTCGCTAAAGGTGCCCTTGAGGTGCTGCTCCCCCGCTGCACCACCTATTGCGGGACAGACAACACGCAACAACCACTGAATGAGGCACTCAAGCAGCAGGTCAACAATCAGGCTGAAATCTTCGAGAATCAGGCCTATCGGGTTCTGGCCGTGGCTCGTGGGGAGGGTGAGCAAGAAAAGGAACTGACCTTACTTGGCCTGGTGGCAATCATGGATCTGCCCCGAGCCGAGGTGGCGGCAGCGGTCGCCACCTGCAGAGTGGCCGGGATCCGCACCATGATGATTACCGGTGACACCCCGCGCACCGCTGCCGCCATCGCCGACCAGATCGGCATGACCTACGACCTCCTGCTGACAGGACTTGAGCTTGAGCGCATACATGATGAGGAGTTGGAAGAAATACTTGCGGGCAAGGACGTTCTCTTTGCCAGAATGGCGAGCAGCCAGAAACTCAGAATTGCCACCGCCCTGCAGAACAATGGTGAAGTGGTCGCCATGACCGGCGATGGAGTCAATGACGCCCCGGCCTTAAAAAAGGCGGACATAGGCATCGCCATGGGCCTCACAGGCACGGAAGTGGCTAAGGAGGCGGCAGACATGGTGCTGCTCGACGACAACTTTTCATCCATCGTCACCGCCATCGAGGAAGGCAGAACCGTCTATTTCAACATCAAGAAGTTCGTGACCTATATTCTGGCCTCAAACATCCCGGAGGTCCTGCCCTATATCCTCCATTTTTTCCTTAAGATCCCTCTGCCGCTCTCCGTCATTCAGATCCTCTCCATCGACTTAGGCTCAGATATCCTGCCCGGGCTTGCCCTCGGCTGTGAAAGGCCAGAGAAAAATATCATGCTGCGGCCACCGGTGGGCCGCCATGAAAAAATACTCGACTGGGAGGTCTTCAAACGCGGCTACCTCTTCCTCGGTTTCATTGAGGGAATGGCTGCCATGGTCGCCTTTCTCACCTTTCTCCATCTGCACGGCTGGCACTATGGCGATCAAGTGCTTGCCGACCCGCTCCTGCACCGACAGGCAATGACTATGACCCTGCTGGGTGCGGTAACCTGTCAGGTTCTGAACGTCTGGACCATGCGCAGTTGGGATTTTTCGGCCTTCAGTCTTGGTTTTTTTTCAAACCGCCTGCTGCTGGTGGCCGTGACAGTAGAGGGGATCTGGATCTGGATGATGCTTACTCTGCCCCCGATCCAGCAGGTCTTCAACACGGCCAAGGTTCCCATAGGCGATCTCTGGATTCTCCTGCCTTTCCCGATCCTGCTCTTCAGCAGTCATGAGATGTATAAATGGCAGCGACGGCGGCGGGGAATATCGGCCATACCGTCTCAGAATGATTGAGAGCCTTCCCTCTGATAGAGCAAAGGGTGAAAGAGGGCGTTTCCAGACTGTCAATATTCAAACTCAGACTTGTGCTAAAAAAGTCCTCAACAGACAAGGTGCACCAGAGCAAACGATAATAAGCACACGACTTTTCCCTTTACTTTTCTGAATCTTATCCGATACAGTCCTATTACTGTAACGTCTTTTAAAAAGTTCTTACAAAAGAGTTCTTCGGAGATATTGTCCATGCGCCCTCTCATGTATATCACTCTTATCTGTCTTTTTACCCTCTGCACCTGCGGATGCACTCGAATCCCGCAACCTGCCACTTATCTCTACACCGAACAACAAAAAATGCAGGCTGCCCACCATTGGGATATCCTGGCCAATGATGTGACCAATCAGATCAACAAAGCCCTTCTTGCTAACGATTATGTCAGCGAACCCGTTTTTGTCAGAGCAACCTGCGGCAACGAAAACAGTGCATGTGAACCCGGTGAAACCACCCAATTCAATGAAGGTTTTCGCGATCTCCTCATCACCCAGCTTGTCCGTTTTGGTATCCCCACCAGTACTGCGGAGGAGAAAGGGACCCTTGTTATCAACTACAAGGTTCAGGTCGTCTATCATCGCGACAAGCGTTATACCACTCGTCCTCCCGGGATGCTCACTGCCCTGACCACAGCCGTTTCCGTACTCCGCAACGCCCCAGGTGAAATTCAGGCCATTGCTGCTGCCGGATTTCTCGATATGGCCGGTTCGGCAACCGATGATGCCGGACAGTATGAAATAATCATCACCACTTCTATGATTGCAAGAAACAAATACCTGTTCAGAACCTCGGATATCTATTACATAAATGATTTAGACTTCTGGCATTATCAAAATAATTCCCAGACCAGAGCAATCCAGATAAGCAACAACTGATCACTCGAAAACGCCATGAACAACCACACCACCATTATCTTTCTTCGCTTGATCCTGGTCATTGCCCTCACCCTCTTCCTGGCCGGTTGTTCCAAATTCAACTGCACCATGCTGGAAAAAAATCTGGGCGCCGATGAAAACCTGATCACCCTGGCTACCCGGATTACCGACAACCTGACCCGAGACGCTTTTCCGCCCCTGCTCCCCCGGCAACCAGATATGCCGATTCTGATCACCACCTTTGTTGACAATAACGACCTGAAAAAAACATCACGATTCGGCAGGATTCTCCAGGAGCATATCACCTCACGCCTGGTAGGGCTTGGCTACACCACCAAGGAACTCAAGCTTCGCGACACTCTGCTCATGCAGGAACACTCCGGCGAGACCATGCTTTCCCGTAATCTCCAGGAGATCAACGCCAAGCACTCCCTCTCGGCCCAGAGCATCCTGGTGGGGACTTACTCCTACACCGACCGCACCATGTATATCTCCGCCAGGCTTATCAACCCGAAAGACAGAACTATTATTTCCTCCTACGACTACCGCCTCTGCATGGACGACAATGTTCTGACCATGTTCGGACTCAAGCGGCAATCGCCTCATGCAACCGATGAAATCAGCCCGCCTCGTGAGTCTTTTATCAATACCCTCTTTTACTAAACCCACTCTCCTTTTTCCTGTTTCAATGTATACAAAAACAGGAACCTTCCTATAACTGCTCTTTTTTTCTGGACTTTCTCTCTTTTTCCTGATTTATTTCTCTGTAAATAGGTATTATGTGGAAGTGGTCATCCCTGCGCTGCTTCTCTTTCAGACTCAACCTGGATAACTACCATTTCTTATCACTATGTCACCACTGACGCTCATCCTGCAACTTCTTACTATCTGTTTGTTCTCGCTCTCTTTGACCACATCAGGACATACAGAAACACAAATACCCCGAAGCGAGATTTCAAGGGAGGCCTACCAGCGACTGGCGCCACTCCTCGACCAGGAAATGCAGCAAAAAGGTCTGCGCCTGGGTCAGCCTATCTTTATACGCATCTTTAAAGAAGAGAACGAACTTGAGGTCTGGGTAAAAAAAGAGCTTGTCTATGAACTTTTCGAAACATACAGTATCTGTAAATATTCGGGCAATCTTGGTCCTAAATTAAAAGAGGGCGATGAACAAAGCCCTGAAGGGTTCTACACCGTTAGTGTCACTGCGCTCAACCCCTGGAGCAACTTTCATCTTTCCTTTAATCTTGGCTATCCAAACGAATATGACAGGCTCCATAATCGTACGGGAGGAGCCCTGATGGTTCATGGAAAATGCGCCTCCGTGGGCTGTTTTGCCATGAACGATTTCCGGATCGAAGAGATCTACACCATTATTGACGCGGCCTTGAGCAATGGGCAGGAAGAGTTTTCCGTCCATATCTTCCCCTTTCGTATGAGCTGGGACAAGATGGCCAAAAACGGCGAATCTCCATGGGTTCCCTTCTGGGAAAACCTGAAACTGGGCTATGATTATTTCCAGGGACACAGAAATCCGCCCATGGTAACTGTGGAAGAAAAGCAATACGCCTTCCACGCCTTTGATCCCTTCCTCTTTGGAAGCGACCTGACACCAGTTCAAACCATGCAAACAAGGGATGAAGAGCAAGTGGCGGAGATCAGGATAAAACCATCTCATGAGAAGAGATACGCACACGTCAGAAAAACAACATCAAAAAACAGGAGCGCGCTCTAACTGGTTGCCCCTGTTTCAAGCCGGCTTTTTTATTTTTCTTTTAAGGCCGTCCGATCAAGAATGCGGATCTTCTTGCCATCGACTGCAATGAGCCGCTCATCGCTCATTTTGGCAAAGATGCGGGAAAGGGTCTCAGGAATGGTGCCAAGCAGGCTTGCCAGTTGCCCCTTCGATATCTCCAGTTCAACACTCTCTTCACTCCCCTGCTCCTCAAGCAGATAGAGCAGATAACCGGCGAGCCTTGCCGGCACTTCCTTCAAGGACAAATCCTCGATCTGAGCCACAAATCGGCGCAGTCGCAGAGAAAGGACCGCGAGCATACTGAGGGCCAGAGAGGGGTTCTCGTGGACCAGGGCGATAAATTTCTCTCTCGGAAAAAAAATCAAGGTACTCTTCGCCAGGGTCTCAGCATTGGCCGGAAAAGGTTGTCCATGAAAGACCGGCACCTCGCCGAAAGGCTCTCCCGGCCCAAAGATATGCAGGATCTGTTCCTTACCGGAAAAGGACATCTTGAAGATCTTCACCTTTCCCTCTGCGACCATATAGAAACCATTACCTGGATCCCCTTCAAAAAAAATAGACTCGCCTTTACCAAACTTCTTTTCCACGGCGATCGCTACTACCGCGTCAAGCTGCTCTTCCGGCAGACCGCCAAACAAGACACTGTCGCCTATCAACCCACGTTTTTCCATCTGATCCATTTCCTGCTCCACAATTTCATCTTACACGAACATAACACAGCTTTCAAAAGTGATTCATTTACCATTTTCTGAACGTCCTGACCATATTCATAAATTTATTCTGGCAAAACTCTGTTAACTACAGTAAAAATCAAACGGTATAGAAATGGCTTGACCGTTATTTCTTGACATGCCACCTCTGCTGTTTCGTGACGAATTGGCCTTCTTCCGCCAGCAGAGATGGCACAAGAGAGTTGAATACAATGCCACCGACATCGCATCACCTGTCAATTAACCCCAATGAACGGGATAAGTGCCTTTCGCAGCTCATTTTCTTGTGAAAAAAACAAGAAAATGAGCTGTAAGGCACTAAATTTAAATTATCAGAAAATCATGCCGGCAAGAAACGTTGAATCCCAGCCCGACAGACTCGTCTCTGATGAGACGCTGTTGAAGGTTGCTAAAGAAATCACTATCAAATTCATCGAAGTCGGCCGTTTGACGCCTAGCACCTTTGAACAGACCTTTGAATCCATCTATACCAAGATAAAAGAAACGGTGCGCAAGGCATGATGGATCTTGACCCGAGACTCAACGTGGCGGCGGGAAATATACGCCACATTCATATCATGGGGATCTGCGGCACCGGCATGGCGGCCCTCGCCGGGATGTTGAAGGCCTCCGGATACCAAGTGACCGGTTCCGACAGCGGGGTCTATCCGCCCATGTCTGATTTCCTTGAAAGACAGGGGATTCTGGCGGCCAGCGGCTATGGTCCGCAGAACCTTTCGCCCCGACCCGACCTGGTCATTGTCGGCAATGTCATCACCCGTAAGAACCCTGAGGCCCACGCCCTTGCAGAGGCAGCCATTCCCTATCTTTCTTTCCCCCAAGCCCTGGCCCATTTCTTTATCAGCTCCCGTACCTCTCTCGTGGTTGCAGGCACCCACGGCAAGACGACCACATCCTCGCTGCTGGCCTCATCGCTCCATCAGGCGGGACTTGACCCCTCTTTCATGATCGGGGGAATCGTCCGTGAATTTGACGCCAATTTTCGCCTCGGCAATGGCCCCCATTTTGTGGTGGAAGGCGACGAGTATGACACCGCCTTCTTTGACAAAGGGTCAAAGTTCCTCCATTATCGGGCCAAAATCGCCATCATCACCTCGGTTGAATTTGATCATGCTGACATCTTCGCTGATCTCGAAGCCATTAAACACACCTTTCGTAAATTCGTGGCAGGACTCCCTGCAGACGGCCTGATCGTGGCCCACCTCGATGACCCGAATGTGGCAGAGATCGTGGCAGGCGCCCCCTGTGAAGTCCAGGGATATGGATTCAGTCCTGATCTGACATGGTCCCTTGCTGATGTCCGTGCCGAACAGGGGTTGACCCGGTTCAAGGTCAGACACCAGGGTGAACCGTGGGCAGAGCTGACAGTCCGTATGCCCGGCCGCCACAACTGCCTCAACAGCCTGGCCATCACCGCAGTCCTGCACCGTATCGGCCTTGCTCCTGCCCAGATCAACAGCGCCCTCAGTGCCTTTGGTGGGGTCAAACGCCGCCAGGAGGTGCGCGGGGTCGAGGCAGGTATCACCGTCATCGATGATTTCGCCCACCATCCGACTGCGGTACGGGAAACCCTTGGTGCCCTGAAGGAGGCCTATGCGGGCCAGCGGCTGGTCACGGTCTTTGAGCCGAGAACCAACTCATCCCGGCGGGCCATCTTTCAGCAGGACTATGTGAGCGTTTTTGATGCCGCAGACCTGATCCTGATCAGAAGACCGCTGCCCCTTGACAATGTTCCGGCAGAAGAACTTTTTTCATCCAGCCTGCTGGCCTCTGACCTGCGGGCCCGGGGACTGGATGCCCGCACCTTTGATGACACCGACACGATCCTGGATCATCTCATGACCACCCTGAAAGAGGGGGATGTGGTTGCCATCCTCTCCAATGGCGGTTTTGACAATATCCACAACCGGCTGCTGGAGAATTTAGCAGCTCTTACCAAATATCCTTTACCATCCTGACCATCCACGTTTGACTACCGCAGATATTTTCATTAAAAAAACTCAACACAAGAAACCTTGATGAAACTTGCCGTCCTGAAGGAAAGAGAAGAAGGGGAAAACCGAGTCGCGCTTATTCCTGACTCGATCAAGCGTCTCTCTAAAAAAGGGTTTGAGATCCTGGTTGAGACAGGTGCAGGAAACGCTGCCGGATACAGCGACCAGGAATACGAGCAATGTGGTGCCACCCTGGTGAGCTCGGCCCAGGAACTTACAGCACAGGCCGATTGTGTGGTCAAGGTGCGGCCGCCCTCCCTGCAGGAGGCCGAGGCGCTGAAGAACGACTCGATCCTCATCGCCATCATCCAATCTACCCTCAGACATGAGCTGGTAAGCAAGCTGGCTGAAAAGCAGATCACCTCCTTTGGTCTCGATATCATCCCCCGTACCTCCCTTGCCCAATCCATGGACGTACTCAGCTCCATGAGCACCATTTCAGGCTACAAGGCCGTGCTGCTGGCCGCAGACACCATCAACCGATTCTTTCCTATGCTCATGACCGCTGCCGGCACCATCGCCCCGGCAAAGGTGCTGGTACTCGGTGCCGGCGTTGCCGGACTCATGGCCTGCGCCACCGCCAAACGCCTGGGCGGCGTGGTGGAGGCCTTTGATGTCAGGCCGGAGGTCAAAGAGCAGGTAAAGTCGGTGGGGGCCAGATTTATTGAGGTCCCGATCAGCGAGGACGGTTCCGGGAGCGGCGGATATGCCAAAGAGATGTCAGACGAATACAAGCAGAAACAGGCTGAGCTCATCAGCAAGCACATCGCCAAGTCCGACGTGGTCATCCCCACCGCCCTCATTCCAGGCCGCAAGGCACCCATCCTGATCAGCGAGGAACAGGTGGCAAGCATGAAACCGGGCTCGGTCATCGTTGACCTTGCCGCTGAGATGGGCGGCAACTGCGCCCTGACCCAGCCAGGCCAGACCATTATCGCCCATGGGGTGACCATTGTCGGCCACTCCAACCTGCCATCCACCATGTCTTTCCATGCCAGCCAGATGTTTTCCCGGAATATCGAGAAATTCCTCCTCCATCTCTGTGACGAAAACGGCTTCAAGATGAACATGGAGGATGAAATTACCCGTGGTTCTCTGGTCACCAAAGGCGGCCGGGTGATCCACGAACTGACCAGCAAACTGATGGCTGACTCGAAAATATAAAAGGAGAATAAAAAGATGGATACAGGAACAATCATCATCGGCTTGACCATTTTTGTCCTTGCCTGCTTTGCCGGGGCGGAACTCATAGCCAAGGTACCGCCGACCCTGCACACCCCCCTGATGTCAGGCTCCAATGCCATCTCCGGTATTGCCATCGTCGGAGCTCTTCTGGCCACGGGACATTCTGAATCAATTAACTCCGTCTCACTTATCGGCTTTCTGGCCGTTATTTTTGCCACCATCAATGTGGTTGGCGGCTACACGGTGACCCGGCGAATGCTCCAGATGTTCAAAAAATAGGAACGGCAGAAGAATAGAGGTTATTCTGAAAAAAAACTTCCCTCGTCAGCGGCTCTCTTTCAGCTCAAAAAGAGGCATCCTTTGGTCATTCGATACGTTCATGGTGCCAGCTGCTTTCATATAAACCACAGAAAAGTGTGTGAACCCCATGTCTATTAACAGCATCAATCTCATCTATCTTGCATCCGCCACGCTCTTCATGCTTGGCATCAAATATCTGAGTTCTCCCAGCACGGCAAAAAGGGGTAATTTTCTGTCCATGATCGGCATGGGTGCGGCCATCGGCATAACCTTGACTACCCCCGGGCTCCATGGCTTCACTCTGATCACTATCGGCATAATCATCGGCACGGTCATCGGAGGCTATGCAGCAATCAAGGTCAAGATGACTTCCATGCCCGAGATGGTGGCCCTGTTTAACGGCTGCGGCGGTGCTGCCTCAGCCCTCGTTGCCATGGCTGAGTTTCGAGTACTGGGCACAGAATTTGATTCCTTTACGTTGATCACCCTCCTGCTCTCCATGATCATCGGCGGACTGACCTTTACCGGTTCCCTCATGGCCTATGCAAAACTTCAGGGGTTGATCTCAACCCGCCCCATCACCTATCCCGGGCAGCAGCTGATCAATGGTGCCATTCTTCTGGCCACCCTTGCCCTTGCTGTGCTTCTCTTCCAGGATCCAGGCAATATGCTCGTTTTTTCCGGCATTCTGATCCTATCCCTGCTCCTGGGGGTGCTGGCCGTTATCCCCATTGGTGGGGCTGACATGCCGGTAATCATCTGCCTGCTCAACTCCTATTCGGGCCTGGCCGTCTCCATGACCGGTTTTGCCCTGAACAATAACGCCCTGATCATTACTGGCTCACTCGTCGGTGCCTCCGGTATCTTCCTGACCAAGATCATGTGCGATGCCATGAACCGTTCCCTTGCCAATGTCCTCTTTTCCGCCTTCGGCCAGGTGGTCGAATCGGCAGACGACACAGGAGAAGGCCCGGCAGGAACGATGAAGGGATTTGAGCTGGAGGATGTGGCCACGATCCTGGCCAATGCCGGGACACTGATCATTGTCCCCGGATATGGCATGGCCGCGGCCCAGGCCCAGCACGCCACCCGGGACCTTGGTGACTATCTGGGCGAGCAGGGGGTCGAGGTCCGCTACGCCATCCACCCCGTTGCCGGCAGGATGCCGGGCCACATGAATGTCCTGCTGGCCGAGGCCGATGTCCCCTACGATCAGCTTTTTGCACTCGAAGACATCAACGATGACTTTGCCTCCACCGATGTGGTCCTGGTGATTGGCGCCAACGATGTGGTCAATCCCGCGGCTAAAGACAACCCCAGCAGCCCCATCTACGGCATGCCGGTGCTGGACGTGGAAAAGGCCACGACGGTGATTGTCCTCAAACGTTCCATGAGCGTTGGTTTTGCCGGCATTGATAACGAACTCTTCTACAAAGACAACACCATGATGCTTTTTGGCGATGCCAAGTCTTCCCTGCAAAAATTAGTAGCAGCCATGAAACAATAACGCTCAGAGCAGACCTCGTTGGAACATTCCACACCTCCCGCAATCCTGCGCCATCGCATAGCGGCCCTTGTGACAGCAAGGGCCGCCATGCAAAGCGGCGACACTATCATAGTTGCAGTCTCCGGCGGCCCTGACTCCGTGGCCCTGCTCCATATCCTCTGCTCCGTCCTGCCGCAGGTCAAATTTATCGCCGTCTATATTGATCACGGCCTGAGACCGGATGAAACCGGAGCAGAGATCGAGCTGGTGCAGACTTTGGCCCACCGGCTGCAAGCAGGATTTGAACGGATCAGTGTCGATGTCAGAGCTGCGGCCCGGCAAAAGAAAACATCCATTGAAGAGACCGCCCGCACCCTGCGCTACAGTGAACTGGAGGCACTCCGCCGGCAATACCAGGGACGAGTAATCGCCGTGGCCCATACCGCCGATGACCAGGCCGAAGAGCTTCTGATCCGTCTCATTCGCGGCAGCGGCCGGAAAGGACTGTCAGGGATGCAGTTCAAAAATGGCAGGATCATCCGTCCGCTCCTTCACGAAAAGAAGGAGACCCTGCTTCATTATCTGCAAGCACAGCAGATCCCCTTCTGCATCGACAGCTCTAACCTGGAATGCACCTATCTGCGGAACAGGGTGCGCCTCAACCTCCTGCCCTATCTGCAAGACCACTTCAACAAATCTATTAACCAGACCCTGCTCCAGACCGCCCAGATCCTGACTGATGAGGAGGCGCTGCTGGAAGAGATGGCTGACAAGGCCTGGCAAAAAGTAGTCAGGGTGATCGCCATTCAACCGGTTCCTCCTGAAACACCAGCTTTCACCATTCAGATAGATACAAAAGAGTTTTTCTGCTGCCACCCTGCCATCCAGCGGCGCATTCTGGAAAAATGCTGCTGGCAGATGGAGGCAAGACCTCAATTCCGGCAGATTGCACTGCTACTCGATTTAGTCCACAGAAGACAAGGTGGGGCCCAGATTCATCTGAGCAGAGGATTGCGGGCACAAAAAAAAGGGCAGGAACTGATCTTCAGCTATCCGGTGGGTAAACGCAGTTACCGGGGAAGGGTGAGCAAAGATGGTAATGAGAATGAGTCCTCGCCTAACCCATCACTCTGAACTGACGATCACAATCCTATTATTCTGCCTGGTTCGGGCATCGAGAGGCCGGATAAAAACAGCGAGGTGATGAATGAATTGTTTCCTGCAATGCCATTCGACGGGTATCATCACTAACCCCAATGAACGGGATAAGTGCCTTTCGCAGATAATTTTCTTAAAAAAACAAGAAAATTATCTGTAAGGCACTGAAACAACTCAAGCTCGCAGCGCAGGAAATTTAAAAAAAAGGCCACCCCTTTACGGAGTGGCCTTTTTTTTAAGCTAGAGCTTATGGAGCGCTATTTATGGCGCGCAGTGATTGTAATAATTTGTATCCACAAACTCGGTGATGGCGGCATTGTTCTGCGTGCCGTCAGGGTTACAGGGTTCGGTCAGACCGCGTTCAGGACGCTTGATGTCATGACAGAAGGTACAACCGATGCCGGAACCCTTCGCGGTATGGGCATGCATCTGCTCCCAGGTAGCCTTGAAGGCCTTTTCCAAATGGCACTGGCTGCAGATAATGGCCTTGTCCGCCGCATTGACCACGCCGTTCTTGTCGGCATCCTTCAAAGCATAGCCGAGTTTATCGAGCTTGGTCGTGGTAGTAATCAGGAAGTTTTTACTGGCATGATGACAGCTGGTACAGGCAGCCACACTGGCGGCCGGGCTGACGCCATGGTTAATGGCCATTTCCGTTTCCAGCCACTTCCACTCATGACTTCCGGTGAATCCGGCATAGGTCTTGCCCCTTTCGGCCGCTTCATTTGAGAGACCGGTCTTGAACTGCCAGACTACGTCATAGGGAATGACCTTGCCGGTATTGGTGCCGGAACTCATGACCGCCATTTTGGATTTATGACGCTTGATCGGCACGAGCTTGCTGATTCCCAGGATGCCATTAATACTACCTTTGGCATCAGCCTGCATGATAGAACCACTGATAGGATCAACGGTGGTGGGAAGGACTTGACCCAGTTTGTAGATATAACTGGTGCCATCAAAGAAGACATGATCAGGAGCCACATTGGCTACCTTGATTTCATGGCCGGCCCAGGCGCCCTGACCACCACACAGGGCCTGATTCCACGTAGGACTGGTCCAGTCACGCGACATCTCAGTGGCGCCGCCCTTACCAAAGGCTGGAATATGACAGGCCTGACAGGCGACACGTGCAACATGCCGATCGGGCTCACTCCGCCTGCCGGAAGCAGCATGACCACCCGTGTCCATGCCGGTATGACACTCAACACAGGTCTTCACCGAACCGCCTTCTGTTGGCCGCAGATCAATACCACGACCGGGGATCTGGTGATTGGTGGGGGTATGACAGCTGGAACAGCTCAGGCCGCCACCGCCATTGGCGACTGAGGCCAGATGGACATCCTGGCTGCTGGTTGGATTGGCGCTGTTCAGACCTATATCGCCGCGTTTGACCCAGTCACCGCCGCCGGCCTTGGCATGACAGCTCAGGCAGGTGGTGGTGGTTGGCCGGTGCACGCCTTTAATCAGATCAAGGGCGGTGAGTCCGGGCATGGCGGTCCAGTTAAAGGTGACAAAGAATTCGCCGTTGGCATCCTTGTCAGATGGCTTATAGGTCTTGGTGGTTCCCTGCCAGTCAACAACTGTGTCCCAATTGGCAGGATCAGGATCACCCGGCCAGGAGCGTTTGTAGGCGTCATTATGACAGGCCAGACAATCGAGATCGGCTGATGTCACATTTTCAAACTTGCCGAGAGTAGGATGGCAGGTCAGACAGGCCGCCCCGGCCATAGCTGGATTGGGATAGCTGCAGAAGGTATTGATTTCACTTAATTTCTGGCTGAGCCCGGGACTATTGGTTACTTTCGGGGATAAGGTTGGCATCATGCCATGCAGCGAGTTCATGGCCTGAAAGCCGTCGCCATCGTGACATGTCAGACATTTGGCCGTTACTTGGGCCGGAGTGGTAAAAGTGCCGGTGATGCCGGCATGAGGATTGGTGGTACAGCTCAGGTCGGACCCGTTACAATCCTGGTCAATGCCGTCGCCGCAGATCTCGGTGGCACCGGGATAAATGGTGTTGTTGTTGTTATTGCAGTCCGTAGCGCTGCCTTTCGTGCAAGTGGCTGAACCTGGGCTGCCATAGCCGTCGTTGTCAGTATCCGTGCATGTTGTTGGACAGGCCAGATCGGATCCGTTGCAATCCTGATCAATGCCATCGCCGCAAATCTCGGTTGCGCCGGGATAAATGGTATTGTTGTTGTTATTGCAGTCCGTAGCGCTGCCATTCGGGCACACAGATAATCCGGGATCGCCGTAACCGTCAAGATCGGTATCTGTGCATTTCACCGGTTTTGCGGCATGCCCTCCTTGGGCGCTCAAAGCAAGCGCAAATACGGCTGCGCCGATGAACGTGTATGTCTTTTTCATTCTAACCTCCAAAAAATTATAACAAATATTATGTCCCCACACTCAAACCTTCAATGACATCATACATTCTAAAATACGGACAACCGCTGCTCATCACCTCCTTAATCGTATATATCCACAGAATGTTTGTCGTTTTTTGCCACTCTTTATTGTCTTAATCCACCAAAACAATCAGCAGAAAACAAGGATTTTGGCTTTTGCTTCATTATATGCAATTTTGATGCCAATCTGCAAAAAAACTATTTATCGTTTAAAATCAATATATTATGGAACATTATTTGGATTCGTGCCGATTTCAGGCCATGCCGTCAGTGTTCAACTATCAACACCAAGGGCGTCATTAAAAGCTTAACTTGCTGGTTTTTAAGTATTATTTTTGGAACAAAAGAATTGTTCAAATTTCGACAGCTGGCGAACAATTTGGTCTGATCATGAGAAGAAGGGGCTGTGACGGGAGGTGGCCGCGCACGGCGGCTGTTCAATTTTCAACAGGGGAAGTCGGCAGGTCAAGAACAAGCCCTGGCTGTCGTGGTTACGAATCAGCTTTTTTCAAAGCCGTAATGCTTGATCTTACTGTAGAGGGTGCCCCGGGCAATGCCGAGGGCCTCGGCGGCCTGCGACAGGTTCCAGTGTTTTTCTTCAAGGACTTTGCTGATCACTTCGGCTTCAATTTGGGGCAGGGAGCTGGAGTTCAGCTGGAGGGAGAAGTCTTGCGCACCGACAACAGCCTGCCGCAGTTCATCGGGAAAATGTTCGAGACATAGTTCGCTGCCGGGACAGAAGGCCACGGCGCGCGCGACGGCATTGGACAGCTCGCGCACGTTGCCCGGCCAGCGGTAGGCACAGAGCCGGTTCATAGTGCCCTGGTCGACGGAGCTGATCTGCCCGCCGCTCTCGCGGTTGAACTTGCGCAGAAAAAAGTTGACGAGCAGCGGGATGTCGGATTGTCGCTCACATAGGGGCGGCGCGGTGAGGGTGACGACATTGAGCCGATAGAAGAGATCCTCGCGGAAGGTTTTCTCGCGCATGGCGGCCGCCAGGTCTTTGTTGGTGGCACAGATGATGCGGGTATCGACCCGGATGGTTTCGGTGCCGCCGACCCGGTGAAAGGTGCCCAGCTCGAGCACCCGCAGCAGGGCGATCTGGGTCTGCTGAGGAATCTCGCCGATTTCGTCGAGAAAGATGGTGCCGCCTTGGGCGAGCTCAAAAAAGCCGATTTTGCGGGCTCCCGCACCGGTAAAAGCACCTTTTTCATGGCCGAACAGGGCGCTGTTGATGAGGCCCTCGGTGAGGGCGGCGCAGTTGACCGGGACAAATATCTGCTCCCGGCGGCTACTGCGGGCGTGAATGGCAGCGGCTATCAGTTCCTTGCCGGTGCCGCTTTCACCGCGAATCAGGACGGTGATGTTGGTCGGGGCGATGCGCCTGATTCCCTCGAACAGTTCGTACATGGCGGGGTCCTGGCCGATCAGCTGTTCAAAATGGGCCTCGCTTTGCCCGTCTTTGTTATTGTCGAGCAGACGGCGATGCTGGAGGATTTTTTCCAGCTGCATCTGCAGCGTGGTGATATCAAACGGCTTGAGGATATAGTCGTAGGCCCCCGCCTTCATCGCACGGACCGCTTCATGGGCCGAATTGACACCGGTGAGAATCAAGACGAAAATATCGGGATAGCGCCGGTGAATTTCCTGCAGCAGGGCGATGCCATCCATGCCGGGCATGCTCAGATCGGTGAGGACGATGTCGGCACGCTCGGTTTCGAGCATACGCAGGGCGGTCGGACCATCGGCAGCAGTTTCAATCAAAAACCGTTGATCCTCCCCCATTTCCCGACAAAAAATATTGCGGTAGGCCGCTTCGTCATCCACATAGAGAAGGCGGGTTTGTTTCTCAGCCACGGTGGTCTCCATTCTCGGATCGGATCAGATTTGCTGAGAACGGGGGCGCTGCGTTCGGCTCACGTGGTTTTGCTCTCAGATCAATGGGCAGGCACAGGGTAAAAGTGGTTCCCTCGCCAGGCTTGCTGACAACATTGATGCTACCCTTATGGCGGGTGACAATGTCGTAGACAATACTCAGGCCGAGACCGGTGCCGGCACCGATCTCTTTGGTGGTGAAAAAGGGTTCGAAGATGTGTTCGAGTTTGTCGGGAGAGATGCCGCAGCCGTTATCGCTGATGGCGATGTAAATATTTTTGTCTTCAGCCCAGCTCTTAATATCGATCTTCCCCTGTTCGGCAATGGCCTGGGTGGCATTGATGAACAAATTGAGAAACACCTGGTTCATCTGCCCGACGAAACAGCAAATCCGGGGAATCTCCCCGTAATTACGTACGACTTCGATCTTGGAGCGCAGCTCGTGACGAATGATTGTAAGGGTGCTGTCGATACATTGATGCAGATCGGTGAGTTCGCGCCGCGCGATCTCCTTGCTCGAAAAGTTGCGCAGACCCTGTACGGTCTGACTGATGCGGGTGGTGCCTTCACGGCATTCCGCCAGCATTACAGGCATCTCACGCAGCATCTTATCGATACAGAAATCCTGCCGCCCTTTCATGCAGGCGGCAACCATCTCGTTATCGCCTCGGCTCTTGATCAGTCCTATCTGCAGGGCAAAGAATTGGTTCAGACGCTCCAGGTAACGCTCAAAAGTGACAAGATTATGACTGACAAAGCCGATTGGGTTGTTGATATCGTGGGCGATTCCGGCGGCAAGCTGACCGATACAGGCCATTTTGTCCTGATGCAGAATAGTGGCTTGTGTTTCCTGCAGCTCTCGATTCACCTTTTCCAGAGCCACCGTACGCTGCGCCACCCGCTCTTCAAGTGTCTGGTTGAGAAGCTGCAATTTCAATTCGGCCAGGCGCCTTTGACCGATTTCCTCTTCCAGTTGCCGGTTGGCCAGCGTGACGTTATCGACTTCATCTTTGAGGCGTTGCCGGGTGACCCTTAAGCTCTGATCCATAGTGCCCAGCACGGTATAAGCGAAGAAAAACAACACCAGGCACAAACTGGCACTCACCAGAATAATCGGTACAAGGAACGCCTTGAAGGAAGTTGTCTGCTGCGTGATGTTATGCATCACATACAAGCCGCCAATCAACTGGTCTGAAAAGTTCAACAGTGGAAAGCCCTTGATACGATAGACCTGCTGACCAATGACAATGTCGCTGTATTCATCCTCCCCAACAAGACTCTTCAAGTTCAACAGCTTTATTGTATCCAGGTTACTGGAATCAGGCAGGGTTTGATAGGCAAGCACCTGGTCGCTGAATAAGTCCCAGTTATGCGAGCGGCTGGATTGCTTCCGGCCACGTTGCCACAATTCACGATCAAGCTGGTCTTTGTTAATGGTGATCAGAAAGTCTTTCTTGACAATCGACTGCAGTTGTTTGAGGACGTAATCGACTTCGATCCCCAGCTCGATATACCCGATCAACGTACCTTCCACCTTCCACGGAAAAACGCCCCGATAGCTTAGCATGCCGAATTTACCGAGTTCCAGCCCATAGGCAAATTTCTGCCTGTGCGCCGCCTGTAAAAATGTGATGCGCTCCATTTGATCGCCGCACTCATCTGGCCTGTGAACCCGGAGCAAGGTCCTAGCAGCCGGCGTATAGTAGTAAAAGTGCGAGATTCCGTGGGCCTTAAAGAGCTTATTGAACAGCGGCAGGGAGTGCTGATAAAGGGTGTCTCGGTCCTTGGTTATCATCGCCTGGCGCAGCTGGGTGTCGCGCGAGATCTCGCTTATAAGATTGAGCAGCAAGGTCTCACGCTGGGCCTGTGACACATCGATATAGGCCTGGGTGACCTCGTAGTTGTGGCGCATGTCGATCAGGTTCTGGTCGGCGCGGATGTGATACGTGCTGAAGATAAAGGTGGAGAAAAGTACCACAATGGTCAGGGACAAAGGTACCAGTATCCTGCGACGAATCGGTTCTTCAGGGGTATGCTTCATAGTGCAAGACAGCCTGGATGATGTTTATAAATTATTGACAGGGTGAGAAGTGATACTTAGATATGCAGACAAATAACAAAAAAAACGACAAAATAATATAAATAAAGTCAGATCATCAAAAAGTTAACGGCGGAATTAAGTCCACAAGGATATCACTTTTGAATGAGCGCAAAGAATAATTACAACCGCAGAACCCGTGTGTCACCAAAAAAAGATATCACCCCTTGATCACTGCCAGTGGACGCAGAGCCACCAGTACCTCCACCAGATCGAGCTGATTTTCGATCACCTCTTCAATGTCCTTATAGGAGCCTGGCGCCTCATCAAGATCGCCTACTGAACGGACGGCATGGATGATTCCCTGATCATCCAGCCGTTTCTTTTCCTGGGCCAGATCAAGCTGCCGTTGGGCCTGCTTGCGGCCCATTTTTCTACCAGCGCCATGGGCGCACGACTCAAAACTTTCAGGGTTTCCCTTGCCCCTCACGATATAGCTGGGACTCCCCTGCGAGCCAGGGACAATGCCGATTTCCCCGATCCTGGCACTGGTTGCCCCTTTGCGATGGACGAGCACATTTCTGCCAAAATGGATCTCCAGGGCCGCATAATTATGGGCAATGTTGATCATCGGCTCAAAGAAGACCGGCTGCACCACGGACATCAGGGCGTCCTTGACCCGCTCCATCATCATCTTCCGATTGGCAAAGGCAAAAGCAACACAGTAGCGCATTTCCTGCAGATAGGTCTGAGCCTCGACGCTGCTGATGGGCAGGAATGCCAGCTGCCAGCTTTTGGGAATGTTGGATCCCAGTTTCCTGTTCAGGGTCACCGCCAGTTGATTATAATAGTTGGCAACCTTGAAGCCGATATTGCGGCTGCCGGAATGGACCATAAGCCAGATACGCCCGTCATCTCCCTTCTGGATCTCAATGAAATGATTTCCACCCCCCAGGGTCCCAAGCTGGGTGAGTGCGGACTGATACTCCCTGGAAACAATGGTCAGCTGATCCAGAGAGACCTCTGACTTGGGCATAAGGCGTGGATCCTGCTTCTTTTTATGATGGCTGAAGCCCAAAGGAACCGTTCTTCTGACCTCCGCCAGCACCCCTTTCAATTGCTCAGTGGAGAGGGTGGCAAGCGAGGTGCGCACCGCACACATGCCGCAACCGATATCCACCCCGACGGCATTGGGGATCACCACCTCTTCCGAGGCCATCACCCCGCCGATGGGCATGCCATAGCCCTGATGGGCATCCGGCATTACAGCAACATGTTGAAAAATAAAAGGAAGATTGGCGAGGTTTCTCGCCTGTTCGAAGGCCCCCGCATCAATATCGTCAAGCCAGAGTTTGATGGGTTGTTTTTCTGTCGTGATTACCTGTTTCATAAGAGCGCCACTCTCCTTTGACCAAGCTCTGACACGTGAGGAATTCGAGACGGATGTGGTCTCCCGGCAAGAGAGCCTTGTAAGCAGGTGGTGTGAGACGCTAACCCCGATGAACGGGACAAGTGACTTTCGCAGATTATTTTCGAATTAAAAAACAAGAAAACAATCTGTAAGTCACGAAACAACCGGGGCAGGACTGCTTCAGGAAAATTCATCCAGGATCCAGGCCAGCGTCGCCTGATAGTGGGCAGGCATCCAGGCTTTCAGGGCCATAATACTGGATTCCAGCATCTCTCCTTCATGAACCGACAGCGTCAGATGCCCGACCTTACGACCGGGACGGACTTCTTTATTGTACCAGAAGAGTTCAGCATTAGCCAGGCTGAGCCAGCGGTCATCTTTTTCAAGGCCTATCAAATTGACCATGACACACTGGAAATTCACCTGAGGCGGCATGATGGGCAGTTCGCACAGCGCCCTTAAATGCAGTTGAAACTGGTCCATATGGGTTCCGGCCTGAGTCCAGTGCCCTGAATTATGGACTCTGGGCGCCAGCTCATTGACCAGCAGTTGATTGCCGACACGAAAACACTCCATGGCCATGACCCCGACGTACTCAAGGCTCTCCATGATAGAGCTCAGCATGGCTTCGGCCTGAGGCTGTAAGGCCGACAAACGCTCACGAGGGGCAATCGAGGCCCTCAATATGCCGTCCTGATGCAGATTCAGCGTCAATGGATAGAAGTAACACTGGCCCTGGCGGGTTCGCACGCCCACAAGAGAGACTTCTTCAGCAAAGTCTATGGCTTGTTCGGCGATAGACACATTGCGCCACGCTGCCGGGATCTGGCTCCCCTCTGCCTGCCTTAACCAATATTGGCCTTTTCCGTCATAGCCGCCGATACGACGTTTCATCAGCACATGCTCACCATATTTTCCATAGAGCCTGCCAAGATCAGTGTTGTCATCAACCAGTTCCCAGGGGGCTGTGGCGATATGTAACGCATCGAGCAGACTTTTCTGGCTGTAACGATCAGCAAGGCGGCCAAAGACGGAGCGGTTTACAAAATTCGGATGGGAGCTGAGCTGCAGGCTGAGCGGGGATTCCGGCCACTGCTCCCGTTCTGCGGTAATGATATCACTCGCAGCTAGCGGCAGGATCTCATCTGTCGGCACCATGATATCCACCGGACAGACTTCTATCGCCAGCGGTCGGCCGGCATACGAGAGCATGGCACCAAGCTGGCCATCACCCAGAACCCAGACTTTTTTACTGTTGTTCGTCATTACACTTCCCTGGGGTCCGGGTTATTCACTACCGTTCTGGTCTGTTCATCACGAAAGGCATCGAGACGGCCGGCCAAGTCAGTATCATTATTTGCCAGGATCTGACAGGCAAGCAAGCCGGCATTAAAAGCACCCGCTGTGCCGATTGCCAGTGTGCCGACAGCAATCCCCTTGGGCATCTGGACAATAGACAATAAACTGTCCATACCAGACAGGGCCTTGCTCTGTACCGGAACCCCCAATACCGGCAATCGTGTCTTGGCGGCTATCATTCCGGGCAGATGGGCTGCTCCACCGGCTCCACCGATAATGACTTTAAAGCCGCGCTCAACAGCCGAACCGGCAAAGGCCATTAACTTGTCCGGGGTTCTATGGGCCGAGACGACTTCAACATGATACGGCACTTCAAGTTTATCCATGATCTCTGTCGCGGCCTCCATGGTCGGCCAATCACTCTTGGAACCCATAACAACAGCAACAAGGGCTTGCATGATACTTTCCTCCACTTACAAATGATATTGAGTGCTGCCTGCCCCACACAGCCTTTTCTAAGAGACTTTTTTACGCAGGATCCGGGTATCGCCAACCCGGATAGTCAATTTGATCCTGTCAAAATATTCCAGCAAGGGAATGGAAAATTTGCGGGTAAGCCCTGTCAGTTCCTTGAATCGCGGGGCATCGATATCCCCTTCCCGATTGATGAAGACAGTGAGATCCTGGGCCAGTTTGTTAATGGTGTCAGCGTGATAATAAAGGCTCTCATTGATCCTGACCAGCTTGCCCTGACGCAGCAGCAAAGCCATCACCTCCTTGACCATGGTTTCCGGAGTGTCAGCAAAATGTTCTCCGCTCTCACGGATGGTGGCCGTGGCCAGCCCCTTTTGCAGGTACCACTTCTCCAGATCGTGCTGCAAGGCTTTCTCGTCGGCCTGCAGAGCCACCCGGTGGCTGGTAAGTCGCACCTCCGACTCCTCCTGAACCACCATTTCTTTTTTCTGCAGCTCCCCCAGACAGAACTGAAAGACCTTCTGCTCTACCCGCTTGCCAAGACTTGAACGCAACTCTTCTTTCGACAGGCCGCTTCGCAGAGGATTGTCTCGATGAAAGCCGGTAAGGTTGGCGAGCATGGACTCTTCCACCCGGTCACTCACCGTCCTGGCCAGATAGCGCTGGGTCGCGGAATCAACCACCACCACCTTGCGGGTGGAAAGCGGGCCCGTCATCACTTTTTTCAACTGCTTCCCAAAGAGCCCGAGACGAATGGAGAGTTCATCGGCAGTCAACCCGATGGTAGAACTCTCCTCAAGAAAAAGGAGGATCTGCTCTTCGACGGTTCCCTCTTGCAGGATCTGGAAGACGGCACTATTGTGATTCTGATCTTCGTCTGTGGCCCGTTTCCTCTTCCGTGCCGGCTGATTTCCCAGCACCCTGCCGCCGCCAATGGTCGTGGCCGGAGAATAACTGCGCACTACATAGCGGTCACCGGGCCAGACGGCAACAGGCACCTCGAAAAGGAGCTGGACTGCCGCCATGTGTCCCGGCATTAATTCATCCTGATCCAGCAGGGATATTCGGCCCATGACCTCAGCTGTCCCCAGATGGATGCGTACCCTGGTTCGGTGTTTGAGCGGTTTTTCATTGGCGGCAAGATAGAGGAAATCGCAATCAAGCATAAACCCTGGTTGCAGGCAGCCAGGAGTGGCCGCCACCATCCCTCGTTCAATAATTGCGGTATCAACACCCTGCAGATTGATGGCTGTGCGATGCCCGGCCTCAACCTCTTCCACGGACTGGGAATGAACCTGCAGGCCGCGCACCTTGGCGGTCAGCTCAGAGGGGTAAAAACGCAATTCTTCACCGATGGCAATGCGTCCGGAAATAGATGTCCCGGTAATCACCGCCCCAAAACCTTTCATGGCAAAGATTCGATCCACCGGTAGACGAAATGGCCCATGCACTTCTTTGAGTTCCTGCCTGGCGACAAAACGATCCAGCTCCGTTTTCAGCTCGGCAATCCCCTCGCCGGTGATGGATGAAACTCGCACCAGAGGAGCATCTTCGAGGAAACTCCCTGCACAAAAATCCCGCACTTCCTCTTCCACCAGATCCAGCCACTCAGCCTCCACCATATCCTTCTTGGTGAGAACAATGATGCCTTCTTTTACCCCAAGCAGCCGACAGATCTCAAAATGCTCCCTGGTCTGGGGCATGATCCCCTCATCAGCCGCCACGATAAAGGCGACCAGATCCATGCCCATGACCCCGGAAACCATATTCTTGACAAATTTTTCATGGCCGGGAACGTCGACAATGCCAAGGCGATGGCCGCAAGGAAGATCCAGATAGGCGAAACCCAGCTCAATGGTAATTCCACGTTTTTTTTCCTCCTTGAGCCGGTCTGTCTCAATACCGGTCAGGGCCCTGACCAGACTGGTCTTACCATGATCAACATGGCCGGCTGTGCCGAGAACAATTTCACGCATGGGAGTACCAGAGGTTAGAGGTTCAGAGATTACGTTTATTGGCCTTAACGGATATAAGGATTTGAGCTTTTTTCTTCAGCGATGGTGGAGCGGTTACCGCCATAGCCATGTCCTGGCCAGACAACCGTCTCCGGTGGCAGGGTCAGCAGTTGCGTACGAATCGATGCCATCAACTCTTCATGGGAGCCACCAGGGAAATCAGTGCGGCCAAGACCACCGACAAAGAGGGAATCACCGGTAAAAAGATCCGGGACATTGTAGAGACAGATACCGCCCGGGGTATGTCCCGGGGTATGGATCACCTGCAGTTTTTCCTCGCCAATGGTAATTACGTCACCATCCAGGACCTGGATATCGGCTGGAGGTGAGGCCTCAAGCCCGAGCATGGAAAAATATTTCACCACCTCCGGCCGGGCAAAGAATACCGCATCCGCCTCATGCATAACAATGGGCGCGCCGCTGGCCTCCTTAATCCGCATGTTCCCGCAGACATGATCGGGATGTCCATGGGTAGCAATGATATACTCAATGACCAGATTCGCTCGCTCCACCTCAGCGAGAATCTTCTTTTCATCACCGCCGGGATCAATCACCGCACACTTGCCCGTCTTGGCGCAGCCGACAATATAACAGCAGACACCCATCACACCAACAGTCAATTGTTTGACAAACATAGCATCAACTACCTGAATAAATTATAAAAAAAATAGAAAGCGAGAAGCTCAAAAAGCTCCTCTTTTTCTGCTCACCCCTTACTGCAGAGCCTTTTACACCATGACGAATTAAATCCCAGAACTGTTCATTCCCGAATAGGCGGGAATCTATAACAAGCTGCATTTACAACAAGGGATTCCCGATAAAAGCACTCGGGAATGTCCTATCAGTCATTTTACAAAAACAACTCACCATGCAATCAGCAATCACACTTGACGAGATCGCACCCGCCTGTACCGCAACCACAACTGCTTCCAGTAGACGCCATTTTCAGGGTGGTTTTTACTGCGGTCAAAGGCGGCAGGCGATTTTCTACCGCCGTCACCACTGCGGCAAAGGCCTCGGTGGCCGGACTTAACGCATCGGAAGAAAGATAGGGCACCCCATCATCACCAGCAATTACCACCTTCGGATCCATGGGAACCCGCCCTAAGAACGGCAGATCAAACTCGCGGGCCAGTTCTTCACCACCGCCGGTCTTGAAGATATCAACGGTCTGATTACAGTGGGGGCAGACAAAACCGGACATATTCTCAATCACGCCGGTGATCTCCATGTTCACAGTCTTACAAAAACTAATCGATTTACGCACATCAGCGAGGGCAACCTTCTGAGGAGTGGTCACCACCACGGCCGTGACATTGGGAATGGTCTGGGCCACGGACAGAGGCTCATCACCCGTCCCGGGAGGGGCATCAATGATCAGATAATCAAGTTCACCCCAATCCATGTCGGCGACAAACTGACGGATAGCCTGGATCTTTAAAGGGCCGCGCCAGATAATGGCCTCGTCCCTGTCCTTCATCATATATTCGAGCGAGACGACCTTGAGATTATCATTATACTTCAGCGGTGGCACCAAGCCGTCCGGGGTCGCAGGTGGCTCCATGCTCCCTTTCAGATTCAACATCCGGATAACATCCGGGCCATGGAGATCCACATCCATAAGCCCCACCTGATGGCCTCTTTTGGCAAGGCCCAGGGCAAGATTAACAGAAACAGTCGATTTTCCCACACCGCCCTTGCCGCTCATGACCAGAATCTTGTGCTTTATTTTCCCCAGGGAGCGGGTAATGGCATTGTCCTGCTGAGCCATCCGGGCCTGTTGTGATTCCTGACTGCCACAAGACTTGCTTGAGCAGGAACTGCTTGTTCCACACGAACTCGACATTGTACTTCCTCCTGTATCCTGTAATATGAACTCTATGAAAAAAGACAAACGTTTACTTTTATAAGGATCATGTTTATTTCTAGGCGTCACAAAGGAAATTAAGCCAGCAGGCTTATCCCCGAAACACGATGACACAATCTTGACTCCTACAGTAATCCTGATATCTGTAAAAGCAAACAAAAACCTGGAGGATACACCGGCCGGAGGCTCTGACAATACTGTTTTTGTTGCTTTCTTCCCTTTCTGACCGTACTATATTTCTTTCAGCAATAATCCCCATCAGAAAACCGTAACATCTCAACAAAGACGCTTGAAATGTCTTAAAGGAATCCCTTATGCTCGGCTGGTTCAAGAAAAAATTTGGCAAGAAAGAAGGGCAGATTCCGCTCCCAGATCAAGAACAGAGCAGCCAGCCAGAACATACGGAGGAAGCCGCCACACCTGCAGAGCCTGCTCCGCCAGCACAGACCCTGCCTGATCGCACAGAAAAGCAGCCAAATTCCGACGAAAATTCCGGTAAAAATTCCAGTTCCCTCTTCCATAGGCTCTCTCAGCAACTGACCAAGACCAAAGAGTCTTTCGTTTATCGCATTGACACCCTCTTTCTTGGCAAAAAAGAAATCGACCAGGAACTTCTGGACGACCTGGAGGAGATCCTGATAACCGCCGATCTGGGGGTAAATACCAGCCAGGAGCTACTGGACGTCGCCCGCCGCAAGGTCAAACGCCAGGAACTTTCCGACCCGCAAATGTTAAAGAAAGTGCTCAAGGAGAAAATTCGTTCCTTTATCATAAACTCAGACCAACCAGCCGAACTGGTCATGCCTGACCAAGGCCCTTTTATCATAATGGTGGTCGGGGTCAATGGGGTGGGCAAGACCACAACCATCGGCAAGATGACCCATAAGTTCACCCAGGCAGGGCAGTCCGTGCTGCTGGTGGCAGCAGACACCTTCCGGGCGGCAGCGGTCGCCCAGTTAAAGATTTGGGGAGAGCGCAATAATGTGCAGGTGGTCTCGCAGCATGAGGGTGCCGACCCTTCTTCCGTGGTCTTTGACGCCTTGGATGTGGCCCTGGCTAAAAATCATGACGTGATCATTATTGACACGGCAGGACGGCTTCATACCCAGGTCAACCTGATGGAAGAACTGAAAAAGATCAAACGGGTTATCGGCAAAAAGATACCAGGCGCCCCCCACGAGGTCATGTTGATCCTCGATGCCACCACCGGTCAGAATGCCATCTCACAGGCCAAACTCTTTAACGCCACGGTTGACATTACCGGCCTGACCCTGACCAAACTGGACGGCACAGCCAAGGGTGGGATCGTGGTCAATATCTGCCGCGAACTGAAGATCCCCATTCGTTTTATCGGCATTGGTGAACAACTCGAAGACCTGCGCGACTTTGACCCCAATGAGTTTGTCGACGCCCTCTTCCAGGGAAAAGAGAACAGCTAACCCCAAAACAAATTAAAACAATGCCCTATCAACAACATAAACAACCTGGTTGCGGCGGCTGCCTGCTGATCCTGGGTCTCATCATCCTGCTCACCGGAGGTGCTCCAGCCCTGCTTAATTTTGTAGGTGCGCTCATCTTTTCCGGCCTGGCAGGCATTCTCATCTTCGTCGCCATCTTCTGGGGCTTCTCCTACTGGGTACGGAATAAGGTTTCAAGCTATGAGGCATCGCAGAGCGAAAGCCATAATCGTTTTGTCTGGCTGCTGATCCAGATCCTGATCAATATTGCCAAGATCGACGGTAACATTACCAAGGAAGAGATCTCCACCATCCAGCGTTTTTTCCAGGTTCATCTCCGCTACTCTCAGGCCCAGATGTTCTGGGTCAAGGATCTGATCAAGGAGGCCGTTACCGCAAGCCAGCCCCTGGAGTCCCTGCTCCAGGAATTCAGGACAACCTTTGCCTATGAACCACGGTTGATCCTGCTGGAGCTAGTTTATCAGATCCTCTACACCAAGAGCAAGGTCTCAGAAGCAGAGCTTGGAGTGGCCCGCAATATTGCCGCCTACCTGCAGATCTCTGCCTATGATCAACGGACCATTGAGGCAAAATACATGTACCGGCAAAAGCCGGGCGCTGCTCACCCGGATTCATCGGCCCACTATTATGCAGTGCTCGGCCTGGAGCCAGGGGCTGACATGGAGACAATCAAGAAGGCCTATCGAGCCCTGAGCATGAAGTATCATCCAGACAAAGTAGGACACCTTGGCGATGAGTTCCGTAGAGTTGCGGAAGAGAAGATGAAGGAAATTAATGTCGCCTACGAATATTTCAAAAAACGATAACCGAAACACAAGACAAAGGGAAAAAATGCCTATTTCCGAAAAGATGCGATCTTTTTCTCAAACATCCTCCTGGATTCGCAAGATGTTTGAGGAAGGGACAAAAATGAAGGCCAGGTTTGGGGCTGAAAACGTCTTTGATTTCAGCCTGGGCAATCCCGATGTGCCGCCGCCGCCTGAATTCACCACCGTGATCAAGGAAATTGTTGCCGACCAGTCGCCCGGTGTCCACGCCTATATGCCCAATGGCGGCTATCCATGGGTTCGAGAGTCGTTAGCTGCTAAACTCTCGGTCGAACAAGGGGTTACGATCTCTTTTGCTGACATGCTCATGACCTGCGGGGCAGCCGGTGCCATCAATATCATCATGAAATCACTCCTGAACCCGGGTGATGAGGTCATCCTCCTGGCCCCCTATTTTGT
>DCUN01000098.1:46322-58064 GCA_002327225.1 Desulfobulbaceae bacterium UBA2213
GGCTATCACCGACAAGACCAAGGCTATTTTCATCAATTCACCCAATAACCCCACGGGCCAGATCTATTCACAGGACTCTCTGAACGGGCTTGGCAAACTACTGGAGTCAGCCGGCAACAGACTCGGAACCACCATCTACCTCATTGCCGATGAGCCCTACCGCAAGATTGTCTTTGACAATCACTTGGTGGCGAGCGCCTTTCTGGCTACCAGGAACAGCATTGTTCTCTCTTCCTACTCCAAAGAGCTTTCCCTGCCGGGTGAACGCATCGGCTACCTGGCTGTCCATCCGGAGATTGAAGACAAGTCTGCTCTGCTGGGCGCACTCACTCTCGCCAACCGCATCCTGGGCTTTGTCAATGCCCCGGCCCTTATGCAGCGGGTGGTGGCCAGACTCCAGGACGTGAGCATCGACAGCTCCATCTACACCCGCAGGCGGGATTTGTTCTGCAGGATCCTCACCGAGGCAGGCTATGATTTTGTGCCCCCTAAGGGCGCTTTTTATATCTTCCCCAAGTCTCCCCTGGCTGACGATGTGGCCTTTTGCGCCATCCTCCAGGAACACAAGATTCTGGCCGTTCCGGGCCGTGGATTTGGTGTTCCTGGTTACTTCCGGCTGGCCTTCTGCGTCTCCGACGACGTGATCCGGCGTTCCGCCGAGTCCTTTCAGAAGGCAATGACCCAGGCCAGAGGCTGACATTGTCAATTATGTGCAAGAGCTAGCTGACCCTTTTGTACATATGAGTCAACGTGGTTTGTACTGAATATTCCCCATTGATTCCCGATAATTTCCTTTTTATTTTACAACGCATTGACAATAATAAAAATGACCATTATTCTGAATTTATACTCATTCAAAGAACCGGGAGGGAAGCATGCAGATAGATACATACCTGCCGATCACACAGGCAAAAGCAAAACTGCTGGATGTGGTCCGAGACATTCACGACAAAGACAGCACGATCGCCATAACAAAAAATGGAGTTCCGGAAACTGTAATGCTTTCCATGGAGCAGTATGAATCTATAAGGGAAACTCTTGCCATACTGGCTGATGAAGATGTCATGACTCAACTCCGTACCTCCATTAAAGAGGAAAAAGACGGAAAATCCTTTGTTGATCTTGAGGATATTGCTTGAGCTATCGCATTCAACTCGCTCCCACCGCTGCTGAAGCTTTTACCAGTCTTCATCCCGAAATCCGCAAGCAGCTCAGGGCCGGCATGAAGGACCTGGCAGAAAGCCCTTATGCCGGCAAAATCCTGCAAAATGAGCTCTCAGAATTTCTGACATACAGAATAAAGCGCTATCGTATAATCTACAAAATTGATTCTGTCGGGAAACTGATCAAGATCTACATGATTGGACACAGGGCTGATATTTACGATCTGTTTTCACTGTTTGTTCATAAACGATAGGAGACGAAAGGAGTTTTTAAACATAACCCAGCTCCTCGGTGATGGCTGGCCTTAATCGGCGACCAAAACAATTTCACAACTGATAATACAAGACATGTCACCCAATCCACTGACGACGGGTTGCAGGAGGATAAGCGAAAAAACGTGGATGTACCCGATGAGATGATGTTGAATATTGTTGGATGTTATATGTAGGAGCCCGGCCCTCCGGGCGATACGGGGCGACCATTTTCCCATGCCGCCCCTATCGCTCACAGGGGAGAGCTCCTACAAAAATAAAGGGGGTCAGAGTAAATTTAAATCTTGCCTCAAAATATGATAAAGCATAATCTCACATATGGACAATTTTTCTAAACCTTATTGAGGATAGAATGGCTCGACTCTCAAGAATATCCTTTTTATTTCTGACCCCCCTTCCAGTCTTTGACAAAATTACGGACATACCAGTCCTCAACCTTTTTCCTGGCCCAGGGGGTTTTTCGCAGAAAGACCAGACTGGACTTGATGCTTGGCTCACTGATAAAACATTGTATCTTGATTTTTCTGCCCATTTTTTCCCAACCATACTTCTCCAGCAGACGGGCGAGAATCATCTCAAGGGTGATGCCATGCAAAGGATTATTTTGTTGCTGACCATTCATACTCTTTATGGCATTTGCCCCTTCTTATCTTCTTTTTTTGCTTTCTTTGCTGCCTTTTTTTCCTTCATGCTCTTCGCAGGTTCTTTCTTTGCTTCTTTTTTGGTGTTCTGTTCCTTGCCCATGAGTTCTCCTCCTGTGAATTGTTTTTGAGTTAATCTTGATTTCTTGCCACCGAAACAAAAACGAACTTATTTCTTCTCTTCTTTATCGCGATTCTTATCACGAATAACAATCTGCACCGGCACCTTGTCCAGACCCAGTCCGTCCCGAAAGCGGTTGGTCAGATAACGCTGGTAGGAAAAATGAACCCCCTTGGAGCTGTTACTCATGATTACAAATTGCGGCGGTTTGGTGCCAATCTGCGAGGTAAAATAAAACTTGAGCCGCTTGTTCTTATAAATAGGCGGACTATGCGCCACCACGGCATCCTGCAGCAACTGGTTCAGGGCCGCCGTGGGGAATTTGGCCGTAAACTGCTTGTACACCGCTCCGATCGTCGGAAAAAGCCTTTTAATTCCATAACCGGTGAGCGCCGAGACATGGAGTAGAGGGGCAAATCCGACAAAAGGTATGGCCCGTCCGATCTCCGCCCACAGATGGTCCTGTCTCTTTTTATCATCCTGGATCAAATCCCATTTATTCACCAGGATAATCAGACCCCGCCCCTGATCCTGGGTATAGCCGATTACCGTTACATCCTGCTCGGTAATCCCTTCATCGGCATCAATCAGGACCACGGCAATATCGCATTTCTCCATGGAGGAGAGTCCTTTGAGGATACTGAATTTCTCCAGCTTTTCAGTAGTCTTTCCCTTGCGGCGGATACCTGCGGTGTCAATGAGCAGATAATTATACTGGTCATAACTGAGCAGGGTATCCACAGAATCGCGCGTTGTGCCGGAGACCTCAGAGACCACCATCCGTTCCTGGCCAAGTATCTGGTTGATCATGGACGATTTGCCCACATTAGGACGACCGAAAAAGGCCACTTTGATGGTATTTTCCGGCAGAGCTACTTCATCATCACTTACTTTCAGCTCTTTGCTCAAGGCATCCATCAGGGTATAAAAGCCGAAACTATGTTCACCGGAGAGCGACCACAAGGGCTCAATCCCTAACTCATAAAAAGGAGAAAGCAGTTTCACTTCCTGTTCGGGGCTGTCAATCTTGTTCACCACATGAAAGATGGTCTTATTGGTGCGACGCAGCAGATCCACGACCTCAAGGTCAGCCGGCATGACGCCCTGCCGACCGTCCATGAGAAAAATAATAATATCAGCTTCTTCAATGGCAGCCATGGCCTGTTCCCTGATATGGTCCACCATCTGATCCTCGGGATCATCATCAATGCCGCCGGTGTCCACCAGCATGAACATCTTCTCATCCCAGACCACCCGGGCGTAGTGACGGTCACGAGTGACACCCGGAGTAGCGTCAACAATAGCCTGTCTGGATTTTGTGATACGGTTAAACAGGGTTGATTTCCCCACATTGGGACGGCCGACCAGGGCAACGATAGAGTGCGTTGGCATTTCTTCCTTTTTATATAAAATCCGATAATCGGAAATCTTTTCACAAAATATTTTGAGGGGACAAACCAGAGACGACGCCCAGAATGCACTCCCACTTTCAACAACCAAAACAGAGGAGACTCTCTGCAAAACGATGTCAAAGAGAGAATACACTAAACCAGTAGATATTGCACTACCTGCAAAGAGATGACGTTTTTTAATCTCCTTGCTTTCCTTCCTCCAAGTGATGTATATTGAAAGAAATTTTCATATATTTTAACGCATTCTGCGCATCTTACTATTTTGAAAAATTCAAAACAGTAAGATGCTCCCCACCTAAGCAGAATGTAAACAATAGAGCTTTTAAATCTGCAGAGGGGACAAAGATGAAACAATTAAAAACGTTTTTACTCATTTTACTTGTGGGGATAACCTTTGGTTGTGCGCCAAAAGGCCAGGTTCTTTCGATCGACAGCAATCATCAAGAGTTGCTCAACAATGGCTATCAACAAAAAGTAGACAATTTTCTCGTTATTTTTGACGGCTCTTCTTCGATGTGGGATACGAACGACGGTGACAAAAAGTTCAACCAGGCCAAAAACATTCTCCTGGGCATGAATCAAGGCATCAGCGGCATGAAACTCAATGGTGGTCTGCACATTATTGGCGATACCACTGCGACCAAAGGTACATTAGAAAACGACAGCCTCATTTACGGCATGACTGATTACGATTCAGCCGCCTTTGCAAAGGCCGTCAACACTGTAGAGATAAATGGCCTTACCCCCATCAGTATCCCCTTGGTCAAGAGCATAGAGACCTTAAAGGACAGCAGTGGAAAGATTGCTGTTATTGTTATCAGCGATGGTCTGCAGGTCTCCTCCGACAAGACATCTCCGGCAGATGCGGCCGCTCAGTTAAAAGCAGCGTATGGCGACAGGATCTGTATCTACACCATTCTTATTGGCAACGCGACTGAAGGACAAAGCACCATGGAAGAAGTTGCCAAGGCAGGAGAATGCGGTTTTGCTACTACGGGAAATGCAGTTGCCACCACTGCTGGAATGAATGATTTTATCGAAAAGGTTTTCTTTGAAAAAGTCACTGCAGCCGCCCCAGTTTCCTTTGCCCTCCATGTAAAATTTGACTTTGACAAGGATACCATCCGCCCCGACGCGCAAGACAATCTTGATGAAGTTGGAAGTTTTCTGGCCACACATACTCAGATAACCGTCACCCTGGAAGGACATACTTGCACCATGGGTTCTGACAAATACAATCAAAATCTTTCCCAGAGACGGGCAGAAAGCGTCAAGAGATATATGAGTCAAAAATTTTCTATTGACCCGGCCCGCCTTACAGCCGTTGGATATGGAGAATCGCGACCAATTGCTTCTAACGACACGGAAGAGGGTCGCAGGCAAAACCGTCGAGTAATGGCAACCATCACCAATGGTAGAAAATAAAGGACACCATTTATAATGGGATTATGAGACTCTTGTAAAAGTCTACCTGAATCATTGCCGACACAGTGAGAGACCTTTCATTTTACAGATTTTCTTGAGGTTTCTCACTGTGTTCAAAATGATAAAAAAATCGGATTTCATGACTACAGGGTCTCAATGGATACCACACTGCAACGCCTGATTGAGGCCATTAAAAAACTGGAGCAGGAACTTGCCCAGGAGATTCAGAAAAAACAGTCTGAATATTCTTACAAGATCCAAGGTAAAAGAATACGCTTTGACAGCGAGATAAGAAGGCAGCATAAACTCATTGCCACCAGAGTCTCTCGCTACCTGAAAGATGCGGATCTTCTCAACATTCTCACCATTCCCTTCATCTGGTCCTGCTTAATTCCCGCCCTGTTCCTGGATGCCTTCGTCTCCCTGTTCCAGGCGGCCTGCTTTCCCATCTACAAAATCCCCAAGGTCAGACGCAGCGACTATATCGTCATCGATCGACACGCCCTCAGTTACCTCAACACTATTGAAAAATTGAATTGCATATACTGCGGCTACTTCAACGGACTGATCGCCTATATCCATGAGATAGCGGGAAGAACAGAACAATACTGGTGCCCGATCAAACACGCGAGACGGACGAGCGGTTTCCACAGCCGCTACAGCAGATTTCTGGAATACGGTGACGCAGCGGGGTACCGCAACGAACTGGACAAGGTACGCCACGCTTTCGAGGATTTACAGACAGCAGAAGAGGACGCAGGACAGAGCCAAAGACAGGAAGGGACCTGACGACAGAAAAGGGGTTTGTCAGAACATTCTATGAGTTCAGTTACGCATCTCGTTGCAGCAGTTTCAGGGCATGGTCGGCCATAAGCGGGAGGAGTCGCAGATCACGCAGCTCCTGATCCTTTAACCGCTCAGTAAGAGAAAACACGGCAGGGATGATAAAGCGGGAGAAAAAAATCTTACCCCGAGTCCTGCTCAAAAAAGAGAATGCCCCGATGATCTGTAGATTCCGCTGCAGGGAAAGAAAGCTATATTCCCGGTGAAATTGCTGAGTATCCACAGGATGCAATGCCATCAGTGAATCAAGATACACCTGGAACAACTCCTCCTGAAACGAGGATGGCAGCGCAGTATAGGGGTCAATAAGCAAAGAGGCCAGGTCATAGCCCAGGGGGCCCATCCTTCCTCCCTGAAAATCAATGAAACAGACCTGACCATTCTGTACCATGATATTTCTCGATTGGAAATCCCGATGCAGAAAAAAAGTAACTGGTGCCTTTGAGGCCGCAGTTGCGACCCAGTCAAACTCTTCCTCAATTCCCGGCGTCACAGCCTGACCCAGCAGTTCCTGCCAGAATGCCCGCAGAAAATAACCGGACTCCCTGCTCAGCATTAGCGAGCGATCATATTTCCTGGTATCCCAGCACCAATCACAATCAAAATCAGTGGCACCGTTAATCTGCATACAGGCCAGTTGCTGCACGGCCTGTACATACGAGTGACGAATGGCTTGCAGATCGATCCCCCCCGACGGATTACGACTCTGCTCCACCAGGTCATGGAGTTTTACATCACCCAGATCCTCAAATAGCAGTAAGCCATTTTTCTCGTCCCAGCCATATTGGTTCGGAACCCGAACTCCGCACCCATGAAGATGGAGGCCTATCAGCCTGGCCGATCTGGCCTCTTTCATGTCCTGCTCTGTAGTGCCAGCCGGCAAAACCGCCAGACACACCCTTTCCCCACTCTTGCGCCCGACACGCCAGAATCGCCGACTTGAGCCATCACCGGCCAGGCGTTCGACGACAAGGGATGTCAGAGGGCTGCCTGTCTCCCGCCGGGAAATAAGACCGGAGTCATGAAGCAATGAGACAAACTCCAGTACGTTTTCACTTTCATTTTCCTGAGTCATGCGTACAATAGTACCTAGTGGTCCCTAAGAAGCGCAAGGAGAAAAAAGGCCCTGCACAAATTTTAGAAGCAAAAAACACTTCAAGTGATTCCCCCCATGGTTCCCTCTCAATCAACAGATATATTCAGAACATCCCTCTTCAAGGCTGAAGAGTTCACCATCACCTTTGAGCTGGTTCCAGGCCGTGGGTCAGGTGGAAAAAGGCTGGAAGGAATCCTCAGATTTGCCGAAGAGGCCAAAAAAGATGGCCGGATTAAAGCCCTCTCCATCACGGACAATCCTGGAGGCCATCCCGCTCTCGCCCCCACTGCCTTGGGGCTTGACATTCAGTCCATGGGCATGGCCTCCCTGATCCACTTTTCCCTCAAGGACAAGAACCGGAACATGGCCGAGAGTCAGCTCTTCGAATGCCATCGGCACGGTCTTCTCAACCTGCTGGTACTTGGTGGCGATTTCCCTCGTTACGGTTTTAACGGCCAGGCCATGCCGGTCTTTGACCTGGACTCTCCCCAGCTCCTGACCCTCATCCATCGCTTACAACAGACCCTTCCCCTGGAAAAGGAGGCCCCGGGAGGCATTATGCCCCTGCCACCCATGGATTTCCTGGCCGGATGCGTGGTCTCGCCCTTTAAGACTACCGAGGCTGAACAGCTGTTCCAATACGCCAAGCTGCTGACCAAGATCTCGGCCGGCGCCCATTTTGTCATCAGCCAGCTTGGCTTTGACATGAACAAGTACCAGGAATTATTATCTTTCTGCAACAAGTACGCAATTACCGTCCCTCTCATTGCCAGCGTCTTTATTCCCAGTATCAAGGTTGCCGAGATCATGTGCCGTGGTCAGGTTCCTGGCGTTATCTTTCCAGAATCTCTTATGCGGCTCATGCAAAAAGAATCAACAAATCAAGACAAAGGGGAAGAGGCACGGTTGCTGCGGGGGGCCAGAATGGTATCTCTCCTCAAGCATATGGGCTACTCCGGGGTTCATCTTGGCGGCAACAATCTTGAGTTCAGCAAGATTGCCTTTCTCCTCGATCAGACAGAACAGTTCACTGAGACAGCCAACCTGCAGGAGATGCGTCAGGAGGTCGATTTCCCGAGCCCATCCACCTGGTATCTTTTTTCCGAGTCAAGACAGCAAACAAACACTGTTCAGGCACCATCAGCGCGCTTTCGTGTCAACCGACATATCCACGACTCCGTATTCAAGCAGGGGGGATTCATTTTTCCCCTGGCCAGGGCAGTCAGTCTCCGCGCCGACCAGAGCAGGAAGGCCCGCAGCTTGTACACCTTTTGTGAACAGCTGATCAAGACCCTTCTTTTTCGCTGTCGCATGTGCGGGGACTGCACCCTGGACCAATCCAGCTATCTCTGTCCGCAATCCGGCTGCCCCAAAAAAATGATCAACGGTCCCTGCGGCGGCTCCCTGCACGGTTTCTGTGAGGTCTACCCCAAAGAAAGACCTTGTTTCTGGGTCAAGGTTTACCACAGCAACCCACCCAGTCACACCGGAGAGCTGCCCCATTGTCGGCTTCTCCCTCCTAAAGACTGGTCACTTGAGGGAAGTTCTTCCTGGCTCAACTATTTTTCCGGACGCGACCACAATAAACTGGTCAAATAGCACGAAACGTCTCACCTCTAGTGTGAATCAGCAGAGGCCATACGACACACCATCAAAGGGAAGAAAACGCCCCCACTCTTTTTATTATTGAACTACCAATTGATCCACGACCCTGCAGCCCTCTTCAATCATGGCTCCATCCCAGACTACCGACCGCTGCAGACACGTGTTCTTGCCAATGACAGCATTGCCCACGCATACCCAGTCGCGCAACACAAGCTCGCTCGATCGCTTCACCCTGTGATCAAGCAGAAAAGAACCCGTAGCAGGCAGTGAAAGTTCAGGCCAGACTGGAATTTCCCCGGTCAACAAACCGGCATGGAGCTCGAGATAGTCTTCCACCGTTCCCATATCCGTCCAGAAACAGTTATCCACACGAGTGACACTGATCATCTGCCCCTGCTTGAGGATTTGTCGGTACAAGTCAATAATTGAATACTCTTCATTCTCAGGAATCCCTGCCAGCACTTCAGGATCGAGGACATGCAGCCCGGTAAAGGCCAGCAGGTCTCCTTTTGCCCTGTCATCAAAGCTGAAAACCCGCTCACCCTGAACTGCCACACTATTAAAACGAGGGAAATCATGCATGGCCATGGTCACTGATGCCCCCTTGAGCTTATGGTCCTGATAAAGATTCTGGTAATCAATGGTATGATAGATATCGCCATTGGTCACCAGAACAGGTTCATCTCTGAACTGATCAAGGGCCAGGCGCAAGCCACCTCCCGTCCCGAGTACAGAGCTTTCCTCCTGCACTATTACGCCGGGAATACCTTGAAGGGCGTGAACTATCTGCTCGCGAAGATAATGGCAGTTGACAACGATATGGTCACAACCGGCCTTCTGCAGACGTTGAATCGTGAGCAACAGCAAGGGTTGATTCAGGACGGGAAAGAGGGGTTTAGGGCGGACAAGGGTATAAGGCAAGAGTCGGGTTCCGAATCCCGCTGCCAGAATCATAGCCTGCATCAGAAGAAAAATGAGAAAAAAGGAAAGAGGAGAAGAGCCATTTAAAACTCCAGAGTACCGTCAGGATTTTCAGTAACCCCGACAACTACAAGACCTGCATTGTCTGCAGCCTTTACCATGTCCTCGCGATCAAATAGCAGTGACTGACCGGCCTCCACCGCCAGCACAGCACCCTTGACGCTGGCCAGGGTCTCAATAGTTTTCAAGCCTGTTGCCGGCAGATCAAAGCGAAAGTCCTGGGACGGTTTTTTAACCTTGACCACCACTGCCTTTTCTCCGGCCAGTCCACCGCCCCGGAGGATGGCGGCGTCAGTCCCTTCGATGGCCTCCACCGCCAGCACGGAGAGATTTCTAACCACTACACACTGCCCTATATCAAGGCATCCAATGGCTCGAGCATTCCGCCAGCCAAATTCAATATCGAGCCGCTGTTCATGACTGGGCTTTTTTTTTGTAAGCACACCTCCTGGAAACAAGAGGTGGCGCAGATAGAGTGTGGATTCCAGCACCTTGATTTCTTCCCGTTCAAGGGCACTCGCTACTGCCCTGAGGATGGCGTCATCCTGCCTGGTATCAATCTTATTCCAAAGAGTCAGACCTTTCAAATCTGGAAAGACATCACGAAAGATCTGGGTTTTAGTGATGGCGCCCAGGAAAACTGTCTCACCCACCCCTTCTTCATGTAAAAATCTGATAATCTTCCCCAACTGGCCAAGCTTCACCCAGCAGACCACATCGGCGGCAGCGGCCACCTCCGGTGCGGTTTCCCCTTTATGAGCCACCACCACCACGATCCGTCCAGCATCTCTGGCAGCCTTGATAAAAAGAAGCGGGAATTGACCACTGCCGGCAATAATCCCTATTTTTTCAGGATGAATACGCATGATACATCTAAACCGTTGAAACCCGTACTGAGATCGAAGCAAAAAATACTTATTTTTTTAACAACCTCATATGTTATCTGCCAGACCCCGCTCAAGAAAACAGCCAGAAACAATTGGCTGTTTTCTTGAGCGGAATAAGAATCCGTAAATGAAACATGCAAGAGAAAGCCCTTGCTTGTTTCATAACAGGTTTTAACCCCAATGAACGGGATAAGTGCCTTTCGCAGCTCATTTTCTTGTGAAAAAAAAAACAAGAAAATGAGCTGTAAGGCACTAATCTTCAGTGCGCTTGGCGACACCACGTTTGGAACTCTCAAGAAAAAGCACCAGGGATTCAACCTCGGCACAATCAGGTAAGTCTTTACGCACCTGAACCAGGGCATCAGCCTGCAACAGGTCAGGAGAACGAAAAAGAATACGAAAGGCCTGATCCAGTTTACCAATGATCTCTTTACTGAAACCATGCCGTCTGAGACCAACCTTGTTAATCCCGGATACCCGCATCCGACTCCTCGTTCCGGTAACAATTACATACGGAGCAACATCAAGGTTGATCCCGGACATACCACCGATATAGGCGTATGAGCCTATACGACAAAATTGATGAACAGCCACCAGACCACTGATTGAAACATGATCCGCCACATCCACATGACCGGCAAGAGTGGCCACATTCGCCATAATGACATGATTGCCGATGTGGCAATCATGACCGATATGGCAATAGGCCATGAGCAGATTACTATTACCAATGACTGTCCTGCCACCACCTTTCACGGTTCCGCGATGAATAGAGGTATATTCTCGAATATGATTATGATCGCCAATGACTAATTGCGTAGGCTCTCCCGCATAACTGAGATCCTGAGGCGGCGTGCCAATAGAAGTGAAAGGGCCAATAACGTTCCCCACACCAATGGTAGTCAGACCGGCAATAACGGCATGAGGCTCGATCCTGGTTCCAGCACCGATACGTACACCTTCCTCTATAACGGCATAGGCACCCACATGAACTGAAGAATCAATCTCTGCTTTATTAGCAATAACTGCTGTTGGATGTATGAGCATAAATTTCTCTATTACTTTTTTAAATAATTAATCCGCCCAGGAAAATAACTATTCCAGTTATATATTAGAAACGTCACTGGGCATCATACAATACCGTTTCCAAAACCTACTCCAGAACGCCATGACAAAAACGACAGAAGCCTAAGGAGGATTACTGACATATTTGCTCCTGATAACACAAAGGGCGGTTATTCCCATCTGCGGGAATAACCGCCCTTACCCTACCCCTCAGGACAGCACCTGCTAAT
>DCUN01000098.1:58093-59997 GCA_002327225.1 Desulfobulbaceae bacterium UBA2213
ATCTGCTCACGCCTATTATCAAAGCCCTGTTTCCTCTGACACATCTGCTCCAGATGATCCCCCAGAGATTGAAACAGTATCAGTGACTCTGGCTCCGCCTCCACTCGACAGGTATCGATGTATTGTCCAACTGTCTCCAGAAGTTTGAGAAAAATTTCCCTTACATGCAGGGACTGTCCCTGCTGACGCAAGTTGTTGATCACAACAAAGAAGAGAGGAAAGGCAGCCTCATATTTTTTTGAAAGGATTGAGGAAACGCACCCCTGAAGTTCTGCAAGAGATTTTTTTTCTAAGGCAAGATCACCATCCATTGCAATACTTCCAGCTTCAAGTGGAAGTTCATCAACTTCCACCTCGTCGCCAACAGGCTCAAAAACCAGTTCCGGACTTTCACTCACTGCCGCAGCTGATATTTGTACACCAGCCTCTTCAAAAATAATACCAGCAGGTGCAGGTTCAAGTTCCCTGATTTCTGCCAATGACTCTGTCACTACTACCTTCTGATCTTCAGCAGAATCCGTTTCCATACCAGCTGGAGACTCTTCAACAACAAGCCCCTCCGAGGCAGCCTCTGCTGAGAACACATCTTTCTGCACATCATCAGTGCCGGCCAGCGACGACTCTTCAATTTCAGCGCCAAAAAAGGAATCCAACCGATCTTCAAGATCAGATTCTACCTCATCAAAATCACCGGCAAACTCTGCTTCACGAAAGCCAAACTCCTCACCACTAAAAACCAAGGCAGGTGCCACCCCTTTGTGATCAGAGGGCAAAGCAGGCTCTTCTGAATCATCATCAGCCTCGGTCTCTACATCGATACCTGGGATGACGGGTACGTCGCCAAGCGAATCTTCAAGGGGCGACTGGAATAAAGGTAAAGGCATCTCTTCAGTGTAAAGACTCTGGCCACCGGCCCCAGCCAAAGCTGGCGCCAGCCTCCCACCCTGGAGTGGCAGCGCCTTTTCTTCCGAGTCATCGTCAGCCTCCGTCTCAACATCTACACCCAACAAGGCGATATCAGACGCCTTAGCTATCGGTCGTCCAGACTCTCCCTCATCACCGAACAGGGTATCCAGCCTGGAATCTACCTCAAGCCCCCCTGGCGCCATACCAGGTACTTCTCCTTCTGCTTCGACAAACTGTTCGGCTGCCACATCTTTGTCACCAAAAAAGCTGGCCACACGTTTATCAATATCACTCCTGGCAGACACGGTTTCCTCACGAAAGCCATGAACATCACCAGGCATGTCAGCAAATGCCGGGGTTATAGTGCCGCCTTCTTCATCGCCTTCCTCTTCATCAACCGGAACCACAACTTCAGATGCAATGGTTGCAATTTCCGCCTTAAAGGCATTAAACTTCTTAACTTCAACCAAAAGAATTTCTTTTGCCTGATCTTTGGACAAAACCTCACTGTGAAGTCTTTCCAGTCCCTCATAAAAAGAATGAAAGAGCTTAAAGACATCAGGATGGGCACTACTTTTAGCAGTACGAATATAATTACCAAGAGCACCAAGTCCCTGCAGGAATATTAATTTGGCCCTGTTCTCGCTGAAAACTTTCTCCAGCTTGTTTACTTCTTCACTCAAACGAACAAGCTCTTTATCACTTATTTCCCAATCTATGCTCAACACTATTGCTTTCAAATTTGTCAAGACATTCTTTTGCCCATCTGCAGCAGGAGTCCTGACACCTACTGCAGATGGCACAACGTGGGCTTTGGCAGCCACGGGACGAGCATCAAGTTTTTCCTTATCTTTGGCAGGGGCTATCTGAATCTTAAACTGCTCAAATTTTTTAACATCCTGAAGCAATAACTGTTTTTTTTCCACTTCACTCATGGCCGTAGAAGAGACTATCTTTTCCAGGTCATAATAAAAGGCGAGAAGTAATTTAATGGCGTT
>DCUN01000098.1:60018-60315 GCA_002327225.1 Desulfobulbaceae bacterium UBA2213
ATCCTGGAGTTCATCATTCAATTGATGGAGGATATCATCGGTTATCTCCCAATCAATCGACAGAATGATTGTCTTGAGCTTGGCAATAGGCGCATCGTCATCACCAAGAGGTTCAAACAGATCCACATAATCGGTTGAGAATGATTCGCTATATTCATCCGCACCAACGGTCAGATCATCGTCATATTGTCGTCCAGTATGCTGTGCCACCATGCATTCTCTCTAAAGTAATTTTTTCTGTATTGAGACAACAGTTGATGAAATTATTTTCTTCAACGTTGCGGCAACATTATATCC
>DCUN01000098.1:60470-67063 GCA_002327225.1 Desulfobulbaceae bacterium UBA2213
TCAAAGAACAAAGTCCGATCTCCGTGTGTTTTCAGACTCACCATTTCCGACTGGATCTGTTCCCTGAATTTACGATTGATATATTCCAGATTTGTTGTTTTACCACAACGACCAGGACCATAATAAACAATCTTAACCTGGACCACCTTGTCTCTTAAATTGATAAAACTCAACCCGCCACCCCCCAAAACTATTATTTCAGCCCTAATGTAAAGCAAACAAACAAAATCTCATCAACAACAGTGACCAGTCTCCAGGGGGTTTACTCCTGTTTTCCCCAAACCTTCTGAATCTGCTCTATGGCATCAACCACATTGAGCCTGAGAAAGCCTAAAGAAATCTCCCTCCCGAACATGGAAATCAGTAAAAGCTCGTCATCAATTTTACTGAAATGAATATTTGAATCCTGACCTTTATGGAAAAGAAGCGAAAATTCAGTTTCACCAACTAATTTTGCCATGGCATCCACAGTCGCAAAATTACCTGCGGCCAGAGCAGCAAAAGAATAAATATCATATTTACTCTTCCCATTATCTTTCACAGTAATAATGTTTCCAGCCATATCGATAATAATGGCACAATCGACACCAAGCTTTATCAACTTCTGAGACAAAATTTCATCAATCTGTTCAAGCTGTTCCTGACTTATAATACCATAATTCATACTCTACCTCGTGTCCTTGATGGAAACCCAATGGGATTGGAACTTACATTTTCTCAATCTATAATAGATTGAACAACATAAATTATATTAATTAGAACAGCTGATAATGGACAATTCAATGCCAGTTTCCAGTTTCAGGATTATTTATACGTTAGTAACATAATTGATACAATCTGTAATTCTCTCTTTATGAATAAAAATAATAGATTATTACATACATTATTTGACACTATACGACAGTTTTTTTTTGATATGAAGCTGTTTTTTATTTATTGCTCAAAATAGTAGCATTCAGATGGAGACACGGCATCCCAAAGACACTTCCTGCAGGGGATAAGAGCTCTTTGAAAATGACCAGAGACGTCCTGATTCCTCTTCAGATCTTTTTCCCTATCCTCATTAAATATTACCGATTCTGCCCTTAAATATTCAAACTGTATCCTACACTCAAAGGAAAAAGCAAATTTTTCTTTTACATTTTCAACATTGAAACAAAAAAAGGAATCTGCTAATAAACACCCATCCCTGCAAACAGAGACAACGAAGGATGAAAGTGTAGAGTACGCCCCTCTTGGCGAACGGACTTTCGGATACAAGCCTGGAGAAACTTTCATGAAAAAAAGCCACGCCCCACTACCCTTGCTCACCCAGAATGCCTTTCTTGTTGACAGTCACTGCCATCTGGACATGGACGCCTACAAAGACGATCTGGACACAGTCCTTGAACAGGCGTATCAAAACCATGTCCGTTGTGTAATCAGTATAGGTATTGATGAAAAAAGTTCTCGACAGGCAATCTCTCTGGCAAAAAAATATGACATGATCAAGGCCACTATTGGCATCCACCCCCATGATGTCCGTTCCATTCAGCCCGAGACCCTGGATATCCTGGCAGACCTTATAAAAGTGAATCGCACCCATGTTGCCGGCTATGGCGAGATTGGACTTGATTATGTCAAGAACTACGCACCTCCGGAACTACAACGCACCCATTTTCGTTCACAACTGGCCCTAGCCAAAGAATTGAGACTTCCTGTCATTATCCATGACCGTGACGCCCATGACGACACCCTTCGCATCCTGCAAGAGGCCGCTCCCTTTGAATATGGCGGAGTCATGCATTGCTTTTCAGGCAACATGGCTCTGGCCAGACAGGTAATTGATCTCGGGTTCCATATCTCGATTCCAGGGGTCGTGACTTTCAAGAATGCTACCGACCTCCAGGAGGTGGCCAAACTTGCCCCCTTAACCTCTCTGCTCATCGAGACAGATGGCCCTTTCCTGTCGCCCGCCCCCTGGCGAGGCAAACGTAACGTGCCAGCATTCCTGCTTCATACCGCTCAAGCAATCGCTGACTTGCGCAACATCCCAATAAATGAAGTCGCCAGGCAGACCAGCGCTAATGCAATAGCACTCTTCCAACTTCCTGCCACCTTGATGACATAACAAATGATCGCTAGCAACCTGCAAGATATCCGACAAAAAATCCTGGCTACGGCAATCAGGTGCGGTCGCGCCACCGACTCCATCAGACTTGTCGCCGTTTCCAAAAAATTTCCAGCCGCCGACATTCAGGAGGCGATACGGGCCGGCCAGCTCCTTTTTGGAGAAAACTATATCCAGGAAGCTGCAGACAAAAAAAGAGAGCTCGGCAACGCCGCCTCTTTTCATTTCATTGGGCACCTGCAAAGCAACAAGGCAAAGGTGGCTGCTCAGATCTTTCAGATGATAGAGACCATTGATCGTTTGAAACTGGCAGTTGCACTGGATAAAGAGCTCAAGCATCAGGGCAGAACCCTTGACATCCTCGTCCAGATAAATAGTGGCCGGGAGCCCCAGAAATCCGGAGTATTTCCGCAAGACGCTGAAGAATTACTGAAACAACTTATCCCTTTAACAAATCTAAAGGTTCGCGGACTCATGACCATCCCGCCTTATTCAGACACCCCGGAAGAAAGCCGTCCACATTTCAGAGCCCTGCGCCTGCTGGCTGAAGAGATGAAAAAGAAAAATTACTTCTTCGACCAGGATGGCGTGGAATTATCCATGGGAATGTCCAGTGATTATACCATTGCGATAGAAGAAGGGGCAACACTCGTTCGAATTGGCACAGCTCTCTTCGGTCATCGCTCTGAAGAATAACAAAAAAAAGCAAAGGCAAGACAAGCCCCGCCACCTTTTTCAACTTCCTCTTGTTCCCTGCTTGACAGAGTTTATTTTTTCTAGTATTTTTCTTACTTTTTAAATAGTTTTAGGATTTACTCCGATACCTATCTTCATTCTTTCTTTCACCGTAACGGATAAAATATTCTAACACCTTTTTTCAATTTCTGTCATTACCGACAGCTATCGCAGGTAATGACATTATATTTTTTGTAACAAGTTAAGTCCCTATGTTTGAAAATCTGACAGACAGACTGGAAGGAGTCTTCAAAAAACTCCGCGGTCACGGCAAGCTGACTGAAGAGAACATCCAGGAATCCATGCGGGAAGTGCGCATGGCGCTCTTGGAGGCCGATGTCAATCTCAATGTGGTCAAACAGTTTATCGCTTCAGTTACGGAAAAGGCCGTTGGGATTGAAGTGAGCCAGGCGCTCTCTCCAGGTCAACAGATCATCAAAATAGTCCATGACGAGCTGGTAACCCTTCTCGGCGGTAACACAGAGCAGATTCGCCTTGATGGTCGTCAGCCGGTTATCATCATGATGGCTGGCCTGCAAGGTTCCGGCAAGACGACCACATCGGGCAAGCTTGCGCGCATGCTCAAGGACAAAGGCAGAAGACCTTATCTCGTCCCGGCTGATGTCTATCGTCCTGCAGCCATTGAACAGCTACAGATCCTTGGCGGAAAAATTGAGGTCCCGGTACACCCTTCCACCACCGAGACCAAGCCGGTGGATATATGCCGCCAGGCTGTGGCTGTTGCCAGGGAAAAGAATTATGACACCTTGATCATTGACACAGCAGGACGCCTGCATGTCGATGAGCTCCTTATGGGTGAGCTGAAAGAGATCCAGGCCGCAATTCAACCCTCTGAAATCCTTTTCGTGGCCGATGCCATGACCGGACAGGATGCGGTTACCGTTGCCAGCAAATTCAATCAGGATCTGGAGATAACCGGCGTAGTCCTCACCAAAATGGAAGGCGATGCCCGCGGCGGCGCGGCCCTTTCAATTAAGAATATTACCGGTAAGCCCATCAAGTTTGCCGGTGTTGGTGAAGCACTGGACGCACTGGAAATCTTTCATCCTGACCGGACCGCTTCACGTATCCTGGGCATGGGCGACGTTCTCACCTTGATCGAAAAGGCTGAGGCAGTCGTTGACAAGAAAAAAGCAGAAAAGCTGGTCAACAAGCTCCGCCAAAACACCTTTACCCTGGAAGATTTTCTTGACCAGATCCAACAGATAAAAAAAATGGGATCGCTGGAGCAGATCCTTGGCATGATCCCTGGCATCAACAAGCTCAAACAGCTGAAAGATGCGCCTCAACCAAACGAGAAAGAACTGGCCAAAACCGAGGCCATCATTCGCTCCATGACCAGGAAAGAGCGTCAGAATTACGCCATTATCAACACCAGTCGCAGGCAACGGATCGCAACCGGTTCAGGTACGGATGTGGCCGATGTCAACCGGGTCATCAAAAGTTATTCGACCATGTTGAAGATGATGCAGAAGATGCGCGGCAAACCCGGGCTGATCACCGGTCAGAAAAGACGGAAGCTTCCCAAGGGATTGCGTAAAAATTAAACATCCACTCTGACTGTAACAGTCGGAGACAACTCAGGTTTTAATCATAGTTTTTTAAATACATCAGAGGAGTTATCAGTAATGGCAGTTCGAATTCGTTTAACCAGGCTTGGCAGGAAGAAAAAACCTTTCTATCGTATTGTAGTTGCAGACAGTGAGCGCTCGCGTGATGGAAAGTTTCTTGATATCGTTGGAACCTACGACCCCATGCAGGAACCTGCCGCAATCAAGATCAACGATGTTAAACTGCAGGACTGGATCGGTAAAGGCGCCTTGCCGTCCACCACAGTGCAGAGCCTGATCAAGAAAGCTTCAGTCAGCGAATAACAGGCCATGCAAGCATTGGTCACATATATTGCCAGATCCCTGGTAGACAATCCCGATGCGGTTCATGTCACCATGAGTGAGGAAGATGACACCATCACCATCGGTCTTGCAGTTGCCAAAGAAGATCTTGGCAAGGTCATCGGCAAACAGGGGCGGACAGCCAGGGCAATGCGTTCTCTTCTTGCGGTTACTGCCGGGAAGGAGAACAAACGGTCGAGGCTTGACATCCTGGAATAATACCTGAAAAGCCATGGCTGACGATTTTCACTACCCCACTGATTCATACATACTGATCGGAAAAATTATTGTACCGCACGGCCTGAAGGGTGAAATAAAGATTTTTTCTTTTGCTGGACAACCTGAAAACATCCAGCACTATAAAAATCTGGTTCTGGTAAACTCTTCCGGGAAACTTAGCCAACCGTATTCTGTCGAGAAGTGTCGGGTCAAGGGAAAATCAGCTGTTGTGCAGCTGGCTTCAATTACGAACCGTAATGAAGCCGAGGCAATTACCGGTTTGGGTGTTTTGATCCGCAAAGAAGATCTGCCGCAACCTGGAGAAGATGAGTTTTATCTGAGCCAGCTGGAAGGTCTGGCCGTCGTAACCGTTGAGGGCCTCAGCCTTGGAACAGTGACAAATATCATGTCCAATGGTGCACAGGATATACTCGTTGTGCAAGACAAGGATGAAGAATATCTGATTCCCATCCTTGATTCTATTATCATTCAGCGTGATGCTGAGAAGGTTGTAATAGCTCCGCCACCGGGACTTTTGGAGATAAACTCCAAAAACAGCTCCGACTAGTGTCCCGGGCACTATGATTTTTGACATATTGACACTATTTCCAGCTCTCTTGGATTCGCCACTGAATGAATCCATATTGCGCCGGGCCAGGCAGGAGAACAAAATCCGTATTGATATCACAGATATCCGGAATTTTTCCCTGGACAAACATTCAACGACCGACGACAGGCCCTTTGGTGGCGGTGAAGGGATGGTCATGAAACCTGAGCCTCTTACCGCTGCGCTGAAGGCAGTTCAGTTGAAAAATGGCAAGGGACGGGTCATCCTGCTCAGTCCGCAAGGTAGAACGTATACCCAGAAGGTTGCCGAAGAGCTCAGTTCATTATCCCATCTGATTCTGGTCTGTGGCCGATACGAAGGAATCGATGAGCGCTTTGTGACCGCCTCTGTCGATGATGAAATCTCGGTTGGTGACTTTATCCTGACCGGGGGTGAACTTGCAGCAATGATTGTGATTGATTCTGTGACCAGGCTGCTTCCTGGAGTTCTCGGCTGTGCTGAGTCCGCAACTCGTGACACGTTCAGTCGAGACCTGCTCAAACACCCTCAATACACCCGACCAAGGGTTTTTGAGGGTGAGGCGATTCCAGAAATACTCCTTTCCGGCAATCATGAAGCCATCGAGCAATACAGATTCCTGGAGTCAGTACAACGCACACTGAAACGACGGCCGGAGTTACTGCAACAGACCATTTTCACTAAAAGTGAAAAAAAACTGCTCATCAAACATGGCCTTTACCAGAAGATAGAAGCGTTGCAGGCAGTCCGGGATGAACAAGGAAAGACAAAAAATCATTGATATCGCCCTTGTTCATTATCCTGTTATTAACAAGACAGGAGAGACCATTGGTTCGGCAGTAACCAATCTTGANNGACACTGGTTCAAGAGATTCTCGATCACTGGCAGACAGGCCATGGGGCCAAGTATAATCCCACCCGTAAGTCCGCCCTTGATCAGGTAAAGATTGCGAGTTCTCTGGAAGAAGCCATCGCTATAATCACTGAACAGCGAGGCCGAAAGCCTTTGATCATGACCACGAGTGCCCGT
>DCUN01000098.1:67113-88410 GCA_002327225.1 Desulfobulbaceae bacterium UBA2213
TCGATCATCCTTGATCGACTCCTTGGCGTCCAGGAGGAATTATACGATAAACGGAAACCTTGAGATTTTTCTCACGGCTTCCTCAATGAGAGTGGACAACAACGACCCACTTCAACATACTTCAACATAGAGTAAAATTATGAGCGTAATAATAGACAGAATCAACCAGGAACAGATGCGATTTGATCACCCGGATTTTCGTTCCGGTGACACCGTTAAAGTACACATCCGTATCATCGAGGGAAGCAAGGAGCGGGTACAGGTTTTTCACGGTGTGGTCATTAAACGGAAAAACGGCACGATGGATGCCTCTTATACCGTTCGTAAAGTCTCTCACGGCATTGGTGTTGAGAAAACTTTTGCCCTGCACAACCCAAGAATTGAGCAGATAGAAGTAGTAAGTCTTGGTCGTGTCCGCCGTTCACGCCTCTACTATCTGCGCGACAGACGCGGTAAGGCTGCTCGTATCCGTGAGCGTAGTTCTTTCAGAACCGCTGTTGCCGCCAAAGCGTAACACACGTTGCAAGGGATTGAAGCACTTCTTTCCACCATCGTTACCGATACAAACGACACCTTCCTCCTAGAACGCACCCTGTACTGCAGAGGGTTTTCTTCAGTTGCAGGCTTGGACGAAGTAGGCAGAGGACCACTGGCTGGACCAGTGGTCGCTGCCTGTGTGGTTTTGCCGGCCCAATGTGACTTTTCTTTATTTATTGACTCCAAAAAGCTGTCTCATGCCAGGCGGTGCCTGCTGGCTCGAGCCCTCACTGACATTGGTGCCGTGATGGGTATTGGTGTTGTCTCCATAGCTACCATTGATCGTATCAATATCCTGCAGGCCTCTCTTCTGGCTATGAAAAGGGCGGTAGAGAATCTGGCCGACACGTCCCCCGCTCCCGATTTTCTACTCATTGATGGTAAGTTCAAGATCCCTATGGACACCCCCCAGCATACCTTGATTCAAGGTGAATCGAAGAGCGCCTCCATTGCCGCCGCCTCCATTCTGGCCAAGGTAAGTCGAGATGCGATGATGACGGAGATTGCCCAACAGTTTCCAGCCTACAATCTCGGACAGAACAAGGGCTATCCCACCAGAGAACATCGTCTGGCCATTGAAAAATATGGGCCGGCACCCTGCCATCGCAGGACCTTCAAAGGGGTCAAAGAATTTGTCTGAGAGCAGAAGAAATATTCTCGGTCAAAGGGGTGAAGAGCTGGCAGCTGAGTACCTTTTGAAAAATGGGTATCGCCTCATTGAACGAAATTACAGGAATACTTTCGGAGAAATTGATATTATCGCCCTCGATATCGCTCAAAAGACCAAGACCCTGGTCTTTGTCGAGGTCAAAACCAGAAGGAATGATTTGTTCAGCCATCCCAGTGAAGCTGTTACCAGAAAAAAACAGCTTCAGATCAGTAAGGTGGCCATGGCTTATCTGTCAAAAAACAATATGTCTGAAGTAGCGGCCCGTTTTGATGTTGTAGCCATCCTCCTGCCGGATTACGGCCTCGCCCACATTGATCTCATTCAGAACGCCTTTGATTTAAGCGATTGTTTTTAACAAATCCTATGCGACACATAGCCATCACCATGGGTTGCCCCGCTGGAATCGGGCCCGAGATACTCATAAAGTTTTTTTCTCAAACTGAGAGACTTTCAGAATATAATCCTGTAATCCTTGGAGATATTAATATCCTGCAACGCTGTGCAACTGATCTGAATAGTAAGGCTGAATTCTTGCCCTGGCTGCCGGGAACCCCAATCCATAAAGGCCGGATCCCTGTCTTTGAACTGTCCCGACTGCCTGCCAATGATTTGATCTGGGGGCACCCCACAATTGCTACCGGCAAGGCCATGGTGACGTATATCGAGAAGGCGGTCAGCCTCATCCTCGATGGAACCTTCTCGGCCATGGTCACCTGTCCCATATCAAAAACAAGCCTGAACCGAGCCGGATACTCCTTCCCAGGTCACACTGAGATGCTGGCAGCGCTCACCCGGAGCACAAAGTACGTCATGATGATGGCTGGCAGCAGGTTGCGCGTCACCCTGGCTACCATCCATTGTTCATTGGCTTCAGTTCCATCCCGTCTCAACCAGGAGGCTCTGAGCGCCCTTATTCAAAACACAGACGCGGCCCTGCGCCTCGATTTTGGCATCGTCGCCCCACGCATAGCCGTAGCGGCACTGAATCCTCATGCCGGAGAGAATGGTCTTTTTGGTCATGAGGAAGAAGATAGTATTCTACCGGCCATAGAATCCATGCAGGCAACTGGCATTCAGGTTCAAGGACCTTTCCCCCCTGACACCATTTTCCTCAAGGCTGCAAAAGGGAAGTACGATGCCGTAATCTGCATGTACCATGATCAGGGGCTTATCCCTTTTAAGCTTCTTCATTTCAAGGATGGTGTCAATGTCACCTTAGGCCTACCCATTGTCCGGACCTCTGTTGACCATGGAACGGCTTACGATATTGCCGGAAAAGGCGTTGCCGATCCGGCAAGTCTCGCCGCTGCCGTGGAAATGGCAGCCCTGATTGTTCAAAACCGGGATACTGCTCAAAAGAATTCTCGATAATCAGCCATCAACAGCACTTTAGACAGGCCCTTAACAGCCAGGCTTCATTCTGATCAGTCCATCATCTTCCTGTTCATTGCTCTGAATGCCTTCCATTTCACCTTCTCATTTCACCTTCTCCCTTGCTTCCTCTATAGATTTGATTACAATACATAAAAGTGTAGACAACTTCGACTCACACACTTTTTTCCCAATGCATTATTTTTCGTGTATTTAAACCATATTGTGGGTATCTAACCCCAATAAACGGGATAAATGCCTTTCGCAGATTATTTTCTTGAAAAAAACAAGAAAATAATCTGTAAGGCACTGAAAGCATATTCATAGTCAGCTGAAAATTTTAGCAAAATGTAAGAAACGATAAGGCTCAAGATCAGATGAACAAAGGATTACTCATCGTATTTGAAGGGATTGACGGCACCGGAAAATCAACCCAGATGTCACTCCTTGCCAGTTACCTGAAGAAGAAAGGGTTTACTGTCATTGAAACCAGAGAGCCCACCAACGGAAAATTCGGCCGGCAGATCAGAGCTCTCTACACCAATAGAAGGGGTGTCTCCCGCGAACAGGAACTGGAACTTTTCCTTGCCGACCGACAGGAACATGTCCATACCGTGCTGACACCCGGACTGCAGGATGGAAACATTATCCTCTGTGACCGCTATTTTCTCTCAACTGCTGCCTATCAAGGTGCTGTCGGTTTTTCGCCAGCTGAAATCATTGAAAAAAACATCTTTGCCCCGCCCCCAGATCTGGCCCTGCTCTTCTACGTCCCACCAAAAATCGGCATCGAACGGATCACAGCAGGGCGTGGAGACACACTCAACGACTTTGAACAAGAGGCCTCTCTGCAAAAGGTAGCGGCTATTTTTGACAGCCTGGAATTTCCCTATATTCGGCGTATTGACGCAACCGGCTCCATTGAATCCATTCAAAAATCTGTTTTACTGGCAGTCACTCCCCTGCTGCGTCACATGAATCATAATGAGTGACAAGAAAAATCTCATCGGCCGCTATCCAATCTCATTTTTGTTCATCCTGCTGAGTCTGCACATGTTCTTAACCAGTTGTGCAGACAAAACTGAGCTTCCCTCTGTTACTTCTGCTCCTGCTTCTGATCCTTCTGCCCACACTCCTGCCGTAGCAGCAGAGACAGCCAACGGTGAAAGCAGTGATCTCTCCTGTGCCTATTTCTATTTTCTCTGGGGTGCCCATGCAGAGAGCAACAAAAAATACAGCGAAGCTCAGGAGGCCTATGAAAAGGCACTCATCTGTGACCCTGAGGCTGATTATGTCCTCAAGAAACTGCCTATTCTCCTCATCAAAATGGAGAAATTACTCGCAGCAGCACAATGGCTGAGGGAAGCGATCAAGAAAAACCCGAACGATATTGACAACCAACTGCTCCTGGCACGCCTGGATGTCAACAGTGGTGATTTCAATGAAGCCATCCAGATTTACGAAAAAATCCTTGAGCTTGCCCCTGACAACAGCACCGTACGCCTCCGGCTTGGTTACCTCTACAGCCAGCAAGGACGGTATAAAGAGGGCAAGGAGACCATCAAGGTCCTGTTGATAAAGGATCCGAGCTCTTACTTTGCCCTTCTCTATCTGGCTCGTCTTGCTATTCAATCTGCCGACTTTGACACTGCTGCTGTCCTTTATGAAAAAATCCTGCCCCAGCACTGGTCTCCAGAACTTGTCTATGAAATGATCGAATTGTATGGCATGCGCGAACAATACAAACGAGTCGAACAACTGTACGCATCCATTTTGAATAATGATCCTGAGAATGAACAGGCTGCCCTTGGACGCGTCCACTCCCTCCTTCTGCTCGACAGGGAAAAAGAAGCCCTGGAGGAACTTGCCAGGATTCGCTCCTTTAGCAACAAGCCCACCAATATTGATCTCATCTCAAGCCGGATCTTCATCAGTACCCGGAATTTTGACAAGGCCAATGTCCTGCTGGAAAAAATTCTGGCCAAAGAAGACTCGCCTGCTGCCCGATACATGCTGGCAGTGATTCGCTATGAAGCGAATAAGCTTGAGGCTGCACTGGCTCATCTCAGGAGAATCACTCATGATGATGAAGAATTTGAGAACAGTATTACTCTTCAGACAAAGATACTGACGGAACTGCAAAGAACGCCTGAAGCAATCGCACTTGTTAAGAAATTAATTGACAACCCGGATCGTCGTCAACCACTCTACTACAGTCTTCTTGCCTCCATTCATACGAATCAGAAACAGATTGACGCCGGCCATGAAGTCTTGAAAAAAGGAATCGAGCTGTACCCGGATAACGTTCAACTCTTCTTTGAATATGGACTCCTGCTGGAGAAAGAAGGAAAACAGAACGAGGCCATAGCCACTATGGAGAAAGTACTTGAACTGCAGCCTGCCCATGTTGAGGCCTTAAATTACCTTGGATACACCTGGGCTGAGAACAATGTCCATCTTGACAAGGCCTTGGAATTCATAAATAAAGCCATAGCGCTCAAACCGGATAATGGTTTTATCCTTGACAGTCTGGGCTGGGTCTATTTCCGCATGGGAGAGCTGGAAAAAGCAAAAACAGCGTTGGAACGTGCCATCGTCCTTGAACCAGAGGACCCATACATCCTTGAGCACATGGGAGACATCTACCAGGCTGGTGGACAAAAAGACAAGGCACGGGATTCCTGGTACAAGGCGAGAGAACTTTCTAAGGATCAGGAGATGAAAGAAAAGATAGAGAAAAAAATCGATGCACTTAAATAAAAGAAGGCGTGTTCAGACACATTCTACCCCTTTCTGGATCATCCTCCTCCTGCTGAGCTTGCTCTTCAACGGGTGTGCCACCAAACCCTGGACCAGTCAGGTAAGTGAAGACGAGACTGCGTTTTTCACCCAGACTTTTGAAAAAATGCAACAACGAGACGCCTCCTGTTTCTCCTGCCTGGATGCTGAGACAACTCTTTTCTGGGATGGCCCTGCAAACGATCAATCCATAACCGGCTTTCTTCAGCTCATGCTGCCGGCATCACTTAAATTCGTGGTGATTAACCCTCTGGGCCAACCCCTTTATGCCTTGGTCAGTGATGGTCAGGAGTTTCAATCCATCAACACAAGCCTGAAACTGCATACCATCGGTACACTCAGTTCCCTGGCCACCCAGTATGAAATTCCGGAATCTCTACTCTCTGAAAACTGGGGGTATTGGCTGACAGGACGACTTCAGGAGAAAGGAGCATCAATTGAAACCATCCGCCGAGACGGCTCTGGCCGGGGTGTCTGGATCACCGTGCGATATCAGAATGAGAAAACCTTGGCCGGAAGTCATCTCTTGATTCAGCCGGAGACAAAGCAACTCCTCACCCGGATTCTTGTCGATACCGAGGGAGAAACCATTGCCACGATCTCGTATGATGGGCGGAGTGGAGAAGACGACTGTGCACCGGTCAGCAGGGTTACTATCAGCGACCTGCCCTACAGGTCAAAACTCAGTATCAGTTTTACAAAAATCCTGACCGATTGCTCTTTTACTGCTGCCAATTTCAAGTTGAAGGTACCAAGAGACTATAGCATCCAGGAACATCGTTAAAGAAGGGTGTGCATCCCTTATTCTCTGTTCACCTGCCATTCAAAATCGACTCAATTGTTTTTTCACCAACCTTCCGGGTAAAGATTGCCGTAAGAAGCGGGGCAATCTGTTCCATTTCATCCTCAAACAGTAAAAAACCGGGTAAAGGTTGCGCCTTGACCAGCTGAACCCGCGACTGATCGACAAAAGAGGCCGGAAGTAACGATGCATATCTTTTGTTTTCCGGCAGGTCACAAAGGGCAGTGAGCACATTAAGCAGGTTGCCCCAATACTCCCCCTGTCCAAGATGCTCAATAATCTGCAAAACGGCAGTCGATGCCGAGAGGTAGTATTCTGGCACCAGGGCTGAAATTCCGGAAATGCACCTCTGCTCAGAGGCAAAACAACGACAGGAAAAAGGCCTGACCTCATAGATCTGGCAACAATCCTTCTCCAGGAAAGGACAGGCAGACAAATTGCCAACCTCTTCAGGAGGCACATCCTCACCCTTGCCAAGACAGGCGCCGGCAAAATCATTAGTGGTCATCCTGGGACGAAAGGTTTCCCCTTTTTCCTGCAATTTTCGAGCAAACCACACCTCACGGCCCGTCTCCCGAATCAGGCGATGGATAGCTTCTCCTTCAACAGCGGTAATAGTCACATTCTGGGTACAGCAGACCGCACATTCTTTTTCACAGGCAAACAAAAACCGGGCCGACCATTCAGCAAAGGCTTCATAGATGGACTGCAGGATATCTTCTTTTAAGCAAGACATACGACCTCAAGACACAGACCCGAGACCTGTTCAGAACAGAATTGAATATACCGAAACGTCCTCATGGCTTGCCAGCACTCCCTGCACCCGCTGTGTCAGGTGAATTCACAAAAAGGACATAGAGATTCTCCTCTTTGAAAAAGACCTGTTGCAGATCATAGTGTCGATTCGGCACTAATTCAAGAACCGCCCTTATCCTGGAAGGATTCACACCCTTTTCCAGACGAATCTGTTTAACAAATTTACCCTTTGCCGAAATGAGTTCCGGCACCTCATCCCCGAGCCCTGAATCCAGAAAATCACAGACGATAGAAGGAGTCCCCTCTTCATTGCCAAAAACAACAGGTGGATGGAAATTACTCAATTGAAAGGACACTTTATCGCCTTTATCAGGGCTTTGTTCAAAAGAAACAGCATGGATCAAAAGTTGAGATGACGAAACTGGCTTCTTGACAGCAACAACTGGAGACGTACTTGGAGAAACAGCAGGCGGAGGAGTAATCCTTTTTTCTTCCACCTGCTGCACGGAGATAGCTTTCTTCTTCATCACCTCAGGAGAAGGCGGAACTTTTGCAGGAACAACATTGGCTTTTTTTGTCTCTCCCTCTGCCTGTTTCTGTTTGCGTTCTTGTTGAGCCTTGTTCTTCCGGGTATGAAAAATTGTAATTTTTAAGGCATTATCTTTTATGTTAAAATCCTGGGCAAAATCGTAATCACTACCAGGTGCCAGATCAAGAACCACCCTGGTTTTGAGCTGAGGCGCTGCATGCATGCCGGTCCTGATTGCCGAGACCAGATTCCCCCTGCTTTTCATCACCGCCTTGATAGAAGTGGAGTGGCGGGTATCATAAAAATCAAACACGACCTTGGGCGCCTCTCCTTTCATAGCGAATATCTTGGGGATATGTGGTCCATTCAGTTTAAAGGTGACTGTTTCCCGGCTGCTGCTTTCCCGATCAAAGCTGATCTGTTCAAGCAGGGCGCCAGTCTCTTCGGCACAAAGCAGAGGAACCGGCAACAACATAAACAGGGCAAGGGTCAATACTAGAAGATGGACAGCTTGACGCGTGTCACACCCGAGTGAAAGACCACCTGGTTCAGGACGGGAAGCCCTCAATGTATTCCAGAGAGTCGCCATCACCAGCGATTTTGTGACAAGACCTTTATTTTTCATACAAACAACCTTTGTGGTAGGTAACATGCTATTTTCATTCAAACAAATACATCTTTAGCCTGAATACATCATCCGCCCTTGTAAAGTCAATCTATTTCCAGTAAATCTGCAGATGAATTAGAGGCACCGCCAGTTAGAAGCATACACCGGAGACAGACAACTTACCAGCTCTCTCCATAAACCACTCTTCCAGATATCCCCCATGCAAGCCAAAACAGAAAGAAGCAAACTTCTCCCTTTTGTCACCAAGCCAGGACGTTACCTGGGCCATGAATACAATGCCATCGTTAAGGACTGGGACCAGACCCTGGTCCGTTGCGCCCTCATATTCCCCGATCTCTATGAAATCGGCATGTCCCATCAAGGCCTGCAGATCCTCTACCACATCCTCAACGGCCAGGACAAGGTGCTGGCGGAACGGAGCTACTGCCCGGATCGTGACATGGAGAAATTGCTCTTAGAGAGAAATTCCCCCCTCACCTCGCTGGAATCAGACCACGCCCTTGCCGACTTTGACATCCTCGGAATCACTCTGCCCTATGAGCTGTGCTACTCCAATATTGTCACCATCCTCAGCCTTGCCGGCATCCCTTTGTGGGCCAAAGATCGGGATGAGTCCTTCCCGCTGATCCTGGGCGGCGGTTCCTGCTCCATGAATCCGGAACCGGTTGCCGATTTCTTTGATGCCATCCTGCTCGGCGACGGCGAAGAGGCACTGCTGGAAATCACCACTCTGGTAGGCCGGATCAAAGGGGACAATGTATCAAAGGCGGAGCTGCTCTCACAGTTGGCCGCTATCAAGGGTCTCTATATTCCCTCTTTTTATCAGCCTCACTACTCAGATCAGGGAACTCTCAGTGAGATCCGGGCCCTCAAAGACGACGCTTCCCACGTCCGGCGCAGGATTGTAGCCGACCTCTCCCGGATCGACCATCTAAAACAACCACTGGTGCCAAACGGCAAGATCGTCCATGACCGTCTGGGGGTGGAGATCGCCCGCGGCTGCACCAGGGGCTGCCGCTTCTGTCAGGCAGGAATCATTTACCGCCCGGTCAGGGAGCGCAGCCCGGAACAGATCATGAACATTGCCAGCAGCGGACTTGCCGACAGCGGATTTGACGAACTGGCGCTGCTGTCGCTGTCCACGGGTGATTATTCCTGTATTGAACCGCTCCTCAAGCAGCTGATGGACACCTTTGCCAGTGACTATATTTCAGTCTCCATGCCCTCCATGCGCGTGGGAACCCTGACCCAGTCGGTCATGGATCAGATAAAACGGGTACGCAAAACCGGATTTACCCTGGCGCCCGAGGCCGGCAGCGAGCGTCTGCGCCGGGTGATCAACAAGGGCATTACCGAGGAAGACCTGCTGACCACCTGCAGGGACGCCTTCGCCCTGGGCTGGAAGGTCATGAAGTTCTACTTCATGATCGGCCTGCCGACCGAGACCGAGGAGGATATCGACGCCATTGCAGCACTGGCAATGAAGGCAAAAAAAGAGGGCGACAGATACGGACGCGGGCGCCGCCAGATCAATGTCGGCGTCGGCACCTTTGTGCCCAAGCCCCACACCCCTTTCCAGTGGGAGAGGCAGATCAGCATCGAGGAGAGCCGGGAGAGGATCAGGCGCATCAAAGGGGCCATGCCCCGCAGCGGCATCAACCTGAAATACCATGACCCGGAACAGAGCTTTCTGGAAGGCGTTTTTTCCAGGGGCGACCGCAGACTGGCCAAACTCCTAGAGAGTGCCTGGAAGGGCGGGGCGAGACTCGACGGCTGGTCTGAACACTTTGACCTGGACATCTGGCGGGCAGCGGGAGTTGAGTGCGGTCTATCCCTCGACACCTTCCTGCGTCAGCGCGAGCCGGATGAGATCCTGCCCTGGCAGCATCTGCACAGCGGCATCGAAACAGCCTTCCTGCAGGAGGAACTGGCAAAGGCCCATGAGGAGGCCTATACCCCGGACTGCCGCTATCATGGCTGCCAGCAGTGTGGCCTCTGTGATTTCAAGGAGATCAAACCCATTGTCCAGGGCAAAAAGGCGGAAGAGTGTGGCGAGAAAAAAGCTGACCAGCCGACCACAAGTCCCGCAAATCAAACGGTGAATGAGAGCTCGACCGCAGGCGAAGAGGGCCATTTCAAGTACAATGTCATCTACTCACGCACAGGCGATATCTGCTTTCTCGGCCATCTGGAGCTGCTGCAGCTGGTGTTCCGGGCCCTGCGCCGGGCCGGCATCACCACCCATTTTTCTCAAGGGTTCAATCCCTCACCCAAGATCTCCTTCGGCCTGGCCCTGCCGGTCGGCACCGAGAGTCTGGCCGAATACTTTATCATGGATCTTCCTGCCCCGCTCAAATCAGCCGAGGACAGCGCTGTGCTGCTTAACAGCCAACTGCCGCCGGGACTGACGGTGCAATCCGTGGCGCTGCACTCGGGCAAGGTCCCCCAGAACCTGCAAAGCAGTTATACTGTCACCTGCCCCCGCCCCTTATCTGTTGAGGAGATCTCCCGCATCGATGAGTTCCTGGGCCGGGAGGAGTTTCCCCTCTGCCGTATTCGCAAAGGAAAAAAATCAGTCTTTGACATCCGCCCCCTGGTGGCAACCATCGTTTTGGAAACGGCAACAAGCCTCAGCTTGGAGCTTCTCTACACCAGCAGCCTGCCGGGCGTCAAACCCATTGAGATCCTGACCCATGTTCTGAAAATGGATATTGAGACGGCCGCAACCAGCAAGGTGCTCAAAACGGCCTGGCATAGCCTTGAGGAAGATACAAAATAGCGCCTGCAGCGTAAGGAGAAAATCATGAGAAACTTCATTCTGGGTCTCATCATCAGTTTATTAATGGGGCCAGTAAAGGATATGCATGGCGCCGCCCTTCCCTTAGCGAACCAGATCCAGCAGAGCCGGTTCATTGCCTACACCGCCCGCAGTTTTTCCATTGATGGCGGTAAGGTAAGAGCTGCCACCGAGGAGGGAATCAGGGAGGATCTCGCCCTCCTGCGGCCATTCTTTAACGGTTTAATCACCTACTCCGCAACCAGCGGGATGGAGGTCGTTCCTCAGATTGCCCATGAACTTGGTTTTCGGGCTGTCATCCTCGGCATCTGGGACCCCTTATCTGAGACAGAGCTTACCAACGTCATTCATGCCGCCAAGAAATACCCCACCCTGATTGGAGCGATTATTGTCGGCAACGAAGGTCTGCTCACCAAACGATACCTGCCGCAAGATGTAGAGAAGACCAGGCAACGGATCAAGAAAGAGCTCCCAGACATGGCTGTCACCACCTCCGAGCCTTTTTCCCTCTACTTTGAAGAAGAATACAGCCGATTTTTCAACAACCACGACCTGCTGATGCCCAATGTCCATCCGGTCTTTGAAAAATGGTTCAGCCCCAATGCTCCAGCTCAGGGAGTGGACATGGTCATAGAGGTGGCTGAGAAGTTCTCAACCACCTTCATGAAACCACTGCTGATCAAAGAGACAGGCCTGCCAGGCTATCCCAGGCACGTCGGCCCCAACAACAAGGGCTTTTCCCAGGAACGACAGGCGCTGTTCTGGTCAGATCTCCTCAAGCGCTTCCCCTTCACTCCGAGCTGTTCTCTTGCCTGTTTCGAGGCCTTTGACGCCCCCTGGAAACCGGAAGAAATGGCCGCGACCTTGCCAGGCGATCACAGCAGTGAGGCCTTCTGGGGATTTTTCGACAAGGACGGCAAAAAAAAGCTTGTGTTTGATGCCCTGCCCCGACTTCAAGAGTGAAGAAACACTGTTGCAACTGCCTTTTCAGTTTCCTTTTTTGCGGGCAATACAACAGGTGCTGGCATAGGTTACAGGAACGCCGGCGGGAGTGCCAAAGCGGCTCCGATACTCCTGCTCAAAACCTCTGAGCGCAGACCTCGTCCAGCGATGTTCACGCACCCCGCCCACACCGGTATCCCGCAGATGATGAAGGACATCCCGGGCAGTGGGCAGAAATAACTTGGCCTGATCTGTTGCCATCTGTTCGACTACAAAATCGTTCTCCAGCAGGCCGGCAATTGCTTCAGGACTCCGGTAGTCAAGACCGATCCCGGTCAATTCAGTGAATTCCCTTAACGTACCGGGACCAAAGATGGAAAAGACGAGGAAACCATTTTCGCGCAGCACCTGAGCCAGACGATGAAAAAATCCGGGCAGATCCGCCAACCACTGAAAGGTGGCGCTTGACAGGACCAGACTGAGGTTGTCTGGCAACGGCAGCGTTTCGATATCTCCAAAAAGCGGTCGAATATGCGGCGTTCTCTCCTCTGGGAGCCTGGCCATGACAGATGCGGCAAAGTCAGGAACCAGATCATTGAGGAACAGGGTTTCAACCCGGTGTTGCTGACAGAGCATCCGGGTCAACAACCCTGTACAGCAGCCGATCTCGAGCACCCGCTCATAGCTGATGGCTGGAAACTGGCCGGCAAGTGTCAACAGGCGACTGCCCACCTGCCTTTGCACCGTTGCCTGGTCATCATAGCTTGTTTTAGCCTGCCGAAAGCAGTGGGCGATTTTCTCTTTGTTCAGAAACATGATCTGGGAGCAGTCCTGGGGTTGTATCTGTTCTTCATCTTGATCATTCTATCACGCCCATCAATTCATCCCAACTGTTCCAGCCATAAAAGAGAAAGTGAGACCCCTCAACACGACGGATAGCTCTCCCCTGCCAGAAGGCGAGCTGGTTGGCAGTGGGCACCACCAGGTCCTGACCTGCGATCACGATGTGTGTATAGATCGCATCCTCCGCCGCCTGACAGCTCACCTGCCCTTGCAGGGCCGCCAGCTCCAGACGCTGATCTGCAACGGACCGCTGCGGCTGATTGCCGAGAAAGGTGTCGAAGACCTTGCGATCCCGGCACATGCGGCGGTAAAACTTCAGACGGGCTGTTGCATTGAACTGTTCCAGGGTGGCGTCATAGAGCTGTTCTGGAATCCCAAACTGATCATGAATTGGACACAGGGTGCCATTGATGGCAATCGCCCCCTGCAGGCAATACGACCAGGACTGGAAGATCTGCTGACCAACCCACACCCCCATCGACCAAGAGACAAGAAAAGCGCTTTGATAGCTGTCAAAGAGGGTTACCAGATTACAGTCGAGTTCCAGATCGCGGTAATCAAAGAGCATGAGGACATCATACTCCCTGGCGCCCAGAGGCAGAAACGGGTTTGCATCCATACCCCAGCCGTTACAGAAGATGATCAAGCGCTCTTTCTGGCGCCGGTGCAGCCATTCGCTTTTCATCTCCCGCCTCCTCAGCCTTGCTGGCTGGCGGCCAGCTCTCGGGCCAGAATCTCCGGCAGCCCCTGCAGATCCTGCCAGCTCATATCCGCAGTCAGGGACAGACGGAAACGGGCCGTCCCTTCCGGGACTGCCGGGGGACGCACCGGAAATATAAGGAAGCCCTGCCCCTGCAACGTTTCGGCAATTCGCACCGTTTCCTGATCGTCGCCAATAATAAGCGGGATGATATTGGTATTGCCAGCGGCGGGCAAATTGAATCGGCGCAAGGAGTGACGCAGTTGCTGCGCCAATATGGCCAGATGGCGCCGCTGTTCCGCCATAGCCTGCTGCTGCTGAAAGACTAGGCGATTCCAGTTGAGCACCACCGGCGGTGCGGCCGTGGTAAAGATCAGCGAGCGGCTATGGTTGACCAGATAGTCGTGGATATCCTGACCGCAGATAACAAAGGCGCCGAGAGAGGCCAGGGCCTTACCAAAGGTGCCCACCAGCAGGTCAATATCAGCGACAACCCCCTGCTCTTCCGCCTTGCCCAGCCCGCGCTCCCCATAGAGACCGACAGCATGGGCCTCATCGAGATAGAGCAGGGCATCAAACTCTTTTTTCAACTGCACCAGACGGCCAAGATCCGCCACATCGCCATCCATGCTGAAGACCGACTCGCTAACAATGACCACCCGCTCATAGCGGTGACGGTTGTCAGCCAGCAGACGCTCCAGCTGATCATAATCACAGTGCTGGAAACGTTTATGTTCGGCCCGGCAGAGCCGCAACCCGTCATGGATGGAGGCATGATTCAATTTATCAGAGAGAATCAGGTCATTTTTATCAAGCAGGGCGGGCAGGATGCCGATATTGGCATGATAGCCGGAATTAAAGAGCAGGGCGACCGAGCGGCCTGAGCTGCTGTAGGCCAGGGCAAGCTCCTCCTCAAGACGATGGGCCAGATCCGTATCGCCTGCAAGCAGTCGGGAAGAGGCCGCACCAAGACCATAGTCATCAAGCAGGCTCGCAGAAGAACCCATCCCCTCATAAAAGCGGCTGAGAAGAAGGGCATCGCCTGCAATCCCCAGATAATCATTCGAGGTCAGATTCAGCATTTCTCTTCCCTGATACTGAATACGGCATCCCCTGCGACCGGCCAAGGGCCTGAGTTGACGCAGTCGCCCGCATTGCTCAAGCCTGCTCAGCTCTTCTTTAAAATCAGCAGTCACGGCCGCCCCTCGCCTGCCACTACGTCAACAATGGCCGCAGTCAGGGTAGTGAGATCAAGGGCTGAGATACAGTATGGCGGCATCACATACACCAGACGGCCAAAGGGGCGCACCCAGACTCCACGTTCGACAAAGGCCGCCTGTATTTCCTTCATCCGTACCGGTACCTTCATCTCCACCACACCGATAGCGCCCAGCACCCTGACATCCTGCACCTGAACCAGATCCCGGCACGGAGCCAGCCCCTGTTCGAGAAGCTGCTCGATCTGACATACTTTTTGCCGCCAGTCAGATTCCAGCAGAAGCCTGATTGAGGCGCAGGCGACATGACAGGCAAGGGGATTGGCCATAAAGGTCGGGCCATGCATGAAGACGCCGGGACTGCCTTGTGAAATACCCTTCCCCACCTCGGTGGTGGCAAGGACTGCGGCGAGCGTCATCATCCCGCCAGTCAATGCCTTGCCCAGACACATGATGTCAGGGGTGATAGCTGCATGGTCACAGGCAAACATGAGGCCGCTGCGGCCAAAACCTGTGGCAATCTCATCAGCAATCAGCAGGACGTCAAAGCTGTCACAGAGGATACGCACCTGGCGCAGATATTCGGGATGATAAAAACGCATGCCGCCGGCGCCTTGGACAATGGGCTCCAGGATCACCGCGCACAACTCCTCATGCTGCTGCTCGATCAAGCGCGCAAACGATTCAATGTCACGCTGATCCCAAACATCTGGGAACAGACACTCGGGCCGATCCGCAAAGAAAGAGTGCGGCAAGCTTCCGGCAAAAAGTTGGTGCATCCCCGCCACTGGATCACAGACCGACATGGCATGAAAGGTGTCCCCGTGATAGCCGGAACGGATGGTGAGAAAGCGACAGCGCCGGGGATGACCGGCAGCATAGTGGTACTGGATGGCCATCTTCATGGCCACCTCGACAGCCACCGAACCCGAGTCGCAGAGGAAGACCTTCTCCAGACCGGCCGGGGTCAACTCCACCAGTAACTGGGCCAGCTCGACTGCCGGGCCATGGGTCAGGCCGCCGAACATGACGTGAGACATGCGGGCCGCCTGCTCCTGCAGGGCCTGAACCAGCACCGGATGGCTGTAGCCATGGATGGCCGACCACCAGGAGGCCATGCCATCAATCAACTCCCTGCCGTCCATCAACCTGATCCGAACCCCGGCGGTCGATTCCACCGGATAGACCGGCAAGGGATCTTCCATAGAAGTATAGGGATGCCAGAGATGTTCCCGATCGTACTTGAGAAGGGTTTGACTATTCATGGAAATGAAGGCTTGCTTTCAGTGATAGGTGATACATGGCGAGATGGTTTCTTAAAACTGAAACCCCATATTGGCAAGGGCTTGCAGGTCCTGATCCAGGCCGTTACCAGCCGTGGTCAGATAATTGCCGACAATAGCGCCGTTGGCTCCGGCACTAAAACATTGATACTGAGCCGCTCCAAACTGATTGCGGCCTCCAGCCAGACGAATGACCGCCTGCGGGTTGATGAAACGGAACATGGCGACAGCGCGCAGTACCTCGGAAAAGGCAAGAGGTGCGAGGCTGGCCATGGGGGTTCCGGCAATAGGGGTCAGGATATTGATGGGGATGGACAGAATTTCGAGTTCCCGCAGTTCAAAGGCCAACTGCAAGCGCTGCTCCAGGCTCTCACCCATGCCGATGATGCCGCCGGAACAGATATCCATGCCCGCCGCCCGGGCCAGAAGGATGGTCTCCACCTTCTCGTCCCAGCTGTGGGTGGTGCATACCTGTGGGAAATAGTCGCGGCAGCTCTCCAGATTGCAGTGATAACGGCGCACACCAAAATCTACCAGACGTTCTGCCTTTTCACGGGTCAAAAGCCCCATGGAGGCGCAGAAGAAAAGCCCTGTTTCCCGGCCAAGGTGGCCGTACAACCGCCCCAGATCCTCAAGTTGATCGTCCTCGACAGAACGGCCAGCCGTGACCAGTGACAGGCGACGCACACCGGCGCGGTCATTCTCCCTGGCCTGAGCCAAGGCCACATCGGTCTCAATCTGCTCATAGCTGTCGATAGCCACGGAATAACGGGCAGACTGAGCACAATAGCGGCAATCCTCCGAGCAGCGACCGGAACGGGCATTGATTATGGAGCAGAGATCAAAAGAGTCGGTGTGAAAAAATAGACGAAGTCCGTCCGCTGCCCGGCACAGTTCACTTAAATCAGCGCCACGTGCCAGTGCAAGCGCACTTGCATAGCTGAGCGTTCCACCATTATGAATCTGCCGAAGACAGTCTTGAATACTCATGAAGAAAGGATGAAAAAAAAAATAGGTGCGTTGCCTGGCTAGCAGCCCTACTTTACACTGCCAAAGGCAAACTTACTGATCAAAGACTCAAGATCAACTGCGGATTCGGTTTCGGTCAACACGTCTCCATCAGCAAACAATTGGTCATCAGCACCGAGTGTCAACTGAATATACTTGTCGCCGACAATTCCCTGTGACTTGACCGAGGCCATGGAATCAACTGGAACCCGAACCCCGTTATCAATCTGCAGGGCCACATGGGCAAGCTCATCCTCGCCAAGCCAAGTACGCTTGACCTGACCGACAACCACCCCGGCAATCTGTACTGAACCGCCTTTTTTAACCCCGGAGATATTATCAAACTCGGCGTTAATCACATAGGTTTTGCCCGCACTCAGAATCGGGAGTTCGCCAAGCTGCAAGGCCAGATAGCCAAAGGCCAGAAAACCAGCCATCATAAAAAGACCAACAAATAATTCCAGACCGTTCTGTTTCATTGTTCCACCAGATGACTCTGATAAATTTTACCCATTGTACTCTCCACAAAATCGACAATATGCGGTTCCCGCGACCATTGCAGGGCCTCAGGGCTGGCAAACACATCGACTTTTCCATTATTTAAAACAATAACCTGATCAGCCAGATTAAAAACCTTGGGGATATCGTGGCTGACAATCACTGCGGTATAGCCAACCTGCTCCTGCGTCCTGGCAAACAGATTATAGATTTCCTGGGTCATGACCGGATCAAGGCCGGTGGTTGGCTCATCAAAAAGCATGATCTCAGGCTTCAACTGCAGGGCCCTGGCCAGCCCCACCCGCTTACGCATGCCGCCACTCAACTGGGCAGGAAACTTTTCCTCATGGCCGGTCAGCTCAAGCTGGGTCAAGATGGCCATGACCTGCTCCCGGATTTCATGTTCCGACTTGTTGCTCCGCTCCCGCAGCGGCAGGGCCACATTCTCATAGACACTTAAGGAATCAAAAAGGGCCGCTCCCTGAAAAAGGACGCCAAAGCGGGTGCGGAGCTGTTCAAGGAGTTGCCCCCGCACCCCGGTTACATCCTCGCCTGCAACCAGAATCTGGCCGCTGTCCACCGGCATCAGGCCAAGGATCAGCTTCAACAGGACACTTTTCCCCTGACCGCTGCCGCCGGCAATGACGGTCGTTTTACCAACAGGAATGGAAAAGTTGACATGATCAAGAATCACCTGTTTACCCCCATTCTTTTTGGCAAAAGATTTGACCACGTCCCTGAATTCTATGGCAATTGTATTCATAACAAAACCGCAGTCAGCAGGTAGTCGAAGACAAGCACTGAAATAGACGAAAAGACTACGGCCTGGGTGGTCACCCGGCTGACACTCTGGGCCCCGAACCCGGCACCACGGATCTGATAGACAAAATAGCCGCGTCCTGTACAGATCCAGACCACCAGCAGGGCAAAGACAAAGGATTTCACTGTCCCCAGCCAGATATCATGGTTCGTCACGCTCGACCGCATCCCCTCCAGATAACTGCCGGGGTTCACCCCCATGAGATGTACGCCGGCGACATAGCCGCCGGCAATTCCAACCACATCAAAGAGGGCCGTGAGAAGGGGAATAGACACCAGTGCAGCCAGGAATTTAGGAGTAATCAAATAGCGAAAGGGATCGACGGCCATACACTCGAGGGCGTCTATCTGCTCGGAGATCCGCATGATGCCGAGCTCGGCGCACATGGCGGAACCAGCCCTGCCGGCCACCATGATGGCGGTCAATACCGGACCGAGTTCCATGATAAGGGTAAGCGAAACCGCAGAACCGAGCATCCCTTCGGCCCCGAACTTATTCAGCGAATAATAGCCTTGTAGACCCAGCACCATACCCGTGGATGCGGCTGTAAAAAAGATAACCACCACAGAACCGGATCCGATAAAATGCATCTGGCGCATGAATTCGCCAAAGCGGAAAGGACGCCTGAACAGTCCTTTAACGGCCAGCAAAAGATACAGACCCATTCGCCCGAGATCCTGATGCACATAGAGGCCGGTCTCTCCTAATTTTTGCACGAAATTTCGTTGCATACTGCCTTCACCCTGCTCACATACCAACTAGAATCCCACTATCATCATCTTACCACAAAGAATTTATATTACCTCACCTGACACCAATTCGCACCTATCATTTGCCTTTTTCCAGAAATCTGCCAGCAACTCAACTGATCAGCACAGTGTTCACAGAAGCTTTTTATGGTGAGACACTGACTACCTCTTCCTGGGATCAAAGGTCTCACGCAAGGCCTCACCGATAAAAATCAGCAGGACAAGGGTTCCAACCAGTAAAATAAAGGTGGACAGGGAAAGCCACCAGGCATCAATATTGGCCTTGCCCTGGGACAGCAGTTCACCAAGGCTTGGGGTGGAAGGAGGTACACCAAGGCCTAGGAAGTCGAGACTGGTCAGGGCCAGGATCGAGGCCGACATCCGAAAGGGGAGAAAAGTAATGACCGGTGTCATACCGTTTGGCAGAAGGTGGCGGACCATGATCGTGACATTGGAGACACCGAGTGCCCTCGCCGCCTTCACATATTCCATGTTTCGCCCTTTGAGGAATTCAGCACGCACATAGTCTGAAAGCCCCATCCAGCTGAAAAGAGAGAGCAGAACCAGGAGCAGAAGAACGCTCGGTTTAAAGATGGAAGCAAAGATAATCAACAGATAGAGTTCAGGCATGGCACTCCACACCTCTATGAAACGCTGGAACAGAAGATCCGTCCTACCGCCGAAGAATCCCTGGATAGCCCCGGAGATAATGCCCACCAGGGTGCCGACCAGGGTCAGGGCAAACCCAAAAAGCACGCTCAGTCTGAATCCATAGAGCAAGCGGGCCAAGACATCCCTGCCCCTATCATCGGTTCCCAGGAGGTTCTCACGGGTCGGCGCTGAAGGTACAGGGCCGTCTATGGCAAGATTGATAGTATTGAAGCTGTGCCTGTTGAGCGGGAAAATGGCTCGATTCCCGTCACCTTCGATCCGCTCAAGGATATAGGGATCTTTATAGTCTGTCTCCGTCTCAAAATCCCCGCCAAAGACCTTCTCTGGGTACGCATGCACCAAGGGAAAATAAAGTTCTCCTTTATAGACAATCAGGATCGGCACGTCATTACTGAGCAGCTCGGCACCAAGGCTGAGGACAAAAAGCAGCCCAAAGAGCAGCAGGCTGAAGTAACCACGCCGGTTCCTCCTGAACCTCCGCCAGCGTCTGTACCCTAAAGACAATTGCCGCGGAACACGTTCGAGATTGGACACCACTTTTTTCTGTTCCACCTTAGTCAACACTTTCAAAACTTATCCTGGGGTCCACGAAGAGATAACTGAGATCTGACAGCAGTCGGGAGATAAGACCAACAATGGTAAAGAAATAGAGAGTTCCAAGCACTACTGGATAATCTCGATTCAAAACAGATTGATAGGCCAGAAGGCCCATCCCGTCAAGCGAGAAGATCGTCTCGATCAGGAGACTGCCGGTAAAGAAGGCGGNNCCAACGGCGCTGGCAGTAATGGGGAGCACCATGTGCCAGAGATAATCTGTGATTTTGGCAAACAAGTCAAGTTGAGCCCAGTTATCTGAAACCAATCCGCGTAAGGGAAAAACACTCCAGAAACTCCCGCCGCCAAAGAGGACAATCAGGGCAATGGCCAACACAAAACCAGGGATAGCGTAGCCAATCAAAATAGCAGTGGAACTGAGGATATCAAAACGTGAACCATCACGCACCGCCTTGGCAATTCCCAGAGGAATACACACCCCATAAACAATAAGAAAGCTCCAGAGACCAAGAGACATGGAAACCGGCATCCTCGATATCACCAGCTGCGCCACACTGGTATGGTAGTAATAGGACGAACCGAAATCAAAAAACAGATAATCCTTCATCATACGCAGGAAACGCTCAAGAGGGGGCTTATCAAAGCCATACAGTTCTTTCAACTTGGCCACTTTCTCATGGTCAAGCCCTGAATCTCCCCGATACATCGACGAGGTGACAGCGCCGACCTCACCTCCACCCTTGCCATGACCTTCAATCTGGGCGACCAGCCTTTCAACCGGTCCGCCAGGGACAAACTGGGTAACTGCAAAGGTGATAAGCATCACCCCAAACAAGGTCGGGATCATCAGCCCGATACGCTTCAAGATATAATAGAACATGCCATTTTCCTGGAAAGTCTCGTTAAAAATTGGAATTTCACTTGTTTTTTCTCCATCTTTATGTCTTTGTGCAGAGATAAAAAACAAAGACAATTCCCTCAAATACAAACTGGCTACACCATACCCATCACTATGATCACCAACCAAGAAGATCTGCAGGCACTGATACACAAGGCAAGAACCGTTGATGCCGTTGCTCTCGATACAGAATTTTTCTGGGAGCGCACCTATTACCCGAAAC
>DCUN01000098.1:88415-89479 GCA_002327225.1 Desulfobulbaceae bacterium UBA2213
TTTCTCCTCTTGGAGAATTACTCGGAGATCCGACGGTTGTCAAAATATTTCATGATGCCCCTCAGGATCTCTCTATTCTCTATCAGGCCACCGGAGTGCTGCCCAAGACGATTTTTGACACCAGGCTAGCCGCAGGATTTGCAGGGATCTCATCAACAATATCCCTTGGAAATCTAATCAAGGAACTGCTCGACCTCGAGTTGCCAAAAACAGAAACCCGAACCAATTGGCTGCGCAGACCCCTCAATCAGAAGCAGATTGAATATGCCCTTGATGATGTTCGCTATTTACGCGCTATAAGGGTACTGCTCCTTTCCCGCATCCTTACCCCCCAAATCAAAGACTGGCTCCATGAAGAACTAGAGCGCTTCAATGCCCCGGACTTCTACCAGCCGCCAGCCGATGAAACCCGTTACCTGAAGATCAAGGGAGCTGGCAACCTGAACCGGCAGGCCCTGGCCTCACTGCAAGAGCTGGCAAGTTGGCGTGAACAGGAGGCGCGAAAACGTAATCGACCGCGAGGGCATATCATTACCGACCAGGCCCTTCTCTATCTGGCCACAAAACAGATCCTGACCCCTGAGAAGATGCAACAATCTGAGTGGATTACAAATCGGACCATTGACCAGTACGGAGAGCAACTCATTACCCTGATAAAGAAAGGAATGCTTTGTTCTGAGCAAAACTGTCCTCCTTCACTTCATACTGCTAAGCTGAACAAAACTGAGCAGGAAGAAGTAAAAAAAATACAGAAATACATAACCCTGAAAAGTGATGTGCTTGGCCTTGACCCAGCACTGATAGGTAATACTTCCGAACTGCGGGCTCTGATCCAATTTCAGGAAAAAACCAACAAAATTTATCCCAAGAGGCTGGCCACCGGCTGGCGGCATGGATTCCTAGCAGATTTTTTTTAACCAACTTCTGACATCAGCGCCTTCAAGAAAAAAGAGACTAAACAATAGCCCTCTCACAATTGCCTATTCCCCTATCTAAAAAGTCACAGTCTATAGACGCAGAAAAGCCCCGATCAGTCGAGCTGATTGGGGCTTTTCATATAAAAA
>DCUN01000008.1 GCA_002327225.1 Desulfobulbaceae bacterium UBA2213
CTTTTATATTCCCGATGACCTATGGCATGTCGAGGTTGACGCGGGACAGATTGGCCAGGTGATCCAGAATCTTGTTATCAATGCCGACCAGGCCATGCACCAAGGAGGGATCGTTGAGATCGGCGCCGAAAACATCATAATAAACAAGGATGAAAAAAGCCCTCTGAAACCAGGTAAATATATAAAAATATACGTCAAAGACATGGGCCAGGGCATGGAGAGTCAATGTCTCGACAAAATTTTCGACCCCTATTTCACGACAAAAAAAACAGGCCATGGCCTTGGCTTGTCAATCTGCTATCCCATCATGAAAAAACATGATGGTCTTATCAACGTGGAATCACAGCCGGGAGTCGGCTCCACTTTTTCTCTCTACCTGCCTGCGGCAGCAGATCAGCAGCTCCCTGCACAATCGGAGGGAGAACTGCTGACTGAAATAACAGAAACGATACCAGTTCGACAGAAGAAACTGCTGGTCATGGATGATGAAGAGATCATCAGAGAAGTTGCGTCGCAGATGCTCGGCTATCTTGGCTACAATGTTGAGGTGGCAATCGACGGGCAGCAGACTTTAACAATGTACCGCCAGGCTGTTGAGCAGCAAGAACCTTTTGATGCCGTGATTATGGACCTGACCATCCCAGGCGGGATGGGCGGCAAAGAGGCGATAGAGTACCTCCTGCTGATAGACCCTGAGGTAAAGGTTATTGTCTCCAGCGGATATGCCAATGATCCAATAATGGCTGATTTCAAAAGGTATGGATTTCAAGGTGTCATGCCCAAGCCCTTCAGCATGAAAGAACTCAGTACCGCTCTGAAACAAGTGCTACACGGATAGTGAGGAACAAAAATTTGCCAAAAAAAATATGTATTATTGACGGTCAGGGAGGCGGTATCGGCGCCACCCTGATCAAATATATCAAAGAGGCCTACGGCGAATCAGTGGAACTAATCGGGCTCGGCACCAACGCCATTGCCACTGCCCAGATGCTCAAATCCGGGGCCAATAAAGGAGCGTCCGGTGAAAACGCCATCTGCCGGACAGTGTACGAAGTTGATTGCATTATAGGCCCCATCACCATCTCCTGGGCCAATTCCATGCTGGGTGAGGTGACCCCGAGGATGGCCGAGGCGATAACCTCCTGCCCGGCCCTGAAGATCCTGCTGCCGCTCTCCCAGGAGAGAATCGAGGTGGTGGGTGTTGTCAAAGAGCCACTGCCCCATCTGGTGCAGGCCCTGATCGCAGGAAAACTGCAAGAGGTGTTGAATCATGTGTGAAGCAAGTGCGTACCTGAGTAAAGACGGAGAAGAGCAGCTGCTCATGGAATCAGTGGACATTATTGAGCCGCAGGGTGAGAATATATTCCGTCTGGTCGGGATCTTTGGTGATCAGAAGATCATCCATGCCCGGATCAAACTGATGAATCTGGTCGATCACCGGATCATCTTTGAGGAGTAAAGAGGATCACCCCCTTTTTTATTTTTCCTCTAAAATAACTTGACTTGCGACCAGGATCAATGTATTCATCATTAATTATGATCGTTGTCTTCATTAATTTTGATTACAGAAGTAATCAGGCAGTATTCAACGTCGAATAATGAAAGGGGTTTGCCCCCAAACCTGATCCCCCAATATAAAAAAACATTCAAGCCACGAAGGCTTTGCTACCCGGAAAAAGGGAAGCAAAGCCTTCGTGGCTTTTTTTTTGCCTGATAAAATTTGATGATCTCACAAAAAGTCTTTTTATAATTGGAACCTTTGAAATGATGATTTACTCTTCCCCCCACAAAAAAGGAGTGTTTGTTATGCCGCGTCGTCGACTCATGTTTTCCTGCTGTCTCTTACTGGCTGTGACATCAGCCCATGCTGCATCTCAGGATCATCTGACCCTTGATGAGATTAATGTCATCGACACGAAACTTGAAGATCAGGCCACCACTGTGGTTAAAACGCCAGGCATTGAAAAGGGGAGGAACATCAATCTGCCCGATGTGCTCAAGATGGAGCCGGACGTTGACATCAAACGCCGGGCCGGCTTTGGCGATACCGCCGACATCCTGGCCATCCGCGGCCTGTCGGCAAATCGTATCCTGCTCAACATCAATGACCGGCCGGTGAATGGTGCAGGCGTTGTGGGCGGTCACTACATTGATTGGGGAACCATCCCCCTAGACAATATTGAAAAAATCGAGATCATCAAAGGTGGCAGTTCGGCACGCTACGGCAACAACGCCCTTGGCGGAGTTATCAATGTCATCACCAAGAAACCTACCACCGAGCCGACCCTGAACCTGAGCGCCAATTACGGCACGGGAGACATCGACTCCCTGCAAAACTATCGGCTGTCCCATACCTATAAAATCGGCAGGGTGGGATATTCTCTGGCGGGCAGCTTTCAAAAAGCTGATGAATTCCTATGGAACAACGACTTCGAGGGCAAGAATTTCTCCAGCAACGTCTCCATCGACATGCCGGCCGCAGGCGAGCTGAGCCTCGGTCTGCAATATGCCGACGCCATCCGGGGCTTCATCCGCGATAATCGCCTGTCCGCAGACCCGGACACCCCCAATTTCTACCGGACAAAAAACAGCGATACCCCCCTCTCCTTTGGCGAAACATTCAACCCCTACTCCGGCAGAGCCTTTGACCCAGGCCCGGAAGCGGAGTGGGACAATGAGAAATACTACCTGGATCTGGGGTATACGCAACCCATCAACGACACCCTGGTCGAGTTCAAGCTCTATCAGAACCATGAGGATCGCCGTGAAAAGAATTACTCCTCCCGGGCGATTGTCCCCTCCTACAGCGATGGGATCCTGGTGCTCGACCGAACCGTGGAGTCTGACCGCTCATACGGCAGAAACCTGATGGTCACCCATTCACTCAACAATCATGAACTGCAGGGCGGGATTGATTACAAGGTACTCGCCTACGGAGACATACTTCTTCACTCGATCGATACAATATACAACGGCAGGCCCTACACAGGGGCGCAGCCATCCCAGCAAGGAAAGAGCTGGGGCTATTTCCTCCAGGATACCTGGGGACCAACCGACCGATTTACCCTGACCCCCGGCCTGCGCTATGACAGCTACACCAACGAATCAATCAACGGCGGCACAGGGCGCACGCTCGAGGATAACGCCGTGACTCCCAAATTAACCGGAACCTACAGCCTCACCAGCGCCGATACAGTGACCGCTTCGCTGTATCAGGCCTACAGGACTCCAGGACTGCCCGAGACCTTCTGGTGGAACAATGGCGGCTTGACCATGGGCAAGCCACGACTGAAGCCAGAAAAGAACAACGCCGCGGAGCTTGCGTATCAGCACGATTTCTCAAAAAAAAATACCGTCAAGGTCTCGGCCTATTACTATCAGATCGATGATTATATCATCTTCCGGGGCGGTTACAATCCAACCGTCCGCGGCGTCTATAATCTTGACAAGGCGACACTCACAGGCGTTTCGCTCGATGAGCGCCACGACTTCACGGAGTGGTTGACCGGACGGGCAACGCTCACCTACCAGAAAACCAAAAAAGGGAGCAGCCCTTTTGCCTTTGATGCCCTGAACAGTGAAATTGACAACCTTCCCGACTGGAAGGCCGGCGCCGGTCTTGATTTCCAGCTCCCCGGTCAGGCGCTCCTCAGCGCCACTGCCCGGTTTGTTGGCGACAGCGAAACGGTCTATCTCTACACCACCGGCACCGGCGCGGCGACAACGCAGCAATTCCGCACGATGGCCATTGACTCTTACGTGACCGCCGGCCTGGATCTGAAGATACCGCTCAACAAGCGCTGCGAGTTGGGGATCTATGCTGACAACCTCTTTAACGTGGAGTACGAGGAACAATTCGGCTACCCCATGCCCGGAATCATTGTCGGTTCCATCCTCAAGGTTACCTTTTAACAATCGGAGAAGAATTCACCATGTGCATGATACAAAACAACTGGGAGCGCTGCGTTGAATTCCATGGCCATTCCTGTCCTGGCCTTGCCATCGGCTACCGGGCCTGCGAGGCGGCTCGCGAAAAAATGGGGCTGCGCTTTGCTCAAGACGAAGAGCTGGTATGCATCACTGAAAACGACGCCTGCGGCGTGGACGCGGTGCA
>DCUN01000059.1 GCA_002327225.1 Desulfobulbaceae bacterium UBA2213
GGGTGCTGGATATGTCATAATAGCATATACTCTGGGGGGGAATGTCAGGCACCTTATGATTATCTAACTTCATCAGGGGCCTGTATTTGTGATCCGGATTTATATCAGGTATGTCGGTAAGGGCCTGAAATCGGCGCCAGATTGATTGGCGGATTAAAAAATAATCTGAACAACTGCAGATAATCACTACAAATAATATTCAATGAAATATGTTGATGAATTCAGGGATCCTGAACTGACCGCGCATCTGCTGCACGAGCTGAAAGCTGCAAGCACCAGGCCGTTTCGGGTCATGGAGGTGTGCGGCACCCACACCATGGCCATCTTCCGCAGCGGCCTGCGCGCTCTGCTGCTACCGGAGATTGAACTCATCTCCGGCCCCGGTTGTCCGGTCTGTGTCACCTCGGCTTCCCATATTGATGCCTTTCTACAGATGGCCGAGCTGCCGGAAACACGACTGGCGATCTTTGGTGATCTGTTCCGGGTTCCAGGCAGTAAGGGTGCGACCCTGGCCCATGCCCACGCACAAGGCGCGAAGATTGATATTGTCTATTCGTCTATGGATGGCCTGGAGCTGGCGAGGCGGAATCCGGCTGAAATGGTGGTCTTTCCAGGCATAGGATTTGAGACCACCAGCCCGGGCCTGGCTGCCACCATCATGGCCGCAAGGCAACAGAATATCGATAATTTCGCAGTCTTTTCAACCCATAAGACCATGCTCCCTCCACTCATGGCCCTGCTCGGTGATCCGAGATTAAGGATTGACGGCCTGCTCTGTCCCGGACATGTAAGCTCCATTATCGGAGCGGCAGCATATCAGCCACTGGCGGAACAGAACCACCTTGCCTGTGTGATCGGCGGTTTTGAACCAACCGATATCCTCCAGGCCCTGATCCTCATGGCCAAGCAGATCAATGAAGGGAGGGCGGAAGTGGAAAACGGTTACACCCGCGCCGTCACCTGGGAAGGCAATGGTCGAGCCAGGGCACTCGTAGCAACGGTCTTTAAGCCAGTGGACATGGAGTGGCGGGGCCTTGGGATGATTGAAGGCAGTGGCCTTGCCATCAGGGAAGAATATGCCGGGTTTGACGCCCAGTCACGACTCTCCATACCCCTACCCGAATCAAAAGAGCCACCAGGCTGCCTCTGCGGACAGATCCTTAAAGGGATCACCGCGCCGCCTGCCTGCCCGCTCTTCGGCAAAGGCTGTACCCCAGCCACGCCCATTGGCCCTTGCATGGTCTCAAGCGAAGGAACCTGCGCCGCTTATTTTACCTATGGGAATTACTCACGATAACATCCGAAAATGAAGCACACTATGTCACAAAAAACCATCCTCCTGGACCACGGCAGCGGCGGTCTGGCCAGCCAGGAGCTGATCAGCAATCTTTTCCTGAAGCATCTGGGCAACAAGATCCTGTCAGCCCTGGAAGACTGCGCCGTCATCGAAAACCAGCCGGGCCGGCTTGCCTTTACCACCGACAGCTATGTGGTCGATCCCATCTTTTTTCCCGGGGGCGATATCGGTACACTCGCCGTGCATGGCACCATCAACGATCTGGCCATGCGCGGCGCCAGACCGCTTGCCTTGAGCCTCGCACTTATCCTCGAAGAGGGGCTGCCGTTGACTGATCTCGAGCGGATCATCATCTCCATCAGGGACGCATCACAAGAGAGTAATGTTGCGATTGTCACCGGTGACACCAAGGTAGTGCCCCGCGGCAAGGGTGACAAAATCTTCATCAACACCTCCGGAATCGGCCTGGTGGCAGAGGGGGTGGAGATATCCGCCTCCATGGCCAGGGCAGGAGATAAGATCATCCTTTCAGGCTCCATGGGTGATCACGGGGTCACCATCATGACCCGCAGGGCAGGAATGACCCTTGCCGGAAATCTGCGCAGCGACTCGATGGCCCTGCATACCATGGTCCAGAAGCTGCTTGCCGGTCTGCCTCCAGGCAGTCTCCACACCCTGCGCGACCCGACCAGAGGCGGGGTCGCGACCTCCCTCTGTGAGATTGCGGCCAGCAGCGGCCTGGAACTTGAAATTGACGAAGACCGTATCCCCTTGCGGGCTGAAGTGCGGGCCGCCTGTGAGATTTTAGGACTTGACCCGCTTTATCTGGCCAATGAAGGGAAATGCATAGCCATGGTTGCCCCTGAAATCGCTGACCAGGCCTTGGCTCTTCTCCGTGCCGAATCAGGGGGAAAAGAGGCCGCCATTATCGGCGCTCTCACCTCCGGTCCTGCTCGGGTCACTCTCAAAACCACCATCGGGGGGACAAGGATCATAACTCCCCTGCATGGCGCCCCCCTGCCCCGAATATGCTGAAGACATGAACGACAATACAAAAACAAAAAAAACAGGCATTCTCGGGATCGGTAATCTGCTGCTCTCCGATGAGGGCTTTGGTATCCATACAATCCAGTATCTGGAGGAGAAGTACACCTTTCCAGACACTGTCCGGCTGAACGATGCCGGTACCGCCGGTATCTACATGGCCCCTTTTCTCGAAGAGTGTGACCCTGTTCTGGTCATTGATGTGATTGTCATGGATGACGAGCCGGGATCCGTCCACTGCTTCAACAGCAAAGACATTGCTGCCGGCACAATTCCCAGCAAGATGTCCCCGCACCAGCTCGGTCTGCTGGAGATGCTGGAGATCTGTAAACTGCGTGACTGTAACCCGGAGAACGTCGAATTTTTCTGTGTCGTTCCCGCCGACCTGCAAACCTCCATGAAGCTCTCTCCCCAGGTGGCCCCGCGGGTCAAAGAGATTGCCGAACGGATCGTGGCCCGGCTGCGCAAGGATGGTCACATCATCAGTGAAAAGCTTCAGGCAGCAGAGAAGGTCGCGCTCCATGCATGAGATGTCACTGGTTCAGGCCCTGCTCACACAACTGACAAGCCTGGCGGCAGAGCATGACAAAAAAAAAGTCATCACCGTCACCCTTACTATCGGCCCGCTCTCCGGGGTGGTAATTGACTCCTTCCAGTTTGGTTTTGATATTCTCTCGGCGGAAAGCAATCTGACCAAGGGGGCAAGGCTGATCATAACCAGCCCGACGGTCAGCTATCACTGTGTCCGCTGCGGATCCATACAAACAGCAGCCATGCGACCGGACCATTGTCCGGAATGCAGCGAGACCCTGCTCATTGCCGAGGGAGGAGACGCTATCATCCTCAATCAGGTGGAAATGGAATAGGCAGGGTACAGACGACAGATAAAAACATTTCTCACGCAAAGACGCAGAGACGCTGAGAGAGGAAAAAAGCTTTTCTCTGCGCCTCTGTGTCTCTGCACGAGATCAAGATTTTTCCTTTTTATGGTTTTCCATAATCTCTCTTCAACAAAAGGTGCCCCATGTGTGATTCCTGCGGATGCGATCTTGCCAGTAATAACCACAGCCATGATACCGACTCCCGGATCATCGAGGTCCATCAGAGTCTGCTGGCGGCCAATGATGCCATGGCGGCCCGGAACAAGGCCCACTTCGAGGCCATGGGGGCTGTTGCCATCAACATGATCTCAAGTCCGGGTTCCGGCAAGACCACCCTGCTGGAGAAGACCATTGAACGGCTGAAAAAGAAAATCAGGATCGGAGTGATTGAAGGGGATATCGAGACAGATCGGGATGCCCAGCGGATCAGGGCCAAAGGGGTGCCGGTCATCCAATTGACCACCGGCGGTGCCTGCCATCTCGATGCGGCGCAGGTCCACAAGGGAATACATCTGCTGGAGAAGGAACCGGGCGGCGCCAGGCTGGATCTGCTCTTCATTGAAAATGTGGGCAATCTCGTCTGTCCGGCCACCTTCGATCTCGGCGAACATCAACGGGTGGTGCTGGTCTCGGTGCCGGAGGGTCCTGATAAACCGGCCAAATACCCCAAGGCCTTTATCAGCTCGCAGATCTTCCTGATCACCAAGACCGACCTGTTGCCCTATTTTGATTTCCCCGTGACCGAGGCCAGGAGAGAGGCCCTGCATCTCAACCCGAGACTGCAGGTGATGGCCCTCTCCGCCACCAGCGGCGAGGGATTTGAGGCATGGATCAGCTACCTGGAGGGACTTACCGGCAAGACAAGAAAAGACAACTTTCCCCCTCTACTTTCTCAGTCCTGACAGCGGCGAATCTCCGCCAGCATTTCCCGGCCGCCATTCTCCAGAATATAATTACCCAATCGCGCTCCCAGTTGCTCCGCCTCCTGACGGGGGGCCTGCTCCGTCTTTCTCAGGATGGTAGTTCCATCGAGGCTGACCAGACCAACAGTCAGAGTCAGGACGTCGTTGTCAAGCACGGCCAGACCAAAGGCCGGAATAGAGCAGCCCCCTTCCAGCTTGCGCAGATAGGCCCGTTCCGCAAGAAGACAGGCCTCACTGTCTGAATCATTCAGACAATTACGAACCCTTGCCTTCTTCTCGGCAGACAGCTGGTCCGAGGACTCAATAGCGATACAGCCCTGTCCCACCGGCGGCACGAAGTCATCTTCCGGAAAGATCTTGACGATCAAGTCCGCATACTCCATGCGCTTGACCCCGGCATAGGCGAGCATGAGGGCATCACAGGCCCCGTCACGCATCTTCTGGATCCTGGTCTGCAGGTTGCCGCGCATCTCCACCGTCTGTACATGAGGATAATAGTGTTTCAGCAGGGCGATACGCCGCACCGAAGAGGTGCCGATACGAATTTTTGCCCCTGGATCATCCAGATTCAAGCCCTTATCCAACGCCAGCAGGACGTCATTGACCTTTTCCCTGGCGGTAAAGGCGATCAGGCCAAAACCCGGTGGCAGGATTGACTGCATATCCTTGGCGCTATGCACGGCGATATCGGTGGCACCGCTCTGCAGCTGTTCCTCAAGTTCTTCGGTGAAAACCCCCTTACTGCCGATCTTGGCAATGGAGACATCAAGGATCTTATCTCCCTTGGTCTCCATGGAGCTGATCGTCGTTTCCATCCCCTGTTCATTCAGCATGCGGGCAACGGTCTCTGACTGCCACATGGCCAACTTGCTCTTCCGTGTTCCGATCTTTATGGTGGTCATGATCCCTTCCCTTTATTTACTTTTTCGTCATGAATTTCTGAATATTGCCATACCAGCAAGAAAGCGGTATCATACACCATGCGCTTTCTCCTCTACAATATACGCTACGCTACCGGCCACGGCGTGAGCTATCATCTGCCGCTGCCTTTTTCCGGTTTTTTCAGACAGACGACCCGGAAACTGAACCAGATCGTCGAGTTCATCGAATCTGTCAAGCCGGACATTATTGCCTTAATCGAGGTAGACTCAGGCTCCTATCGTTCTCAACGATGTTGCCAGGCCGACATTATCGCCAGGAAGCTACAACAATTTCATATCGTTAAAACGAAATACGGCAATAATTCCCTGACCAGAAGGGTGCCGATACTCAACAAACAATCCAACGCCCTGCTCACCAGCGAGGCAATTACCACCCATCAGTTTCATTACTTTGATGAAGGGGTTAAACGGCTGGTCATCGAGGTGGAGCTGGCCGATCTTGTCGTCTTCATCGTCCACCTGTCCCTGAAATACCGGCACCGTCAACAGCAGCTTGAACACCTGCACCGCCTGCTTAAAAAAAGTGACAAACCAGTGATCCTGGCCGGAGACTTCAACACCTTTCGCGGCAGCAGAGAACTGGAACTTTTCAAGGCAGCCACGGGTCTGCACGATGCAAACCCCATGCGCCACCCCTCACACCCCAGTCATGCACCCCATCGTCAACTCGATTTTATCCTGCACAGCCCGGAACTTGAAGCGGTGGATTTCCATATCCCTGACATCAGACTCTCCGATCACGCCCCGCTGATCTGCGATTTCATTCTCCGGAATATTCATTGATAAAGCGGAGATACTCGTCACTCCCTTTCGTCCTCCGCTGGAGGGCGCTATAGATAGAAGACATGACCCGGACAAGATCCGACTTCGGGATATCTGACAGGTCTTCCTCAATCACCTCGCACAGAAGCGTATAGCTCTTTCCCTGCGTACGATCCCCAAGTTCCTTTTCCGTATCATTGAAATGATATTGATCAAAGAAGAGTTCCAGAAGTCTGGCTGCATCCTGATCCATGAAGTGATCGTCCTGCCCTGAGAATCCAAGTCGACATAAAGTGGACTCAATGGTGCTGGCAATAAATTCCAGCTCCGGCGACCTGGACAGGGTCTGAGTTTCATAACGGGGAACGTTCCGATAGTTTCTCACAGGGGTCCTGCTGTTGTCACAGGGGGTACTCTTTTCCATGATAGTATCTGATAAAGAAAATTGATGGTTGACGATATTTTCCTTGTTATCAACTGCCGACCTTGACAGTTCTCTTACCGTATTTATCCTTCTCTGCATATTTTTTCAACCAATAAGCATCAAGGGGTCCCGAGCACTCTCTCCTCTGCACTCATCTCAGTGCCTTACAGATTGTTTTCTCGGAGTCTGCGCTTACCTGTTTTTCTTTTTCAAGAAAATAATCTGCGAAAGGCACTTATCCCGTTTATTGGAGTTAGAGAGTATCCTCTGCCGATTTCCTCAGATAATAGCCGTAATCACCCTCATAGGTGTGCATGGCGCCGTGGTCTATGGCAAAGACCCGATCCACCAGCTGGCGCAGGAAGTGCCGGTCATGACTTACCAGGATAACGGTGCCGGTGAACTTCTGCAACGCCTCCAGAAGGACCTCCCGGGACTGGATATCCAGGTGGTTGGTCGGCTCGTCGAGGATCAGGAAATTCAGGGGCTGAGCCAGGAGGGTGGCAAGCACCACCCGGCTCTTTTCCCCGCCGGAGAGATGGGCGATGCGCTTATCCACATCGTCCCCCTGAAAGAGAAAGGCGGCGCACAGGTTGCGGATCACTCCGATATTGCCGGTGGGGATGACCGCCTGGACCGTCTCAAAGACGGTAAATTCGGGATTGAGAAGCTCCATGGAATGCTGGCTGAAATACCCGGTCAGTACACCCGCGCCAATGCTTACAGTCCCGCTTGAGGGCGTGACCTGATCGGCCAGGACCTTGAGAAAGGTGGATTTGCCGGCCCCGTTGACGCCTACCACAGCAATCTTTTCCTGCCTGCGGATCACCCCTGTCACCCCGCCAAAGACGGAGCGTTGCTCACCCGTCGTCGCTCCTGTGCCGTCCTTGGCACCTGCAACACTGGGCCGTCCCTGGCCTGCGTCCTGGGGCCACACCTTGGAGAGCTCTTCCATACGCACTACATCATCACCTGAGCGCGGCGGTTCACCAAAATCAAAGCGCACCACCTTCTGCTCAGGCGGCAACTGAATACGCTCAATCTTTTCGAGCTTCTTGATCCGCGACTGCACCTGGGCCGCATGCGAGACCCGGGCCGCAAAACGGGCGATAAAATCCTCTTCCTTGGCCAGCATCTCCTGCTGGCGGCGATAACTGGCCAGGAGCTGCTCACGGCGGATCTCGCGTTCCCGCAGATAAAAATCGTAATTGCCGCTGTAGGTGGTGACGCTCTGGCCCGCCACCTCAATAATCCGGTTGACAATCCGGTTCATGAACTCGCGGTCATGGCAGGTCATGAGCAGCGCGCCTTTAAACTCAGCGGACAGCCACTCCTCCAGCCAGACAATCGACTCCACATCGAGATGGTTGGTCGGCTCATCGAGGAGCAGCACGTCCGGATTGATGGTCAGGATCTTGGCCAGACCAATGCGCATCTTCCAGCCGCCACTGAAGGACTCCACCGGCCGCAGGTAGGCATCCGGCCCAATGCCGAGACCAGTGAGCACTGCCTGGGCGCGGGCCTCAAGATCATAGCCGCCCCGATGCTCAAACTCCTCGACCGCATTGCCGTACCGCTCCAGCAGGGCCGCCATTTCCTCATCTTCCATGGGCAGGCCCATGGCGGCTTCCATCTCCCGCATCTGCTCGCCAAGGTCGGTCACTTCAGCGGCAGCCGCCATCACTTCATCGAGAGCCGAACGGCCGGCCATCTCCCCTACTTCCTGGGAGAAATAGCCGATCACTGTTTTTTTGGCGCAGGAGATCTCGCCCTTGTCCGGTTCTTCTTCCCTGGTAATCAGACGAAATATCGTTGACTTGCCGGCCCCATTGGGACCTACCAGCCCGGCCCGGCTGGAGGCCAGGATCTGCAGGCTGGCGTCCTGAAAAAGGAGCTGGGAGCCATGCTGTTTGGTGATATTGGTGAGATGGATCATGGACGTCTACTTCCTTCTTCCTTTGTACGATCCACTCCTCGCACCTGAGCCGCTCCTGCTGCCCCCACTACCGGAGCGTCCTTGGCCCAGGCCTGTTCCTGACCCATGCCTGTCACCCGCACCAGCGGGCCGGGCCTTGCCTGGTGGCACGGCGACCAGCAGGGACTCATCTGGCTGAACGCAGTGCAGAGCCTCACCGATATACTCTTCGATCTCGGGCAGGACAAAGGCATCTTCCTCGCAGGCAAAACTGATCGAGATCCCTGAAAGCCCGGCCCGACCAGTACGGCCGATTCGATGCACATAATCTTCCGGTTCATAGGGCAGGGTATAGTTAATCACATGGCTGATACCGGCAATATGGATACCGCGACCAGCTACATCGGTGGCAACCATCACCTTGACCTTCCCCTCACGGAAGGCCTCCAGCCGCGCCGTCCGTTTTTCCTGGGGGACATCCCCGGAAAGCAGGGTACAGGCAATGCCATGACGCTCCAACCGTTCACAGAGCCGCCTGGTCTCATTCTTCATATTGGCAAAGATGATAATCCGTTCATGCTCTTTGCCGGTGATCAGATTATAGAGCACCGTAAACTTCTCGGCCGTCGTCGTCAGATAGACAATCTGCTCCACCGTCTCGACCGCCACCTGATCCGCCTCGGTCTCAACGGTAATGGGATCTTTGCACCACTGGGCCGAGAGCCGCTTGACCTCTTCCGTGAAGGTGGCCGAAAAGAGCATGGTCTGACGCTGCTCTTTGGGGGGGGTCTTGTAGATAATCCTCCGCACATCGGGGATAAAGCCCATATCGAGCATCCGGTCCGCCTCATCAATGACCATGATTGCGGCCCGATTCAGGTTGATGATCTTCTTACTTTCAAAATCAAGGAGCCGACCGGGGGTGGCTACCACCACATCCACCACCTGTTCGGTCATACTCTGTTCCTGCTTACGATAATCCGTGCCGCCATAGGCCGAAACGATCCGCAGAGAGGTATGTTTGGACAAGGCCCTGGCGTCCTTGGCAATCTGGATGACCAGCTCGCGGGTCGGGGCAATAATCAGGGCCCGTGGCGTGCCCACCGGAGCTGCCTTGCCCCGGTTTTGTTCCTGCAACAGTCTGGTGAAAATGGCGACGAGAAAGACCGCGCTCTTCCCCGTGCCGGTGCTGGCCCGCCCAATAAGGTCACGACCAAGCAAGGCATCCGGCAGGGCCTGGGCCTGAATGGGGGTACAGAACTGGAACTGCAGATCAGCAATAGCGTGCATCAGGGGGAGGGGCAGATCAAGGTCATGGAATCTGGTCTTCCCCGCCTCCGGTTCAACATGAAACTGGGCAAGATCCCAGACAGGCGTCTGCCGCTCCCGCTTAGGCCGCGGATTGCGTGGCCTGAACACGGACTCTGACGCCTGGGATTCTAACGGTTTTTCCTCTGAAGAGACCTGCTCCGGCTGCAGTTCCTGGGGGGTGGATGCCTGGGGCGCAGACGACTCGACGGCCGACTTTCCATGCTCTTTCTTCCCTGAACTGGCGATATTTTTGAGTTTGCTTCCGGCCTTTTGGAGAAATGCTTTTATCATGCAATGCCTTACGGTGATGTTAAATGTATCAAAAAAATTTCAGCGTTCCGAGAGAAAAACCTATCGGGACGCCCCGCTCTTCAAAGAGAGAACCAGGTACAGCAGGGAACAGAGGTGCAGATCGTACCGATTTCTCCCCAAAAGAGAGAAAGTATACCATTTCAAGGCTGCAAACTCCAGATTATTAGCCCGGATATTTCATAAGAATGATGAATCGGCCCGCAGGAGCGACATTAGTCGCGAAAAAGTCACTTCATCAAAACCGGCAGCAATCGCGACCAAGGTCGCTCCTACAAGGGACAGCGTGATTTTTTTTATGAAACATTTGGATTAGAAGCCGTGACAGCTCGCGGCTGCCAGGGGGGGAGGACAATCCGGAGAACAGGAAAAACATCAGGATGACCATGATACTTCACTGAAAGAGGAGAGCGACGGTCAATCATTCAATAAAACATCCTCTTCACTTTATCATACCGCTCCGCTACAGCTCACTTCTCTTGCCGATGCAGGAGAAGCCAGCTGACACGTTACAATAAACCTTCATGTACCGGAGGTGTTCAATCCAGGAGGTCTCCATCTTCCCACTGCCCTTCTTCCACCTTACCATCAGGATAACTGAGGCGGCCCTTACCGTGCTGCATCCCATCGACCCACTCTCCTTCATATTTCCTACCGTCCAGCCAGATCATTGTCCCCTGACCGTTCATCAGGTCGCCTGCCCATTCCCCGCTATATTTCTTGCCATCAGGAAAGGACATGTCCCCTTTTCCTGAACGGGCGCCACCCTTCATTGCCCCCTTATATTCCCCGCCATCGGGATAGAGCATGGCCCCTTCTCCCTCCGGTGCCTTGTTGACAATGCTTCCGGTGTAACGCATCCCATCTTCCCATTCATACACCCCCTGGCCGTTGACACAATCGCCTTCGATGCAGCCGGCAAAACTTTGTGAAACCAGGGCCAGCGTCATACACGCTCCAATCATGAATCTTTTCATTTTATCTGTTCCTCCGGGAATCAATGACGATCCCTCTGAATTTGCTGCAGGATGAGAATACCATCAGGGGTAAAAGGTTCCCGCAGGCTGCACGATCTCTTCCGCCGGATTATACATGCTCTTCGATGAATCCGCAGACACTCATTTCAATCCGCCACGTCCATGGGACGGCCGCAACAGACAGGCACCGCGTCGCCGCCTTTCAGATGCATATATTTATTGCAGGTGGTGCAGATCACAGTGCACTCCTCAACCACAGTGTCACCAGTATAGGTCGTGGCCCCAGGCACACCTTCAATGACAAATCTGGCCAGATTCTGCTTTACCGGGATATATTCACCAATGGCGGTCAGGCGCTTATTCTCAGTAGCACAATCGACCACTACACGCCACAGGGTCTCCAGAGACGCGGTCTCCTGCTCGTTTTCCGGCAGGAATTCAACAACATTTTTATCAATATGTATTTTCATAATCACTCCTTAAACGATGACATTTCGGGTTGAAATCCAACCTGCACTCAAACCTTCATTCACCTTTTGCTCAAAACACAGGTGTGGATTCAACCCAACTTTCCTTATTTTTTTGCCTTCAATGCCTGTCCGACCTTACGGCCAAGCTCTACACAGTTTTCCAGATCAGTGGTCTCAGGGACATATTTCACCTTGATACCGTCATCAACAATATCAAATTTCATATCAGTCATGGCCTCATTGAGCAGCTTTACCGCCTCACCGGACCAGCCAAAAGAACCAAAGGCGGCGCCAATCTTGTTCGCCGGCCGCAGACCGCGCATATACATGAGGAAACCTGCCATCCTCGGCAGCAGACCATTATTCAAAGTGGGACAACCAAAGATAATAGCACTGGCATCGAGTACCTCCTTCATGACATCACTGCGATGATTATACCGCAGGTTATACATTTTCACGGAGATNNCCTTCATCCTGCAGGCCATTTGCCACCTCTTTTGCCATCTTCTCGGTGGAGTGCCACATGGTATCATAGATAACCATGGCATTGCCTTTGCCCTCATTCCGACTCCAGCGGTCGTAGGCCTCAATGGCCATCATGGGGTTCCCCCGCCAGATAACGCCATGATCAGGGGCGATCATCTTGATCTCAAGCCCGATCTCCTTGACCTTGGCAATCAGTTTTTTCACCAGGGGCGAGTAGAGGGTCAGGATATTGGCGTAATACTTGGTCATCTCTGCCATCAGAATAGCGGGATCGACCTCATCATCAAAGCGCTCACTGGTGCCAAGATGCATGCCGAAGGCATCACTGGAGAAGAGGATTTTATCTTCTTTCACATAGGTGAACATGGAATCGGGCCAGTGGAGCATCCTGGTCTCAAGGAAGGACAGCGTTCTGGCGCCGAGACTTATATCCTTACCCGGAGTGGCAATCTCATAGGGCCAGTCTTCCCGGTGAAAATGCTGGACCAGGGCCTTCTGTCCCATGGTGGAACAGATGATCTTCTCCGGTTGAATCAGCTCAATCATATCAGGAAGGGCGCCGGAGTGATCCATCTCCACATGATTGACGACGATATAATCAATCTTCTTCGGATCAACTATTTCACTGATCCGGGCAATGAGCTCAGCCTTCATGGAGCTCTTGACCGTGTCAATGAGGGTAATCTTCTCATCCATGATCAGAAAGGCATTGTAGGTGGTCCCTCTGTTGGTGGAATAGCCATGAAAATCACGGACATCCCAGTCAACGGCCCCAACCCAGTAAATATTTTCTGCAAGTTTAATCGGCTTCAACGTCCTGCCCTCCTGTCAAAAATTTATAATTTCAAACCCTTGCTCAATATATTTCACCATCCCCGGATGCCCTGACATATCATCAAGCAGGGGAAGGCCTTCTTTTTTTATATTTTCTAGCACCTGCATCTTTTGTGAACAGGCACGACAGACTCCCTCAAGGAGTCCTTTTTCCAGCATCTGCTGATATACGGGGTTCAAAAAATGTCCTTCCTGACTGACCTCAGGAATCAGACGCGTGGCCTCACCTTCAATAATTATCTTGCACTGATGACCTTTTGCCTGCAGTTCCAAACCATTCAGCAGAACATGAATAAAACACATGGGCTGTCCCTGAAAAGCAACCAGCAAGACTTTTTTCTGCATCCCTCACCCCCCTGTTCCCAAAACTCTTTACGGATAATTTTCAAAAAAAGCAACAGGAGTTGTTCAAACAGACATACAATGTTAGAACAACTCCTGAGATAAGATCAATCAAACTGCGGTAAAGTCATCCTTTGCCGCCCCGCAGACCGGGCACTCATAGTCATCGGGAAGGTCTTCAAACGAAGTCCCTGGCGCATGGCCGGCGGCGGGCTCGCCTGCGGCCGGATCATAAACATACCCACAGATATTGCATCGATATTTTTGCATAGTCCCTTCACTCCCTGAAGTGTGCTCAGGGGCCTCCTGTGTTTTCGCATTTTCCGCATGAACAGAACCCGGTCCTGCCAAGGGCCTGAACGCCTTTTTACTGGCCCCACAGACCGGACAGTGCCAGTCATCAGGGAGATCCTTAAATTGGACACCTTTGGCAATCTTACCCTTGCGCTCACCTTTATCCGGATTGTAGACATACCCACAATTCACCGTCTGACACTGATACATTTCTTCCAGCGCTGCCATACTCTTCTCCTTACAGATACTCAAACGTATACAACAAAAATCAAGTTAACAGATCACGCCTTCCAGACCCCATGCACATTACAATGTTCACGGGCCACAACCTTGTCTGCCTGTATGGCAAAAAAGGCCTCCGGGGCATCGCCTGGATTTAAAAACTGAC
>DCUN01000180.1:0-598 GCA_002327225.1 Desulfobulbaceae bacterium UBA2213
TATCGGTGACGCACAGCAACTATGACGTCATTTTCAAATACTTGACGGAAATGTTTGAAGATAAGGCACTCACTTTCTACGGACTGGAAACTCCGCCCATCGTCCGCGCAGAGAAGACAGACTTACCGAACATCCGGGTCGACGAGAGGTTGATGGATTTTGTCTTTCTGCTGGCCGACGGCAGCTACCTGCACCTGGAGTTCCAAACCACCGCCAGCGTGGCCGACCTGGGGAGATTCAAAATCTACGACGTTTCCCTGTACGAGAAGAAGAGGATGCCCATAAGAACGGCGGTCATATACGGTTCCGGCATTGAGATCGCTCCAGAGACACTGGATCATGGTTCCGTCAAGTATTTCACCCGGGCCGTTTACATGGGCAAATACGACGGCGACGAGATATACCAGGATCTTCTGGACAAAGTGAGCCGCATCGACAGGCTGGACGACATCGACCAGATGAACCTGATCTTCCTGCCCCTGATGAAAAATTCGACCGGCAAATCGCAGCGGGCCATCGACGCCGTGGAAGTAGCAAGGAAAGTCAGGGACGAGCGGCAGCGGGAGTTTTTGATCGGCTCGCTGATCGGGATCACGGA
>DCUN01000180.1:620-2196 GCA_002327225.1 Desulfobulbaceae bacterium UBA2213
CGGCAGGTAATCTGCGATTATCTGGACGCGAGATTTGGTTTTGACTCCATGGAGCTGCAGGAAAAAGTGAAGGATCTAGTCAACCTGGATGTGCTGGACAAAGTTCCGAGACGCTTGTTCAATGCAGACTCGCTGGAGAAAGCTCAGGTCATCATTGAGGAAGCAATAAAGGCACAAGCAAAGATCAGGCATTTGCAGTAGTCACTTATGACCGGATAATCTGGAAGGCCTGACGGCCTTCCAGATTATCCTAAATTGGGCCTGTCTGAAAGCGCCGGGATAAACCGGTATTAGAGCAGGGGATGAAAGAGCCCCGCGCGAAAGGAGTAGCTGCACCATCACGGCCCCGAGTCATGCGCGGGCAGCCGCGAGGCCGCACGTGAAGCGTTCGACAGGGGAAAACGCAGACCAGCCATAGATCTCCGAAATCACCCATCCGGGGTGCCGGCCTTGTGGACTGATGGGGAAGGCAGCACGATGATGGCGGCGGCAAACGCAGCGAACCGCGTATCGGCCCCGCGGAGTCGAAGAACCTGAGCATGCGTGGACACTCAATGTTCGAGAACCGGGAGATCTCAGCGGTACCCGCTGGCGGACAAGCTGGCGGGTCGGTTGGGCAATGCCTGTGGTCATAACACTGACGTGTACGCTGCTGAGAAGTCAGACACCGACGCAGTACCGAAGAAGGAGCCGAACAAAATTGGCTGGCCTATGGCGGAGGCGCTGGAGGAAAGGCCGGTGACCAAGGGGAATTTCTGAAGAGACGGCTGCGAACTGTACGCAGGGACAGGGGGAAGCACCCTGGCCAGGCGGTGCCAGGCGCCATCACGCTTGAGGGTGTTGAACGAGCGTGGGAATGTTTACCAGAGGCTGGAGCCAGGCACCGCCCGGCGGGAATCACTTTTGTGAAGGGGTCAATCGGGAGTTTTCATCATGCATTCTCAAAACTGTTTTCAAACAGAAGGTTCATCCAGTCCTGCCTGCAGTGCAGCACACGGGCAATGAAAATCTCGCCTTTGCCGATGCGGTAAAAAACGATATAGGGTTTTACCACGATACGGCGGTATCCCGGTTCGACTAATGACAGATCGTTGGCAGGCAGCACAGCTCCCATACGAGGATTGTCCGCCAGCTTCAGAATGGTGTTTTCAATGCGTTCCAGCATACCAGCGGCGGCATCCCGTTTGTCGTCTGAGATATAGTCAAAGATGCTGTCAAGATCATCGACTGCATCCAGTGTGTAACGTATCCTATGCTTCACCATGGACGCGATCCTTAAGCCGACTGAAAACCTCGTCGTGATCGATCAGGTCGCCTTCGGCAATTTGTTTGTCGGCTGACGCCAATTTGACCTGCAAACGAATCCATGCCTCCCTGCGGCAAAATGCCTCGTGGCTCATAACCACCAGATCGTTTTCGCCGTTGTTGGTGACAATGATGGGATCATCCGATTCGTGGCAGAGCTTTGAAAAAGTCTTATAGTCCGAGCGAATAACCGATGATGGTTTTACGACCATCACGCCGGAGCCTTGATATTTTTTCAACATGATGGGAGCCTCCTGTCAATTATCTATCA
>DCUN01000180.1:2267-2584 GCA_002327225.1 Desulfobulbaceae bacterium UBA2213
AGGTTTATTCAAATCAGGCGATATTGTGCCGAAGAGTTAAGGGCCGGTTACTCTTTTTTGAACAATGTATTATGTTCCTGTACTTGCTTGAAACGGCATCCAGGTAAGGAGTGATCAGCCACCATGCACCTGCCGCGACTCAAATGGCAGAGAAAACCGCAAACCCAAGTTTCCCCAAACAAGAAGGCACTGCAGAAAAAGAGCGCCTGCCGGAAATCAAAATCTTCCCGGCAGGTGTAGACTTTTATATTATTCCCAAGACCCCACTTCTACAAGTGGGGGTTTCTGCTTATTACTTCAGGTAGAGTAGAATCTCC
>DCUN01000210.1:0-13936 GCA_002327225.1 Desulfobulbaceae bacterium UBA2213
CCAACCTTTCGTTTCCGGGTGCAGAAACGACAGTACATGGCGCACTGGTTAGAAACGAGAAAAAGAACACGGTCGGGGTATTTGTGGACCAGATTAGGGACTGGACTGAGATTTTCTTCATCAAGGGGGTCTTCCATGCAGACCGGATCACGCAACTCGGCAAGATCGGGGACTGCCTGTTTCCACAGAGGATCACCTGCTTTGCGGATTAATTGCAGATAATAGGGATTGATCCGCATGGGAAAGGCGGCGCTAACCTTGTCAAGTGAGGGGACATCAAGAGTGCCATCACCATTGAAATGTTCATTCAGGGCAGCCGGACTGGTTATGGATTCCTTGAGTATGTCTTGCCAGTTTTTCATGGCTTGACATTATGGGATATCATGCATGAAATGTCAATTTGCTAAATGGATATTTGCTAAANNAATGGATATTTGCTAAATGGATATTCCACCTTGCTGTAAGATGATGTTGCGAGTCTCATTGTGGCGGTCACCGGCGTCTCCGGTCTGGTAACGGTTCTGTCCAGGCTGGAGACGCCGGTGGGTATGGTTCACGTTGTGTTCGGGCAATATGAATGAGCAGAAAAGAGCGGTGCCGCCTACCACCCCTTGCCGCCGAGAATATCTTTTATCTTGCCTGCGGTTTCTTCCTGTACCAGCATCATCTTCTTGCTGCTTGCCTTTTTGATCTTTTCGGTCAGGGTCTCTATATCAGTCGGTTTCTCAAGAAGATCCAGGGCGCCAAGCTTTATCGCCTCGATTCCTTTCTCAACGGTAGCATGACCGGTAAGGAGGATAACCTGCAGGTTTGGATTCTTGGCCCGTATGAGCTTCAGCGCTTCAATACCATCCATGTCCGGCATCTGCAGGTCGAGGACGATAGCGTCAAACGACTCGAGATCGACAGTGTCGAGTACATCCTTGGCGCTGGTACTGGTTGATACGTTCATGCCCCTGGTGCGCATCCGCTCTGCAAGGGTCTCTACGAAATCTTTTTCATCATCCACAAGTAAGATTTTTTCAGCCATTGTATAACTCCTTTAAAATATGATGTAAAGTCCCGGCAGATAATCCGTCGAGGTTTATTGAATGCTCCTGCTAAAATGAGTGAAGGGTGGGGAAATCTGCAACAGACAACAAGAAGATGTATCTCATCCGGAGGGCATCTTTATTTATCTATCGATACAGGCAGGCGTAAAACAATCTCACCTGTCTGGTCATTTATTTCCATCGTGGCCTCCAGGAGGCGTATGAGGGTGTTCTCCTTCTCGCCGGGAAATGAACTTCCCGATTTCTCCCGAAGAGTTCCAGAATGTTTAAACTCTATTATTACTCCATTTTCCACATCTTTGGTAATAATGGAGACGTTTTTTTTCTCTCCGGCAAGATCCATGGCCTTGTCAAGGCAGAGCCAGACAAGGTTTTGCAGAAGAAAGGGTGAGGTGGTGATGCTCAACGGGGTTGCAGAGGCCTGGTGTTCAAGATGCACCCCGCGATTGGCTGCAAACCTGAGGGACAGTTTGATGACAACTGCGATCAATTCATCGAGTGCAGTCGCTTTAATGTGATCGTCAACGCTATGGGCAAATTGATTCATATTCTTGCAGATCAGATCTGCCCGCCTCACCTGTTCTGCGATTTTAGAGGAAATGGTTTTGATGCGCTCAGGTTCAATGGGGACACCCCTTGCGGCCATTATGGTAAAGTCACTGAGAAGACCGGCATTCTCGTTGATAATGGCCAGGACATTTTTGATTTCATGGGAAATGGATGCCGACATCTTCCCATAAAAAGTAAACCCTTCTCTCCCTATTATTTCCCAGTTTGCATGCATATATTCACCCTGTCAGGGAGCTATAAGGAAATGATCGTTGTCTTCTCTATCATTTCCTTACATCTCGCTCTGTTATTCTTACCATATTTATATGGTAGTTAGGAGCCGTTACGAAATAACATGGCCATTTATATCTATTTCATTACGGCTTTTTATGCCGTTCCAAACAATTAAATGGCCATGTTATTTGTTTACAGCGGCTTAGTTGAGACTGTCAGTAGTCTACTGGGCAAGGACCTCGGTAATTTTTGTAATGAGGGTGTTAATATGAACCGGTTTCACCAGGTAGCAGTCAGCCCCCTCTTCCGAGGAGGCACTATAAAAGTCTTTGGCTGAGCCATGGCCGGTCATGAAGATATATCTCATGTGCGGCTTTATCTCCTGTATCTTTTTTCTTAACTCCAGGCCGCTCATTCTCGGCATTTTCATATCGAGAACTGCAAGGTCATAGGGCGTAGTCTGGATTTTTTCCATTGCTTCTTCACCACTGGTCACCCAGTCTGCGTCAATGCCTCGTATCGATAAGCGTTCAGCAAGGGTGGAAACCAGCTCCTGCTCGTCGTCGACCAACAAAATTTTCATTTCTTGTTACCTCTTTTTGCTAATATTCGTTAATGGCAGGGAGATGGTGAACTCTGATCCCTTTCCAAATTTACTCACCACGCCAAGTTTGCCGTTTAGTTCCTGGATAAGTCCGTAGGTAATCGAAAGGCCAAGGCCTGTGCCTCCTGTCTTCGTTTTTGTGGAAAAAAACGGTTCAAAAATTCGTTTCAAATCCTCTTCCGGTATGCCGCTGCCATCATCTTTAACACTGACGGCAACGAAATCATTTTCCACCCGGCATATCTTGATGTCCAGGTGGCCATTGTCCTGCATGGCTGCAAAGGCGTTATTGATCAGATTCAGCAGAATCTGCTGCAGCTTGCCACGATCAGTTTCAAATTGTGGAATATCTTCTTCAATATCAACGGTCACTATAATACTTCTGTATTCTGCTTCCTTCACCAGAAAACCCAGCACGTCTTCTATAACAGCCCTGATGTCCACGTTCTGAATACTGACATCGAGATGGCGGGCAAATCCCAGCAACCGTTTGGTGATCTTCCCGCAACGTTCTACCGAGGCAAGAATAGAGTCAATCAGCCCGAGGATCTTGGTGTCATGTTTATATTCTTCCTTATAAGAAAAAATATCTTTCATCAGGCCGGCTTTCTCGTTGATAATGGCAAGCGGATTATTGACCTCATGGGCCACACCGGCGGCAAGACGGCCTATGGATGCCAGCTTGCTCGATTGTTCCACTTCATGCAGGGTGGATGCCCTTTTCAGATCCGCTAGAAAAACCTGGTTGACCAGATGGGTGGCAACCCAGTAGACCACAACCAGAATGGCGAGGATGGAGAGAGCCACAAAAAAGATGATCATATTTCGTGTCTTACGCCAGGGTTGCATGAGAATCGTTTTCTCTTCAGTGAGCATGAGAATAAATGGCGTTTCAGGAATATATGCATAGCCGATGACAATTTTCCTGAGCTGGCTGTCTGTGACCTCCATAACTTCAGTGTGTTCAGAGTACTGTGGAACAGGAAGCGCTGTCTTGCTCAGGACGTTTCCTTGTGATCGGGACGGTGTCTGGATGGTACCGAACTTATTTATGAGAAAGGCGTCTTCACTGCCACTCAGATTGATGTCGGAGAGTATCTGGTTGAAACGTTCTGTTTCAAGTGTTGCCCGCAGCACATAAAAAGCGCCGTTGGGAAGCGTATGTTTAAAAGCAATGATGAGATGCGGGACCTTACGAAAGCCGAGAAAAACATCGCTTATAAAGTGATTCCGGATCGCCACCTCCTTGAACCACTCCTCAGATGAATAATTAACGTTTTGCAGGTCGTAGGGACCAACATATTGAATCTGTTTGCCGGATGCGTCAATAACCCCCAGATCTGTAAATCCCCCAATGGATTCTTTCAAGCTTTGCAGAATGATAGCCAGTTGTTTGTTGTTATTTATCTGCTCATAGCTGTTGCTGCGAATGATGTAGCTCAGGGCAGCCTTGCGTTCTGAGACAAAAAATGAGATCGTTCTTTTGGCATTGGAGACTAGGCGAATGGTTCGAAGATTGATTTCAATCTCGGTATCATCTTTTGTCACCATGAAAGTAAAGGTTGCCAGGCAGATGAGGGGAATCAGGGCGACACAGAGGAGAATGAGTATTCTGTTTATCCATAATTTCTTGAAATTAAAAAGGCTTTTAAAAGGGCCGGAATCAGTTGCTGTGTAGCTGAGGAATTCCGGTTTGAATTTTTTGAACAGGGACATTATTTGTTCACCTTGAGATAAAACAAAGAGACTTTTCAGGTGGCATGAGTGGAAGAAGGGAGCAGGTCGTTCTTTATGCTTGACCCTGCTCCTTTCTTCTTTATGTCGTGATTTTCAACTGTTAATTACCCGTCTGGGCTTTCTTTTTTTCCTGCACTTTTTTGTTTGCCTCGTTGAGCGTTGCGGTCAAGACCTCAATATCTACAGGCTTATGCATATAGGCAAAGGCACCGAGCTGTAGACAGGTTTTCCTGTCTGTTTCCGAGCCATGTCCAGTTAACATGATAACTTCCACATCCGGTCGAGTCTTCTTGACCCTTCGTAACACCTCGATACCATCCAGTCCCGGCATTTTGAGATCAAGTACGAGCACGTCCGGCTCATCTTCTGCGATCAATGCAAGAGCCGACTCTCCATCATGGGCAACAGCAGACCCCATGTCACGCAGCAAAAGCCGTTCCGACAGGGTTTGTACAAACTCGCATTCATCATCGACGAGCAGTACCTTTGACGGAACATTAAAGTCATATTTACGGTAAAGGTCCGTTTCGTGAAAGTTTGAGCCCAGCTTGATTTCAACACTTTCAACACCCTCCACCTTGCCGGTAATCTCTTTCAGCTCCTCCTGCAACCGGTTGAGCATGAGGACGTTCTTGTTGATGGTAAGGAGAAGACGCGAATCCGATGCAATTACATCAACATCGTGTCCTGCGTGACCAAGGGCGACAGCAACTCTGGAGGCTAGAAGAAAATCTTTGACCGCCTGCTTGGAAGCGTTTGTGGACTTGAGAATATCTTTCTGCAGGTAGTCATCGATGAGTGATGCCGCTTCTTTGACATTGCTCTTTCCCATGGGGATCACCAGGTCATACAGTGAAGGATCCCATGGTTCTTTCACCCCATACAGGGTATGCACCCAGTAGGCGCGTTCTATGTCCAGTTCTTTGATCATTTTAAGGGCTTCTTTCTCATTGAGTCCCTGGTTCTCAATGGCCACGGAGATACGGTACGCCATGTCGCCTACAAGACAGACATGGAGGATATGGGTGATTGCACGGGGAATAAGGAGCCCTCCATACCCGGCGATCAGAAGTTTATGCTCAGATAAAATCTCAGCAACGGCCAGTCTCAGGTAGGCAAGAGAAAGTTCTTTCTCGTGGGTGAATTTGTTGAAAACCGAGGTCTTGGATAAAAAAGCACGCTCCAGTTTTTCTTCACTCATGCCGGACAGCTTGCTTGCCCTGACAATAATAGTATTTTCGGTTACCAGGGTCGCTCCAGTCCTGTCGAGAACCTCTTTAACAACTGAACTTCCATTGCAGAAATCACTGCTGAATATTGTAACACAAGGCATTTTGATCCTCTCTTGAGTAAAATTTATGCAGGAATATATTTAGTCAAAGGACAATTATTGCAACCTTCACTTGGCAGGTCTGTCTGATAGTGAATTATGTCGACAATTTTTTCAACAGCTGTCTTGGTGTCGGGATAAAAATTTTCTTTTCCAATCTTGTCAAAAAGATGCGTCCGTTCCATGACGGCAATGACCTTGCCCTTGGTGCTGCTGATGGCAAAACCCAGCCCTGCGGCACGAACACGGGCGACAACATGGGCCAGAGCTTCTTCACCGGAGGCATCCATATCGTTAATACCGCTGGCGTCAAGCAGGATATAGCGAAGATCCGGATGTTCCGTTCTGAATTTGATAACCTGCTCATCGAGATAACTGGCGTTGGCAAAAAAGAGGGCGCCGTCAAAACGGACAACCGAGATGTGGCGGCAGCCTTTAAGCCTGTAATGTTCGGCGCTTTTGAGAGTCTTTTCTTCATTCATGGATAATTCGGCAACAACCGGCCGCATCGATTTGTAGAGAAAGACAGCCATGGAGAGTGCTACACCTACCATAATACCTTTGTCAAGATGTGGGGCATAGGCCAGGGTAACAAGAAAAGTGATAACTGATATGGCGCCATCATACCACTGGGCCTTCCAGGCATGAACAAAACCGTGCACATTTAACAGGCCTATAACCGCCATCATGATAACCGCCGCCAAAGTGGCCTGGGGCAGATGATAAAGCAGAGGAGTAAAAAAGAGCAGAACGATGACGACACAGGCACTGGTAACCACCGAAGAGATACCGGAGACTGCACCTGCCTGCAGATTGACAGCTGAACGGGAGAAGGAGCCGGAAACAGCGTAACTTGAGCCGACTGAGCCCAGCATATTGGCAAGCCCCTGACCGATCAATTCCTGATTCGGGTCAAGGCGCTGGCCTGTCTTGGCAGCCATGGCCTTGGCAATGGCAATGGCCTCCATGAAGCCCAGCAGGGCTATGATGATGGCGGTTGGCAGCAGCTTTCCAAAGGATTTCGTTGTTAGATGTGGAATGGTGAATTGCGGCAGACCTTCCGGGATCTTGCCGATAATAGCGCCCCCCCCCGTCAGCTTGATACCAGTGAGCTTCAGCTGTTCGTTTTTCACCTTGATGCGCCAGGTTCCGCCATCGGTAACGAGACCGTCTGGAATTGAATCCTTGGGATAAAAGGTGTACTCTTTTCCTTCTCCGATCGCTTCAAACTTCAAGTTTCGCAGTTCAGCACGAAGCGCTTGCGCCTTGTCTTTGGCGTGTCCCATATGGGCGGTGATCATGTTGATTTCTCCCTGAAGCTCAATCTGCTCAACAGTCGGGCCATGGGGATCTGGTTGAGATTTGCGCAGCTCATCAAGGGTATTGGCAAGCTTCACTCTTTCCTGACCTTGCTCTTTAATTAGGTCGACTGTGTGATTAAATTCAGAAATCTTATCTTTCACTCCAGGCAGATGGATAGAAGAAACGTCTATAACGGCATCTTTATTGTATCCGGTGAAATAGGAAATCAGTGTTGTCACAAGGACTGCAACCAGGACATTGGGTATCCTGGGATTGATTTTTCGTAAGACCACCATGATAATGACCGCGCTTACACCGTAGAGCAGGGTCGGCATATGGGTGTAATCCAGGGCTGCTTTACCAACCTGGATCATCGTTTCATAGTGATGTGCGGCATTGTCGACATCGACACCGAAAAATTTTGAAAACTGGGATGAGGCAATAATAATGGCTGCCGCATTGGTGAAACCGTTGACTACCGGATGGGAGAGAAAGTTAACTACCAGACCGAGCCGAAGGACACCGAGCAGGAACTGGAAGATACCGACAATAAGCGCCAGAACAATGGAGTAAGCAATAAACTCCGGTGAACCGGCAGTGGCAAGTGGTTCAAGAGAGGCGGCTGACATGAGGGAAACAACAGCCACTGGACCGGTTCCCAATTGGCGGCTTGAACCGAAAAGCGCTGCCACCATCGGCGGCAGAAAGGCGGCATACAGGCCATAGTAAGCAGGCAGCCCGGCAAGCTGGGCATACGCCATGGATTGCGGAATGAGAACCAGGGCGACGGTCAGGCCCGCCATGGCGTCGACCCGCAGGTCGCTGCCTCGGTATCCTTTAAACCAGGCAAGAAAAGGAAATATTTTGGTAAGCATTGTTCTCTCTAGTTGATTGTTGTCTGGAATTGATTTCCAGTATTGTCTATGCTTCAAAGAGGGCAGTATAGTACGTTACACCACCTGCGGTGGTGATTTGTCATGAAATAATTTTTTATTAATTTCTATCAAAACTGGTGACCAAAGCAAAAAATATGAAATATGCAAGTTGAACCACTTACGTTTAAGTTAAATTAAACGGAGTTGAATCCTGGGTTTTCTTCATCAAAGAGATTTGTAACGTCGACTGAAGAGAGCCTGTTTCCACAAGGGCGGCTGTTTTTTTAGATACATTACAGAGAATAGGGATTAATTCACAGAGGAAATGTTGCTATTACCTTGTTAAATGAGGTAATGTTATCATTAAAATACGTATTCATGTCAGTCGGGATGGGTATGGGATTTTCTCATTACGTGTTGCCACGGTATCATAGTTCGGCATAATGGTGTATTTTTTCTGGAATGTCAATCCGGCAAACATTCGGCAAAAGCATCAGGGAAGTGAGTATTCCCGATTGTCATGAGGCCAGAGGAGTGCTTTTCTGTCTTATAGCGGGGGTTTTGACAGCTTGAAGGTCAGATTCCATGAATTTTAATTTTTTTAACACTTTTCTTGTTATGGATATTGATCAGGAACAAAAACAGCAGGCCTTGCAGAGAGCCAAAGAGCTGATGGCGGAAGGTGAAAAGCAAAGGGCTCGGGCACGACTGTCGCGTCAGATTGAAGGGTTTGAGCGGGGCGATGTCAGTGTGTTACAGCAGGATGAATTTGTCAGCAATGTGTCGCAGCTGATTATTGGGGCTTCCCATGATGGGGATCAAGAGCGTGCCGGGATTCTTCTGGCGCAATTAGGCAAACATGCCTGCGGAGAAGATATAACACTCCGGGAACGCGCTGTCATGGCCCTTTCCTTCTGTTCTGGTCAGTTATTAGCTGAAGAGAATTACGAGCTGCTGTCAAAGGTGACTTTTATGATGGCGCATTGGTTGAAGGTTGAAACAACCTATCTTCCAGTGTGTGATACAGTTTGCCGACAGTTGCAGCAGAATGGACTCAGGATGCAGAAGGAGGGTCATTGGCAGCAGGTTGACTCGCTTCTTGAAATTTTATCCCAGATTCAATCCGGTACTCTGGAAAAAGGAAATGTGATTCGGGGACTGGTAGCCAGAACTCAGGATTCTCTGGCTACAGAGTCTGTCCTTGAAGAGCTTGTCCAGGTGTGTCTGCAGAGCCAGGGGGAGAAACAGGCCCTGGCTGAGAAGATTCTGACCCATCTTGGCCGGCGTTCAGTTATTTTTCTTCTTGATAAGCTGTTGTTGTTGCAACAGAAGGAAGAACGCCTCCATCTCATCAAATTGATACCAAAGATGGGCAGGACTGCAGTGCCTGTGCTCAAAGAGTATATGGCCAAAGATTTACCCTGGTTTGGGGTTCGGAATATTATTTTACTTTTCACGATCATGGGCGACTCTTCTCTTCTTCCTCTGGCGCTTCCCGCCCTCAGGCATGAGGATATTCGTGTTCAGCAGCAGGCCATTGAGTGTATTGACGCTCTTGCGGGTGTTGATAAAAAGAAATATTTCCTGTCAGCCTTGTCCCTGGTTAATGATGAATTAAAGGCGCAGCTGGTTTTACAGTTGGGACGGCTTGGGTGCGTCGAGTGTGCGGATGTGCTGCTCGATCTTCTGGCTGAACGTCATGCTATTGCCGCCCATGCCCGTGATGAGCTTTTGGGGCAACTTTGTATTACCCTTCGTTTGGCGCCACAGAAACGATCCCTTATCCTTTTACGGCAGCTTATTGCTGAGCGGGAAAAACAGGGGGGTGGGCATGACTCGGTAGGTCTTGTTGCCAGGCGTACCCTGCAGATCCTTGAACCGCAACTGGAGCCGGCTGCGAAGCAGGGTACAGACGAACAGGTGAAAGTTTCTATTGCTTCTGAATCGGATGCCGAACACAGGGTACGACTGAATCTGGACGATCTGGAGACACAGATTCAGCATTTGCTGCAGGAAAAAAAGATACCAGAGGTCACGGCCTTGATCGCTGAACATGCTGTTCATGCGGCAAAAGAAAAAGATTTTGTGACGGCAGAGATATTACGTGACCGGATGCTGGCTGTAAATCCAAATGCCCTGATTGAGGTCATTCGGGTGAGTGAGACCATAGAGGAAGAAAAGAACAATGCTATCAGCAGTCACCATCTCAGCCTCTGGAGTGAGCTCTATGATTTTTTGGACACCGATACCTTCAGCGCCCTGTATCATTGTCAACGTTTTAAAGAGTATCAGCCGGAAGAGGTGATTGTTCAACAGGGGGATACCAAGGCCACCCTTTATTTTGTCAATGAGGGACAGGTTGGCCTGACCTGCAGGCGAGGCCAGAAAGAGATATTCCTTAAACGATTGATGCCTGGTGAAATTATCGGTGTTACCCCCTTCTTTGATGTCTCGCTATGGACGGTGACCTTGACGGCCATGACCGCGGTGAAGATGCAGGTCCTGGACAGGGAAGCCTTCACGAACGTGTTGCCGCAGCATCCCGGGCTTGAATCTCTCCTTGCTGATTTCTGCCGCAGGTCGGATAAGATTTCAGAACTGTTGCGAATCTCAGGTGAGACTCGCCGGGAGAAAACTCGTTATCCAGTGCAAGTGAAAATAGCCAACAGCCTGCTGGATGCCCATGGTAATCCCTCTCCACAGAAATTCAGGGGACGGGTTGAGGACATATCCACAGGTGGCCTCTCTCTACTGATTCGTATCTCCAGGAAAGAAAATGCGCGACTGCTTCTGGGAAGGCGCATTGTTTCATTCCTTCCCATGGGAACAGGTGATGACGTACGAGAGAGCAAGGGGGAGATTGTCGGGGTTACTTTGCAGGATTATGTGGACAAAGATTATAGTGTGCATGTGCGATTTGATCAGCCGTTTAAGGAGGCAGATCTTAAAGGTTTTACTCAGGGAGCATGAGTACAATCCTGCCGGAGCCAGTCATGAAGGCATCCCTCTCTCTTGGCGATCTGACCCTGTCACCTCCCCTGGCCCTGGCTCCCATGGTCGGATTGTCTCATTCGGCACTGCGGACCCTGGCGCTGGAGTTGGGAGGGGTCGGTCTGCTCTTTACGGAGATGTTATCGGTGACCAGACTTCCTGAGGAGAATGCCTCGGTCTCGCCCTTTCTCCTCCGGTATCCTGAAGAGCAGCCGCTTTTTTATCAGCTCTTTGTCAGCCCCGGCCAGGATGTTGTGCCTGCGGTTGATCGTCTGCACCAGCTTGGTGCCCAGGGGGTTGATCTGAATCTGGGCTGTCCTGCCCCGAATCTGCGTAAACAGGGGGCGGGGTGTGCCCTGACCAATGATCGTGAGCAGGTGCGCCGGATTGTTGCCATGCTGAGATCGGCTACCAGTCTGCCTTTGAGTGCTAAAATCCGTTTGGGTGCCAGTCTGAACGAAGAAGAATTAGTTGATTTCTGCCGGATGTTGGAGGGAGAAGGGGTTGATCTTCTGTCCGTCCATGGTCGTCTGCACAAAGAAAAATTCTGCCGTCGTCCGCGCTGGGACTGGATTGGCAAGGTGAAATCTGCCATAAAAATCCCGGTACTGGCCAATGGCGGTATCTTCAGTGTTGAAGATGCCAGGAGATGTCTTGAAATGTCAGGGGCGGATGGCCTGATGATTGGTCGGGGCGCTGCCTGCCGTCCCTGGCTCTTTGGAGAGATCGCCAGGGAGCTCTATGGGGCTCCATGCCTTCCGGTCAGTTTGACGCTTCCGGAGATATATTTTCGTTTTATTCAGTTGCTGGAACGTTTTCGTCCGGAGCGCCGTCTGGGGCGTTTGAAGCAATTTACCCACTATTATGGGCAGAATTTTACCTATGGTCATCATCTTGCCATTGCGGTTCAGACCAGCGTTTCTGTAGAGCAGGCCTCTGAACGTGCCTGCCAATTTTTCTCCGGGAGTAAGGAAGAGGAATAGGTCCGGATGCTCTACAGGTCGTGTAGGGGAGATGTCATTCAATTTCATCTAAAAAAGGAGGATCGACAATGATTGAGTTGATTAAGAAGGCAATGTTGACTGGTTTGGGTGTGGCCTCTTTGACCAAGGAGAAGATTGAGGAAATTGGCAGGGATTTTGTTGAACAGGGAAAGCTTTCCCAGCAGGAAGGTGAAAAACTGGTTGAAGATCTTCTGGCCAAGGCTGAAGAGTCAAAGCAGGAGATCAAAAAACAGATAGAAGAGCGGATTGAGGAAATCCTGAAAAAGATGAATCTGGTGCGGATGAGCGATCTGGACGAGTTGAAATCGCAGATCAAGGAACTGCAGGACAGTTGTTCAGGGGACGAAAAAAAGAGGTAAGCGTTGCTGCTCAATCTGTTTTTTAAAAAAAGAAGTAGTGCGTGAGTGCCTTATTCCTTAAGGAGAGATATGCAACTCTTTCGTCAAAAAATCCTGAATGGTCTCTTCAGTCGTATCGTGAGTGACGACGACAAATGTACCGATACGGAAGTGGCCAGGAAGATACTGCTCATGTTCGGTATCAGCAGTGTTGGTATTGTGATGCTGCTTTCCCTTGGAACCATCAGCTGGTACCGTGGGGAATTCTTTCTGGCAGTGCTTGATTGTACTGTCGCCTTGATTCTGGTTGTACTGCTGTTCTTTGTAAGGCGCAGGCGGAGGTATTTCTTCTGTTGTTGTACCGCCCTTTTCGTGATGACCTTGTTGTACTGGTATCTTTTTATGTCAGGGGCTGGAGGTGGCTATGGCTTCCTCTGGCTTTACACCTATCCACTTTTTGTTTTTTTTCTTCTTGGGGCGCGCCATGGTATCGTGGCGATCACCCTTTTTTTTCTTCCTTGTCTGGGTTTCCTTTTTTTTGACCTCTTCTCACATACCAGCAATCTCTATGTTCAGGATTTTGCCATTCGTTTTATCCCGTCATTTTTAACAGTATCACTCTTTGCTCTCATGTTTGAAAAAAACAGGGCACAAACGAACAATTTTTTGAGAGACGCGCAGGACGTTTTGGAACAGCGGGTCGAGGAACGTACAGCAGAATTACAGCAGGAAATTGATGCCCGGAAAAAAAATGAAGAGAAATTACGACACAGCGAACAGTGCTATCGGACACTCTTTGACAGTAACGGTGACGGCCTTTCCATTGTCAGTGCAGATGGTCGTTTCCTCGAGGTCAACGAAGAGCTCTGTCATCGGTTAGGATATAGTCGGGACGAATTGTTGCAGATGAGGGCGCAGGATGTATTCAGCCCGAGCTCAACGAATCAGGTCTTTTATTCTCTTCAAAAAGTATTTGCAGAAGGGGATGGGGCTTGTGTCTTTGAAAGGGAGCATCTCTGTCGAGATGGAAAAGTCGTTCCTGTAGAGCTGAGAACGAGAAAAATTCTTTTCAACAACGAAAAGGCTGTTTTGACCTCTTCCCGTGATATCAGTGAGAGGAAAAAAACGGAGGCCGAAAGAAAGAGACTGGAAGAACAACTGCACAGGTCACAAAAAATGGAGGCCGTTGGTCTGATGGCTGGTGGAGTAGCTCACGACCTGAACAATATCCTCACCGGGGTGGTGACCTATCCCGATCTCCTGCTGCTGCAATTACCCGAAGGTCATGCCCTCTGTGAGCCTCTTAAGATTATTAAAGAGTCGGGCGGGCGGGCGGCGGCAGTGGTCGCCGATCTTCTGACCGTGGCCAAGGGGGTGAGCAGTCAGAAAGAGACTGCAAACGTAAATCTCATACTAGATGAGTATCTTCAATCTCCAGAGCATCAGGCACTTCTCTCCCGTTATTCCGAGGTGAAATCCGTCGCCGACTTGTCCCCTGATCTGATGAATATCACATGTTCTGTTGTTCATATTAAAAAGTGTTTGATGAATTTGGTTTTTAATGGTGTCGAGGCTATTTCCGGGCCGGGAAAGGTCCTGATCTCAACTCGTAATCAAAGAGTGGCTGCTGAAGATGCAGAGCGTCTGCATCTGGCACCAGGGAAATATGTGGTGGTAGTGGTCAGTGACACAGGGACAGGGATCAGTGATGTTGACAGGCAGCAGATTTTTGAACCCTTTTATACCAAGAAGAAACTGGGTCGCAGTGGTACCGGTCTGGGACTGGCTATCGTCTGGAACACAATGAAGGATCATAATGGAGCCGTCACTGTTGAGAGCAGCAGTGATGGCTCCACGTTTTCCCTTTATTTTCCAGTGAGTGCAGGGCAGATCAGTGCAAGAGAATCAGGTGTTGACCAG
>DCUN01000210.1:13977-33162 GCA_002327225.1 Desulfobulbaceae bacterium UBA2213
TTGCCACCCTTGAGCAGGAAACTGTCGATCTGATTCTGCTCGATATGCTCATGGATCCGGGCATGAACGGTTGTCAAACCTATGAGGAAATCATCAAGAGGCATCCTGGTCAAAAGGCGGTTATCGCCAGCGGGTTTTCAGAAAGTGAGGACGTCACAAGGGCGCATCTGCTCGGGGCTGGAGGTTTCATTAAAAAACCGTATACCGTGGAGCAACTGGGGCTCATGGTGCAGAAGGTGTTGAAGGGCTAAAGGAGTCCTTTCTCTTGCAGCAGCGCCGCAACTTTTTTTCTACATCGTTTTGAACCGCAGGAGCCGCCGCCGATACCGGTGATTTCTGCAATCTGTTCAAAGTTTATTGCCCCTTCTTCGATGGCCTTGAGAATCCGGTGCAGTTTGATCCCTTTACAGATGCAGCCGGGTTTCAAGCGGGCGAGGAGTTCTTCTTCGGTGGTCATCTACGCTTTTTCCTCCGGCTGCTCATGGTGTCGGGCATCTTGATGAAAATAGTGACGGATTTCCCGTGCCAGTTCGGGGCCGATCCCTGGAACTCGGGTCAGCGTATCTTCAGAGGCCAGTTTAATTTGTCTCAGGCTGCCTAAGTGTTTGAGCAGGGCTTGTTTTTTTTGGGGGCCAATGCCGCTGATGCTATCAAGTTCTGAGGTCAGGGTCGATCTGTTGCGCAGTTTACGGTGCAGGCTTATCCCATAGCGATGGGACTCATCCCGTATCCGCATGAGATAGAGCAGAACCGGACTGTGGGGTGGCAGGATAATGGGGTTTTTGCGGCCCGGTTTGTACAGTTTCTCCCCTTCCCTCTGCTTTTCCTTGGCAATACCTATCCATTCCATCTCCTCAGCCTCTTCGACTCCCTGTTCGCGGGCCACGCGCAAGGCAATCCCTAACTGACCACGGCCGCCATCCACCATCAACAGGTCGGGCAGGTCGTTTTCCTTCAGCCCCCGTCTCAGTCTTCGTTGCAGCACCTCTCCCATCATGGCGTAATCATCGGGACCATCAACGGTACGGATCTTGTAATGGCGGAAATGATGCCTGGCGGGTTCCCCCTGTTTAAAGCAGACGAGTGAGCCTACCGCCTGCTGACCGGAGGTGGTGGAGATGTCCAGACACTCAATGGTCTCAGGAGAGCAACTCAGGTGCAGGCTTTTGACCATGGCCTCCGCCAGTGTCTGCCAGGATTGCTCTTTCTTCTCCCGTTCGGCAAAAACCTGGGCGGCATTGGCGGCGGCCATGGCGATGAGCTGCATCAGCTCACCGCGCTGGGGGATCCGGAGATGAACGGACTCACCACGCAGATCGCTCAACCGCTCGTTCAGGATCTCTTTATCCTCAGGCTCACAGGGTAAAAGGATCTCCTGGGGCAGGTTGTCTCCCTGGTCATAATACTGGTTCAGGACCTGGGAGAGGATAGCGGCGTCATCGCCAAGGGGGTCTGAGAGAAAAAAGGTGCGGCTGCCGTTGAGTGTGCCGTTTCTGACCAGGAGGATGGCAAGGGCCAGGGAGGCATCTTTTCTGGCCATGCCGAAGATGTCCTGATCCTTGGCATGGCCGGCTACGACCACCTGCTTTTCCAGGGTTCGGGACAGGGCCTGAATCTGGTCACGGATGAGTGCCGCCCGTTCAAAGTCCTGATTGCGAGCGGCACTGCTCATTTGACTCGTGAGTGTGGTAATCAGATCACGATTATGGCCATCGAGTACCATGATGACCCTGGCCACCATCTCCTGATACTCTTCTCTTTTGCTCAGCCCCATGCAGGGGGCCAGGCAGTTGTGCATCTGTCCGTTGAGACAGGGCCGTGTCCTGGCCTGGAGTTGATGGGTCTTGCACCGTCTCAAGGGGAAGATCGAGGAGAGCAGTTTGAGGGTTGTCCACATGGCCGCAGAGGAGGAGTAGGGTCCGAAATAGCGGGCACCGTCTTTTTTCTTTCGCCTGGTCATCACCACCCGCGGCCATTCTTCCTGGACCGTTACCTTGAGCAGGGGATAATTCTTGTCATCACGGAGGACGATATTGTATCTGGGGCGATACTTTTTGATCAGCGAGGCCTCAAGGATGAGGGCCTCTTTTTCGGTACGGGTGAGCAGGGTGTCTACCTTGTGGACATGGGAGAGCATGACGGCCGTCTTACCCTCAGTCGTTCCAGCCAGTCGCGCGTAGGAGGTCAGCCGCTTGCGCAGATCCTTGGCCTTGCCGACGTAGAGGACGCCGGCTTTTTTATCCAGCATCAGATAGACGCCCGGAGAATGGGGAATAGAGGCGAGAAGGTCAGGGGGGAACATGGTTCCTTGTCAGATGCGTAAAAATTATAAACATTGTATAGGGAAGAACAAAGGTGTCAGCCACTTTCATTGAAGTATCTATAGCTATCCTGCCCTGTGATTGCAAGAATGGTTTTCCTTTTTTCTCTTTCCTTTTCTTTACATTTTGCTGAGCATTGACTACAGTGGTGTCGCGTATATCAATGATATTTTGTAAATGAATTCTTCCGGTGTCACCCTGATCTTCAGGGTGGTGAAAAGGGAATACGGTGTAAAGCCGTAACGTTGGGCCAGCGCTGTAAGCGGGGACAAAGGCTGCATGATGTCACTGTCTGTGATCCGGGTAAGCGGATGATGGGTGGGAAGGCGCGGTCTGAGGTTGATCCGTGAGTCAGAAGACCTGCCGGAAGAAAAAAGGAATTCTTGTCCATAGAAGTCCGTATTGCGTCCAAGGGGGTGATTCCTCGAGCCGCGGTACGGACTTTTTTTATGCCCGGACGAAAGATAAAAAAAGGAAGATCGACCATGAAGACCCAGATTGAACGTGCCCGCGAAGGAACTATCACCGAGGCGATGAAGAAAGTAGCCATGGATGAGGGCTTTGGCCTTGATCCGGAGACCATCCGTCAGCGGGTGGCGGATGGTCATATTGTCATTGCCGTTCATCCCGACCGGCCGCAGCAGAAGGTGGTGGGGATCGGGCGCGGCCTGCGCACCAAGGTGAATGCCTCCATCGGTACCTCCTCTGATATCAGCGATATTGAGCTGGAAGTGCGCAAGGCCAAGGTGGCTGAGGCTGAACAGGCTGACACCCTTATGGAGCTCTCCACCGGCGGCGATCTGGATCTGGTGCGGAGGCGGGTACTCGCTGCCTGTACCCTGCCGGTCGGAAATGTGCCTCTCTATCAGGCCTTTTCCGAGGCCAGCCGCAAATATCATAACCCCAATAAACTGGACGCCGAGTATCTCTTTGAGCTGATTGAGCGGCAGCTGGTCGACGGGATTTCCTTTATGGCCATCCATTGCGGCATCAACCGTTTTTCCATCGAGCGTCTGCGCAAACAGGGCTATCGCTATGGCGGTCTGGTCTCCAAGGGTGGAACCTTCATGGTCTCGTGGATGGAGTACAATAACCAGGAAAATCCCCTCTATGAACAGTTTGACCGGGTCTGCGCGCTGATGAAAAAGTATGATGCGGTATTGTCGCTCGGCAACGGGATCCGGGCCGGGGCCATCCATGACAGTCATGACCGGGCCCAGATGGCGGAGATGGTGATCAATTGTGAACTGGCCGAGCTCGGCCGCGACATGGGCTGTCAGATGATGGTGGAGGGGCCGGGCCATGTGCCACTTGATGAGATTGAAGGCAATATCATGCTCGAAAAACGGATGAGCGGCGGGGCCCCTTACTATGTACTCGGACCGCTGCCCGCCGATTCCGGGGCCGGTTACGATCATATCACCGCAGCCATCGGTGCGGCGAGCTCCGCCCGTTTCGGCGCCGATCTCATCTGTTACATAACGCCTGCAGAACATCTGGCCCTGCCCAATGAAGATGATGTGCGGGAGGGGGTGCGGGCGACGAGACTGGCCGCCAGGATCGGTGATATCGCCAAGTATCCTGACCGTCGAGAACTGGAGAAAAAAGTGGCCCTCAGCCGGCGTGATACCAATTGGAAGGAACATTTTCCCCTGCTGATGTTCCCTGACAAGGCGCAGGAAGTGCGTGACAGCCGCATGCCTGAAAACAGCGGTACCTGCACCATGTGCGGCGATTTCTGTGCCATGGAGCGGGGGCTTTCTCTCTTTAAGGATGATATCAAGGGGGATAAGAGGTCGGGTGCTTGCAAGTAACAGGCGGACTTAGGAGCCGTTACGAAATAACATAGCCATTTATATCTATTTCGTTACGGTTGCTTATGCCGTTCTGGACAATTAAATGGCCATGTTATTTTTTTACAGCGGCTTAGAGTGTGATTCGGCGTTTCATCCTGATCAGCTGTTTTTGTTGAGATCAGTTGTTCATCTGCAAACAAGGTGAATAGGTACAAACTTGTATCAGTGCAACGCCGCCTCAAACAGTCTCCTGGTGTAGGCATGTTTCGGGGCATTAAAGAGCTCGCGGGCAGGTCCCGCCTCAACAATGCGGCCATGCTGCATCACCGCCACCTGATCGGCCAGAGCCCGGATCACGCGCAGGTCGTGGGAGATGAAGAGGTAGGTTATGTTGTAGCGTTGCTGCAGATCCAGAAGCAGGTCGATGATCTGCTTCTGGATGGTCATGTCGAGGGCCGAGGTGGGCTCGTCGAGGATCAGGAGGCGGGGTTTGAGGACAATGGCGCGGGCAATGGCGATGCGCTGCCGCTGGCCGCCGGAAAATTCATGGGGATAGCGGCAGGCCATCTCCGAACTGAGTCCCACCTCGATCAGGGTGGCAGCCACGATCTCGCGACGCTGCTGCTTGGTGCCGCCCAGGCCATGCACCCGCATCCCCTCTTCCACGATCTGCTCTACGGTCATGCGGGGGGAGAGGGAGGAAAAGGGGTCTTGGAACACCACCTGCAGTTCGCGGCGCAGGGGACGCATCTGACGGTTCCCGAGCTGTTGTAGATCCCGGCCGTCAAAGGTAATCGTTCCATGGCTTTTGGCCAGTTTGAGAATAGCCATGCCGAGTGTGGTCTTCCCTGATCCCGACTCGCCCACCACCCCGCAGGTTGTCCCTTCACCAATGGTCAGACTGACATTATCGACGGCCTTGATGGTCTTGATCTTCCGTTTGAGAAAACCACTCCAGCCGTCCTTGAAATGAAAATGGCAGTCAAGCCCCTCGAGGCGGAGCAGCGGCTTCCGTCCTTGTTTTTCCTCAGGGCTGCCCTGGGGGATGGATTGCAGGAGGTGGATGGTGTACGGGTGCTGCGGATTGTCCAGCAGGGCTTGAGTCGGCCCATGTTCGACAATTCTCCCCTCCTGCATGATATGGACATGATCCGCTATCTTTCTGACCATGGCCAGATCGTGGGTGATGAGGAGCACGGCCATCTGAAACTCATCCTGCAGGTCACGGATCAGGTCAAGGATCTGGGCCTGGATGGTCACATCGAGGGCAGTGGTCGGTTCGTCGGCAATGAGCAGGGAGGGGCGGCAGGCAAGGGCCATGGCGATCATCACCCGTTGCCGCTGGCCGCCGGAGAGTTGATGGGGATAGGCGTGGAGGCGTGCCTGCGGGGAATCAATACCTGTGCGGTCAAGGAGGCGGATGGCTTCCTTCTCCGCCTCCTTTTTGTTCAGGGAGCGATGCAGAAGCAGGGGCTCCATCAGTTGATTGCCGATGGTGTAGACCGGATTGAGCGAGGTCATCGGCTCCTGAAAGATCATGGCGATACGATTACCACGAAGGGCACGTAACTGCAGGCTCGTCAGTCGCAGAATATCCTTTCCTTCGAAATTGATGCGACCTGAACTGTGCACATGGCTCCCCTCTTCAAGAAGCCGCAGGATTGAAAGGGCGGTGACTGATTTTCCCGATCCTGATTCTCCGACGAGCGCCACCGTTGCACCCTTATCAACAGTGAGGGAGGCATCATGCAGTACCTGATTTACCTCGGGTTGCTGTCGGCCGGTGTCGAGAGTAAAGCTTACATTCAGTTTGTCTATCTCAAGGAGCATCGTCAATACGGATTATCAGTCATGGTTGTGGGGTATAATGGTGGCAATGACTTTGTTTAAGTCATCAAGCTTGAATGGTTTGGAAAGAATGCCGCAGAAACCATATGCCTGATAGTTGGCCATGATGGGATCGTTGGCATAGCCACTGGAAACCACTGCTTTGGCTTTGGGGTCCAGGGCGAGTAAGGCGGATATGGCCTCTTTCCCCCCCATGCCTCCTGGAATGGTAAGATCCATGATGACAAGATCGAAGGGGACTCCTTCTTTATTTGCCTTCAAGTAGAGCTCGATTGCCTCCTTACCGTCACAGGCCTGTTCATTGCTGCATCCGATAAAGCTGAGCATGGCCGCCATGATTTCCCGAACGGTTTTGTCGTCATCCATGATCAGTATCTTTCTGGCGCCAATTTTCTGGAGTTCCTCTAGTTCTATTGGGTGGGGCTGCTGCTTCAGGGTGGCCGGCAGGAGAATGGAAAAAACAGTGCCCTGGCCCAGCTCTGAGCATACTGTAATCAGGCCGCCATGGTTTTTGATGATGGAATAGGAGATGGCCAGTCCCAGGCCGGATCCTGTGCTTTTGCTGGAAAAATAAGGGTCAAATATCTTGGAAATGTTTTCCTGGGAAATCCCTGTGCCGGTGTCTTGAAAAAGGAGTTCTATGTACTTGCCTGATGGCAGGGACGGGATTTCATCAAGGGCAAGGGTTTTGTTTGTGGCCTGGATGGTTATTATACCGCCGTTCGGCATGGCCTGACTGGCGTTGATGGCCAGGTTCTGGCAGACCTGACTCAACTGTCCTTCGTCCGCTTCAACGGCCCAGAGGTCCTGTGCAAATTGGTACTTGCATTTGACCTTTGATCCTCTCAGGACAAAACTGGTGGCGTCCTTGATCAGTTCCGTGATCGTGGTGACCTTTTTGATGGGCTCGCCGCCCCTGGCAAAGGTGAGCAGTTGTTTGGTCAAGCCTTGAGCCCTGCTGGAGGCCTTTTCAGTTTTGTCCAGATATCCGGCAATACTATCGTGCGGATTGGTGTGCATCTTGGCCATAGAGATGTTGCCAAGGATGGCGGTGAGCAGGTTGTTGAAATCGTGGGCAATGCCGCCGGCGAGAACACCGAGAGATTCAAGCTTCTGGGCCTTGATCAGCTCTTTTTCCATATTCTTTTTTTCGGTGACATCATGGAAGATACATTGGCTGGAGATGGGTGATCCATTCTCAAAATGACAGATGGCGTTGCCTTCAATGATAACCTGCCTGCCGTCTTTAGCGGTGAAGATCGTGTCAATATGATGGAGTTTCGGGTCGCGGAGAACCTGTTGAAAGGTTGTTTTGCAATGGTCCAGACAGTCGGCGGTGATCAGATCAAAGATGGACAGCGTGGCAATCTCTTCTTCACTGTAGCCGAATGTTTCCCGCCAGGCGCGATTCACATAGAGAAAATGGCCATCAGGCAGGACGATCTGGATCAGGTCGGAGGCGTTTTCAAAGAGGTCTTTGTATTTTTTTTCGCTCTTGAGCAGGGCCAGTTCGCTGCGGGTCTGATCGGTCATGTCTCTGAAGATACCGGTCATGAAGAGTGGCTTTTCATTGTCAAAATGGGTGGAACAACGGCCTTCCACGATCACACTGTCGCCATTCTTGGCAATAAAGGTGGTGGCATTGCGGTCAATCTTTTCGCCCCGCATCAGGCGGTTGAAAATATGGGCACATTTGTCCTTGAGCTTGTTGTCGACTATATCCATGAGCGACAGGTGCTGGAGATCCTCTTCCGTGTAGCCGAGGATATTGCGCCAGGCCTGATTGGTATAGAGAAAGGCCCCCTGCGGAGTCACGCTGTGGATCAGGTCACTGGCGCTGTCAACCAATGCGCGATACCGATTCAGGTCTGCGCTGAGTTTCTCGGTTTTTTTGACGAGATCACGATTCTCCTCTTCCAGTTCATTGAGCTTGAACTGGAGTTCTTCCGGGCTAAGGTTGGCTGGCATCTGAAATAAATCCTCTGTTGATAGCTCACTCATTGGCAGCATTATGAAAAAGGTTGACACCGGATTCCGGTCGACTATTCTTGATAATCATGTAAAAAAAATTCTGTTTCGCGAGCAAACTGCATTATTACGGGTAGGAGCGAGCTTGCTCGCGAAACAAGGCTGGCAATGAAACCTCTAGTTCCTATGTTTACAGACCTACAGCATCATGGTGAATAATTATGCAAAAAGACTTATTTTTATAATTTTGCATCATGGTTTCAACTGAAATCATTCGTACACAATTCGTATTGTCTGACTTTTTGCGAGAACACCATTCTTGAGATGAGTCAGGCTCCCAGGCAGTTCCCAACCTTTTATGATCGAATAAACGCCTTTGTATCCAGAATATCCTTTTTCTTCACATTTCGCCACTATTGATGGTCACCGACTTCATTATATCGATGAAGGGGTCGGGCCGGTTATTGTCATGGTGCACGGCAACCCCACCTGGTCTTATTATTACCGGCATCTTATCAGCCTGCTTGCCAAGACGCACAGGGTAATTGCCCTTGATCATCTTGGCTGCGGTCTTTCCGACAAACCGCAGGATTACCCTTATCAATTACGGAATCATATCGATAATCTGGAGGCCCTTTTGCGTGGGCTCCAGATCAGCTTCTATTCCCTGATTGTCCATGACTGGGGTGGGGCCATTGGCCTGGGGGCGGCCGGCAGGAATCCTGATGCCGTTGAAAGGCTGGTGATCCTCAATACGGCCGCCTTTCGTTCGCAACGGATTCCATGGAGGATCCGTCTCTGCCGCTGGCCGCTGATCGGTGCTCTGCTGGTGCGTGGCCTCAACGGCTTTGCCGGTCCTGCGATTTTTATGGCCGTGACCCGCCGCCTGCGCCCAGAGGTTGCCAAGGCCTATCTGGCGCCGTATGACTCCTGGCGGAACAGGGTGGCCGTCTATGGTTTTGTCCGCGATATCCCGCTTGCCCCTGCACATCCTTCGTATGCCACCTTGCAGGAGGTTGAAGAGGGGTTGTCTGGCTTGGCCACAAGAAATATTCCCATTCTTATCTGCTGGGGAGGTCGGGATTTCTGTTTTGATGATCATTTCTATCAGGAGTGGCGAACCCGTTTTCCACTGGCAGAGCGTCATTATTTCAAAGAGGCCGGCCATTATGTGTTGGAGGATGCGTTGCCCGAGATCAGACCGCTGCTGGTGAATTTTTTCGCTGGCGCTCCTTTATCAGCAGAAACAACCAGGTGAATGTGAATATCGGACAGGCCTTAGCCGAACGGGCGCATGATCAGGCTGGGGAAATCGGTCTGCTGGAGGCGAAAACCGGCAGGGCTATGACCTTTGAGGAGCTTAATGGACGCGCCGATGGGCTGGCCTGGTATCTGCAGAAAAAAGGGGTGAAAGCAGGTGAGCGGGTTATGCTCATGGTCAGGCCCTCTGCTGATTTCATCTGTCTGACCTTTGCCCTGTTCAAGTTGGGGGCCCCTGTCATCCTCATTGATCCGGGAATGGGATACAGGAATCTCCGGCGCTGTATTGCCGGCGTGCAGCCGCAGGTTTTCATCGGCATCCCTGCGGCCCACCTCTTTCGTCTGCTCTTTCCAGCCCCCTTTCATTCCGTCAGACTTTCTCTTTGTTGCGGCTTCTCTCTTGGGCTTCTGGGACCGGATATCTGCGCCCGGGCAGGACTTTCTTCGCAACCCTTCCCGGTCTATCCGGCGCGAGCCGATGAACTGGCTGCCATTATCTTCACCACCGGCTCTACCGGCCCGCCCAAGGGTGTGCGTTACGAACACGGGGTCTTTAACGCCCAGTTACGGCTGATTCGCGATTATTACCAGATCGGCCCGGGCCAGATTGATCAACCCGGCTTTCCTCTTTTTGCCCTCTTTACCACGGCCCTCGGGGCCAGGGCCGTTATCCCGGATATGGATCCGACCAGGCCGGCCAGGGTCGATCCGCGGAAATTTGTCCGTTCTCTGCAGGAGCAGCAGGTGACCTACTCCTTTGGCTCGCCGGCCATATGGAATGTGGTCAGCCGTTATTGTATTGAGAATGGAATCGTTCTTGAAAACCTGCAGCAGGTGCTCATGGCCGGGGCGCCGATTTCTGGTAACCTAATCGCCAGGATGCAGGGGATTCTACCGGTTGGAGCCAGGATCCATACCCCTTATGGCGCCACTGAGAGTCTCCCCATTGTCTCCATGGAGGGGCGAGAAATCGTGGAGTCCACCTGGCCACTGAGCCGCAAGGGGCATGGCATCTGTGTGGGCAGACCCTTGCCGGGGATTGAGATTCGGGTTATCGCCGTCTCTGATGGACCTGTGCCACACTGGGACGATGCCCTTTGCTTGCCTGAGGGGCATATCGGCGAGATTGTGGTGCGTGGCGATGTGGTGACGAAGGGATATGAAAATAATACCGATGAAAACAGACTGGCCAAGATCATGGATAAAGGTTCCTTCTGGCACCGGATGGGGGATCTTGGCTATCTTGATTCTCAAGGACGTCTCTGGTTCTGCGGCAGACGAGCCCATCGGGTAATAACAAAGGACGGCACTCTTTTTACCATCCCCTGCGAGGCCATTATCAATGAACATCCCGATGTTGCCAGATCAGCCCTGGTGGGGATTCCTGATCCCCTTCACCCGGGCTTCCAGCACCCGGTCATGATAGTTGAGCCGGTCAAGATGAGAAAAATAAAGAGGGAAAGACTTCTTGCAGAGGTGCGGGAACTGGCGGCCGCCTCTGCCTTGACAGAGTCCATCCAGCTCTTTCTGACTCATCCTGATTTCCCCGTGGATATCCGTCATAATGCCAAGATCTTTCGTGAGAAGTTGAGTGACTGGGCACAGAAACAGGGGCGAGTGTGAAAAAGGTACTGATTACCGGTGGCGGTGGTTTTGTCGGTAAGGCTCTTGTTCACCAGCTACGGGTGCGGGACATTCAGTGTCTGGTGGTAGGCCGCCATTTGTACCCGGAGCTTGAAACCCTTGGCGTGACGTGCCGGCAGGGTGATATCCGTGATCGTGGATTCATGCGGGAGTGCTGCCGGGGAATGGACACCGTTTTCCATGTGGCGGCCATGGCCGGGATCTGGGGGAGGTGGCGGGATTATTATGCCATCAATGTCCTAGGCACTGAGAACGTCCTTGCCGGGTGCAGGGCGGAAGGCGTCAGCCATCTGATCTATACCTCAACCCCGTCGGTGGTCTTCAACAGCCGATCCATCTGCAATGGTGATGAACAATTACCTTACACCGACCGGTTTCTCTGTCATTATGCCAGGAGCAAGGTCATGGCGGAGCAGGTGATCCTGGCCGCCTCTGATCAGACCCTTCGCACCTGCGCTATCAGGCCGCATCTGGTGTGGGGGCCGGGCGATCCCCATCTGATTCCACGGATTCTTGACAGGGGGCGAAAAGGGCAGCTCAGGCAGGTGGGAGCGGGGCGGAATCTGGTGGATATCTCCTATGTTGACAATGTGGCTTACGCCCACCTGTTGGCCGCGGATAATCTGGCAGGAGTCGGGACGGCCTCAGGACAAGCCTATTTTATCAGTCAGGGAGAGCCGGTGAATCTGTGGCAGTGGATTGGCGATCTTTTTTCCAGGCTTGACATTGCGCCGCTACGATCTAAAATATCGTATCCGGCAGCCTACGGAGTTGGCGCCCTGCTTGAGGGGGTTTTCCGTTTGGCTGGCTGGCAAAAGGAGCCGCGGATGACCCGTTTTCTGGCGCAGCAGCTTGCCAAGTCGCACTATTTTTCCATTGCCAGGGCCAGGCGTGATCTTGGCTATCAACCACTTGTCTCAACAGAACAGGGGATGGAGCGTTTACTCGCCTCACTTGTGACAAAATGAAAAAGAATTTTCAGAAAATCTGGGCCATAGTCCTTGTCTTTTCCTTCCTGCATATTTCCGGCGCACGGCCAGCTGTCGCTTTTACTGTTGGTGAGGAGCGGGAGGTGGGAGAGATCCTTCTGTATCAGATACGGCTGGCCTTTCCTCTTATTGATGATCCTGATATCTCGCAATATATCAATGACCTTGGCGCTGAGGTGCTGAGGGTGTCAGCGGCTCAATTTTTTGATTATCGTTTTTTTGTGATAAAAAATAAGGAGTTTAACGCCTTTGCCGCCCCTTCCGGTTTGATCTTTTTTCACTCCGGTCTCATTGAGACAATGAACAGTGAGGATGAACTGGTCTCAGTCATGGCCCATGAGGTTGGTCATGTGGTCAGCCGCCATATCGCCTCCCGCATGGACAAAGGATCGAAGGTGGGCATCGGAGCAATGGCCCTCGCTATTGCCGGTCTGGCCCTTGGCGGTGGAGGCGTTGCCGGTCAGGCCCTGGTGGCAGGATCTATGGCAGCCGGTCAGGCACTGAATCTGCATTTCAGTCGTCAGGATGAAGAAGAGGCCGATCTCCTCTCCTATGGCTGGATGAAGAAACTGGAAAGAGATCCTGTGGCCATGGAAAAAATGTTGAAGACCATGCGCAGGATCACCCGTTATCGTATGGACCAGATCCCTCAGTACCTGCTTACCCATCCTGATCCAGAGGCCCGTCTAGGCTATGTCCAATCCCTTATTGCAGTCGAAGGGGCGCCATTGAATACACAGTCTCAGACTGATGATTTTTCTTTTTTACGCGCCAAATACCGGATTCTTTCTCAGATCGAAGATGAAGGTCAATTCCGCAATTTTCTAGCCACGAAGATGAGTGATTCAAAGTCTTCTCCTTTTGAAAAGACCATGGCCAGGTATGGTCTCTCACAGGTGGAGAGAGAGGCTAATAATTATGAGCGCAGTCATGAATTATTGCGGGAGGTGATGAGTGCATATCCTGACAGATCAATCCTGTTGGTTGATCTAGGCAGGGTTGAACTTGCGGCGGGTAACAAGGACAAGGCCCTCGAATTGATCTTGAAGGGAGCCCGCCAGGATCCTGAAGACATGTGGGCGGTTTTTCAGCTTGCCAAGGTTTATCTGGAACTAGGCAAGCTGAAAGAAGCAGAAGCAAATTTCTTTACAGTGGCCCGGGAGATCCCCGAATATTCCAAGGTCTATTTTGAAATCGGTAAAATCAGGTCATCCCAGGGCAGGAAGGGAGAGGCGTCCTTTTATCTGGGAAAACATTATCTGTATGAGGGGCGTATTGAACTGGCCAAAGAAAATTTCTTGCGGGTTGTCAAGGATCAATCACTTTCCCGTGATATTCGTGAAAATGCTGAGGTGCAACTGGCGACGATAGAACGTCTGGAAGATGGCCCCGGTTCAAAAAAAGAACAGGAAGAAGAAAGGCAGAGGAAGGAGGATGAGGAAAGGAGAAGTCGGCGCCGACTCTTCTGATCTACTATAAGTCTTCTCTCGCGCGGGTCAGATAGATCAGAAACTCACTGTTTCCTTTGGGGCCGATAAGGGGAGAGCGGACAACACCCCTGCTTGTCAGGCCACGTTGTTGGCAGAAGAGCTGGATCTTGCTTATGGCCTCTTCGTGGAGGAGCGGGTCAAGAACGACACCGCCCCTCGGGACCTTCTCTCTGGGCAGTTCAAACTGGGGTTTAATCAGGGCGATCAGATGAACCTCTTCACTAAAGAGGGGGAGCAGGGGGGGAATCAGTTTGGTCAGCGAGATAAAAGAGGAGTCAATGACCGCCAGATCAATGGGGTCAGGTATCTGGGTTGTGCTTATTTTCCGGGCGTTAAAGCGTTCAATGACCACCACCCGTGGATCCTGACGCAGTTTCCAGTCAAGTTGGCCATAGCCGACATCTACGGCATACACCTTGCCGGCTCCATGCTGCAGCAGGCAGTCACTAAAACCACCACTTGAGGCACCAATGTCAGCGCAGATCTGACCTGTCGGATCGTAACAGAAGGCATCGAGCGCGCCTTTCAGTTTCAGGCCGCCTCGGGAGACGTAGAGACAACTCGGTTTGACCTGAATCTTGACCTCGGTGGCAAAAGAACACCCCGCTTTGTCCGCCAGCTGATTATTGACCAGAACCTGGCCGGCACCTATGAGCGCCCTGGCGTGGGTCAGGGTCTCGGCCAGGCCCAAGGTGACAAGGAGCTCGTCAAGACGTTGTTTCACGGGAGGCGCGTGATCTCCTCCTTACAAGGAAGAGAGTTTGCTCTTGGCCTGGCCGGCCTCAGGACTGGAACCATACGAGCTTATAATCTTCTGATAGATGATCTTAGCTGTTTCCTTGTCCGAGAGCTGTTCAAAGGCCATGCCCTGTTTTAAGAGGGCGGCAGGGGTTTTCGCATGTTTAGGCTGGCTGGAGATGATCTTTTGATACTGGAGGATAGCCTGATCGTATTCTTTCTGCTGATAGAGAGATTCTCCCATCATGTAACGGGCCTGGACGGCATTAGCGCTGCTGCCGTTTGTGGTAAGAGATGATTCAAACATCTCATAGGCATTCTGATAATCCCCTGTCTCGTACTTCTTTTGAGCCTGATTGAAAAGCTCATCAGCAGGCGAGGTAACAGCAACAGGCGGCACCGTTTCCTCTTTTGGAGCTGGTTCCGTTGTGGCCGCAACAGGAGTCGCTGAACCCGGATCGTCGGCAACTGATTCTGCTGCCGGTGGCTGCGCCGGCAATGTTGCGGGCGGCGTGCTTGTCGCTTGTCTGACCGATGGTGGAGTCTGGGCCTTGACCAGTTTTTTCCGTTCAGCCTGCAGGTGGGTAATGGACTGGTTGCTTCCTGCTGTCTTTACCTTTAACCTTGCCGCTTCAGCAGCCTCGGCTGCGGCGCGGGCCCTGCGTTCTGCTTCTTGTACCCGCGCCGCCTGGAGGGTGGTCACGTTGTCCTGTTGTTGTTTGAGTTGTTCATTCAACTGGCTTATTTTGATATCAGTTTCAGAGGATTGCTTGGTAACTATTTCCTGGAGTGAGGATTCCAGCGCTTTGTTTTGTTGCTGAAACTGACGATTAACAGCAGCTGTTGCCTCAAGTTCACTCTTCAGTGCCAGAATTTCCTGTTGAAGCTCATTTAACTGTCCCGATGACGAGGCCTGTTTCTTCTGTATGTCGCCAACTGTATTTGCCTGTAAATCCTCAACTTTTTTATTAACGGCCCGCAATTGATAGGACAGGGTTCTAACCTCCTCCTGAGTCGCGCACTGGATCAGAAAAGGGCTCAAGGAGATAAGGGAGATGAGAGTGATGAGGGATTTGTTCATGGCATATACCTGTTGAATGATATTTTTTATAAAAATATTATTTTTTAGAAGACCAACGGGGAGAGGTCTGGTTGCCTTTTATAGAAAAAATTTGCCGCTGATACGAACCGTTTTTCAGGATGGCATAAATTTTCTGATTACCTCCGACCCGTTGTGAGAAGATCAGTTGTTTCCCATCAGGGGACCAGTCTGGTGATTCGTGGTGACTGGCGTCTTTAGTAACCTGAACAGCGGTGGCACCTTCCTGGGGAGCAATGGTGCAGATCTGGTATGAACCATTTGTCAGGCTGGAGTATGCCAGAAGATCCCCCTTGGGAGACCAGGATGGCTCAGCGTTTTCCGTTCCCTTGAATGTAAGTCGTTTGGCATTTTTACTTCTGATGTCCATGAGATATATCTGTGGTTTTCCACTGCGGTCAGAGACAAAGGCGATTGTTGTTCCATCGGGAGACCAGGCGGCCGAGACATTGATTCCGGAACGACTGGTAAGTTGTTCCAGAATGTTCCCCTGGCGGTCCAGCAGATAGAGGTCGGGATTTCCGTCCTTGCTCAGGGTCAGTATCATTCTTTGTCCGTCGGGTGACCAGGCAGGGCCGAGATTCATACCTTTTCTTTTCGAGAGAACCTGGGTCGAGGTGCTTTGGTTAAGGTTTGTGATGTAGAGATTCTGGTTGCCTTTATGATAGGAAGTGTAGCTGAGACTCTGGCCATTCGGAGTAAAACGGGGCGAGACCACAAGATTACGATGGCGGGTGACTTGCCGTATCTTGTCACCAAAGATGTTTGTCAGGTAAGCCTCTTTGGCGCCACTGCTGTCGGCAATGAAGGCTATCTGACTGGAGGCAATACCCTGTTCACCGGTGAGTTCCTTGATGACACTGTCACAGAATTTAAAGATTATTTCCTGTTTCTGTTCAGTCGCTCCCGTATATTGCTTGCTGAGAATCATATCACCTCCAGCCACATCGAGCAGGCGCATCTCAAAGATTACCCCTGAAGGTGACATGGAATAGGTGCCAAGGATGGCATAATCAGCTCCAAGCTGTTTCCAGTCAGGATTTCTGGAAGCAGAGTAGTTTTGATTGGGAATAATGGAAATAATCCCATGGAACTCAAGCGCTTTTTCCAGGGTGGTGGCCAGATCGCGGCCAAAGGCCTGTAACTCGCCCGACTGTGCTGTGTTGGTAAACCAGGGAACAGCCATGTTGATCTTGCGTGAACCCGAAGCGGTAATGTCGAGATAGACCTTGGCCTCTGCCTGTCTGCTGGAAAGAGTGAGAGCGCTCAGGAGCAGGAGGGTGCCAAGAAGGAGTGTAATGGTAGAGCGTATTGTGTTCATAATGGAATGAAGGGTAAAAGTAAAAAAAGGTGGAATGACGGTTGCCAAAGAATGTACCACTGATGGATTAAAAAATCACTGAATTCCGCTTGGCTTGAAGCGGAATGACAGCTCAACACGTTGTTTCTGTAGAGCCGGCGGTGGCGGAAGTACAGGATTAGCGGCCTCCAGAGTCTTGACGACAAATTGATCAAAAAGATTATCCCCTGATCCCTGATCAATTACCTGGCTGACGATCTGGCCATCGCTGGCAATGGTGATACTGACCAGGACGAAAAGGTTGGGATCCCAGGTCTTGATATCGGGAGGCTGCCAGTACTGTTGGATGTGGCCACCTACGGTAACATGGTACTGTTGTTCCACTATACTCATGTTTTGCGAGTTACTAGCGCTTGATTGAGAGGAAGCTGGCCGTGATGTGCTGGCATTGGTTGCAGCCCGAAGCTGTTCACGCAGAGCATTTTTGGCATCTGCGGCGGCCATCCTGGCTTCCAGTTCAGCCTGTCTGGCTTCCTCTCTGGCCGCAGCCAGTTGACGCTGCTGCCTGATGGTCTCCTGGGCCGCTTCTTCTCTCTTTGTCTCTTGTTTTGCTTCTTCCTGGAGTTTTCTGGTGATGTTTTTCAATTCGTCTTTACGAATTCTTGCATCTTCAACCCGGGTGTCAGGGATCTCTTTTATCTCCTTCTTAAGCTTTTGCTTTAACGGTTTGATCGATATGGCCTCAGGGGGTGCAGGGGGGGCGGCAGGTTCAGGTGCGGCTACCGGCTCCGGTTCAGGGGCTGGAACGGGAATGGGCGCCGGTGTCTCTACGGGAGGAGGAATCTGTTTTGTGACCTCAGGCTTGATGACTGCAGCTGGTTGAGGGGGTGCAGGAGGCGTGGCCTCTTCTTTTGCAGCTTGTTTTACCGGTGCGGCTGCCGGTTCGTTTTTGGCCGCGGGTCCCTCAATGTTGACCAGGTCAATAGTAGTGATTTCCGGGAGAATGGTCCGCTGATTCAGCAGACCGGGCAAAACCATGGCGCAAAAGAGGATAAAAAGATGGAAGCAAACTGCAAGGGAGAGCGGCAGCTTCCACACGTTGGGCAGGGTATAGGGAGACATTCTTTTTCGTGACACCTTACTGCTTTTCTTCAATTTGTTTGGTGGGCACACCGAGTTTTTTAAAACCAGCTACTTTAATGTCGTCCATGATTGATACAACCAGCCCGTAGGGGACATTTGCGTCAGCGTAAAGAAGGATGACATCTTCCTTTCTTTTTTCATCTGTCTTGGCAAGTTGTTCGCGTAAAAGCGGCTTGTCAAATTTGATCTTGTCTATATAAATCGAGCCATCTTTTTCCACAGTGACCGTCAGAGGGTTTTCTTCCTGGCGTATTTCATTGGTTGTGGTTTGAGGCAGATCCACATTCAGACCCTGAGTCATCATCGGGGCTGTCACCATAAAGATGATGAGCAGTACCAGCATAACATCTACCAGAGGGGTCACATTGATATCGGCAACCAGTCCTTTCGATCCATTTCCCCTGCTTGATCCCATTCCCATAGTCTTCGTGTCCAGTTAAAAAAAAATAAAATTACGAATTACGACTTACTCGTTAAAAACAGGAGAATCGTAATTCGTAATTTGTAATTCGTAATTAATTTGCTATCCGCGGCTTATCATGTCGCGTTCAACAAGATTGAGAAAATCGGTGGAGAAATTCTGCATTTCGCCGTCGATATAGGTCAGTTTGTTGGCGAAAAAATTATAGAAGATGACTGCCGGGATGGCCACTGCAAGGCCGGCGGCTGTTGCGATCAAGGCCTCGGAAATACCAGGGGCGACAACAGCCAGGGAGGCGGAACCGCGCATGCCGATCTCATGAAATGAGGCCATGATACCCCAGACCGTACCAAAAAGACCGATAAAGGGGGCAGCGCTGCCGGTGGTAGCGAGAAAGGGCAGATATCTTCCCATCTCGGTGATCTCCTGGGATTCTGCCTTACGGATGGCACGTTTCAGGTTATCCATGGTGGCCATCTGCATATCCAGAGTTTCCTGTTGATTGTTACCATCCTTATTCTCTTTTCGGCTGCGAATCTTATTGATCTTTTGCAGCTCGGTAAAGCCGGCCGAAAAGACAGTGGCCTCAGGACTATATTCATATTCCTGGGCAGTGTCATAGGCATCACTGAGCTTGCTTGAAGACCAGAAGGCCTCGAGGAAATCGAGGCTGTCGGTAGCGACTTTTTTAAACAATCGTACCTTGATAATGACAATTGACCAGGAGATTACAGAAAAGATAAGGAGAAGAAGCATGACCAGTTGTCCAACTGGACCGGCATGTAAAATCATATTGGTGATTGATAGCTGCACGTGTGTATTCCTTTTGTGGTGGTCTTTGTTTCGTTGTATAGAAATGAAAGGTTGTAAATTTGTATCCGCAAGTCATACGAACATCAGGCGGTGAATTGCTGAAATGATCGACTTTCATACTTTGTTGAGGATGGCTGATCTGCTCCAGCCATACTGACTAAATTTTGGAAAAATATAGTTCGTTTTGCTAAAATATCAAGTGCTGGGCCAAGTATATACCCCTTCCTGCCGAGCCTCAACCTGTACAGGCGCACTTTTAAATGGATATTTATTCATGGGTGCAGGGTAGAGGTCAACGTGCAGGAAAAATCAACCTGAACGGCTATCTTTTCTTTGACCCGCAGGACACCTCTCA
>DCUN01000210.1:33225-57532 GCA_002327225.1 Desulfobulbaceae bacterium UBA2213
TATCCAGTGCGTCCTGCCTCATTCTGGCAATCAACAGGGCACCGGTTTGAAAGAGGGCCTCGCAGAGGATCACTCCCGGCAGGATGGGATGCTCGGGGTAATGCCCTTTGAAGATATCGAGGTCCACCGGGATGCTCTTCTCAGTCACCATGGTTCCTTCCTCGTAGCTGATAATCCTGTCAATCCAGAGGAAGGGAGGACGGTGCGGGATCAGCTTGGTGATGAGCGGGTCAATGGTCATGCTCATTTATAATCCTCCATTGACTTCCAGCACGGCGCCGGTAATGTAGGAGGCCTGTCGGCCGGCAAGAAAGAGAACCGCATGCGCCACTTCTTCGGCGGTGCCAAAACGACGCATGGGGACCAGCTTTTTATAGTCAGCCACTTGCTCGGCACTCAGATCAGCCAGGAGGTCGGTGGCGATAAATCCCGGAGAAACACAGTTGACGGTAATCTTTTTGCGTGCTGTCTCCTTGGCCAGACTCCTGGTCATGCCGATCTGTCCGGCTTTGGAGGCCGCGTAGTTGGCCTGGCCGGCAAAACCGAGATGGGCAACAGGGGAGGTGATATTGATAATCCTGCCATATTTCTGTTTCATCATCAGCAGAACAGCCTGTTTGGACATGTTGAAGGTGCCGGTGAGGTTGATGTCGATAACCTGCTGCCAGTCCTTGCTGGCCATGAGGGCCAGGAGCCCGTCGCGGCGAATTCCCGCATTGTTGATCAGGATATCAATGGTGTCGAACGTCTCTTCTACCTGACGAAAGAACTCCTCAACCTGCCCGCTGTCTGAGACATCGCACTGGTGAAGCTGCAGCCTGTCGCCAAACTGTTTGCCTTCTGCCGCAAAGTCCCGGGCTGCCTCACTGTTGCTGCCATAGATTCCGATGACTGTCGCACCCTGTTTAAGAAAGGCCAGGCTGATGGCCCGACCCAGGCCACGGCTGGCGCCGGTGACAACAACTTTCTGATCAGTAAAGGAATTCATTCTCTTGATTATACGCTGCGGATATAGCCGTCGACATCATTGGCGACGATGACCCCGTAATTGATTGCCCCGAGCCAGCCGGACATGATGATCCCCACTGAGCCGACATGAAAGAGCCCGGGAACCTCTTTGAAGATAGATCGTGAGACAGCAAGACCCTCGAACTTGGTGCCGAATGAGGTGCCGTGGGTATGCAGGGTGTAGCGGTTAAAGGTCTTTGGCGTTGCCGCCTCCAGCCAGTCGATTTTCTCGTTCACTCCCGGAAAATAACGATTCAAATCCACCAGAGTCCGCTCGATAAGGGCCTGTTTTTCGGTTTCATAGGCGGTCTCACTGAGAGCGTTCCAATCGTCATAGCGGCTGTTCATGGAGGCGACAATGGCATATCGATCATGGCCCGGCCGTGTCTTTGGGTAATAGACCGAGAAGGTCTTGGAACGGGTGTGCATGTCGAGCAGCTCGGAAGAGTCGAAGACGGGGGCAGTCGAGGTGAAAAGGAGATCCCCCTTGTCCTCAATGGCCGCATCTTTTTTCAGTCCGATATAGACCTGACAACTGGAGTTGTTCACCCGAACCGCATCAGCCTTTTCCAGGAAGTCGTCTGAAAAGACCTCACGCCCAGCCAGGTTATAGATGGTATTGGTAATGCCACTGTTGGAGACAACAGCCGGGGCGGTAATGACCCTGCCATTCACCTCAACACCACGTACCTTTCCTTTTTCTACAAGAATCCTCTCAACCTTGGCACTCGTGCAGATCGTCACCCCATTTTTTTCAAGGTCTTCGGTCATCATCCGGATGAGCTTGTCCGTGCCGCCTTCAAAGGTGAAGACTCCCTTGTTCATGAAGTTGGAGAAGACGATGCCGTAAGTGATGGCCGGATCGTCAAGGGTGGAACCGTTGGCGTACGTGATGGGTTCCATGAGCAGGCGATGTACATCGGTTCTGCCGGGGAAAAATTCTTCAAACAGCTCCCGGGTGGTCATGGACTGGTCATCGTAAAAGTTCATCGCGGCCACAGTGGCGAAGAAGCGGTCGATGGTCGTCTGGGGAATCTTGAATTTTCTGGTCAGCAGCCCGGTGAAGTCAAGCCGGTCAAAACTGGTTTTCAGAGAAAACTGGGGGTTGTCAAAGACAATATTCTTGAGCTGGACGATGGAGTCGGTAATCTCTTTCGTCCAATATTTCCTGCAGGTCTTGACCATACCGTAGGGAAAACCATGCAGGGAGATGTCAAAGATATGCCCTTTGCGCTTGAACCAGGTGGCAAGCCCTCCCAGCTGGTGATGAAATTCAAGCAGCAGGACCTTGTGGTCGCAATAGGAGAGACGTTTGGCCGTGGTCAGGCCGCCCAGGCCGGAGCCGATTACAATTACATCGTAGCTGTCAGCAGCGTTGTCTAAAGAAAAGGGCATGGAAATGATCTATTGTTGTTTGCGTACAGTTGTTTCTAAAGTCGGGACAGAATGTGCTGATTTACCATGGAGACCCCACTGAGCATGGATCCTACAATACCTAAGAATCCCTGGTCGGTACCGGCAAGAAAGAGATTGTGGTAGCCTATGTCGCCATTCTTGATTTTGTCAGGACAACCATAAATAGCGCCTTCTTTTTTGGCAGTAAAGCGTTCTATGGTAAGAGGAGTAAAGGTATCCTCATATACAATATCCTGCCTGAAATTACCAATGATTTTCTCGAGTGCCACTTTCGATTGGCCGGCGGTGTCGATTTTGGCCGCACGATAGGCGGCTCTGTCGGCAGCAAGGGACTTCCAGCTCGTATAGTCGGCAAGATGGGTGGCGCGAATCTCATAATAGGGCTGTGCGTCAAGTCCTTGAAAATTTCCCGGAAAGCAGATAACGCCACTGCTGTAATCAACGCGATGTGTTGGCCGCTGATAGAGAAATTGCTTGTTCGTGTTGTAAAAGATAATCGTTTTATCCTGGGGGAGAATTGTCTGGCAACCGGCCGGCAGCCGGAAGATCGATTCGACAAAGCCAAGTCGTGGCCGTTGCTTTTGTAGCGGCGGGACGTGAAGGCAGGCCAGCGTCTCTTCATGGCCGATGGTCGAGATCAGGGCGTCACACTCGATCACCTCGCCGTCTGTCAGCTCAACGCCGGTTACTTTTTTGTCTTTATGAATAAATCTGGCAACAGGGGCCTGCAGACGGATTTTGCCGCCACATTCCTCATACCGTTTGAGCAGGATCTCCAGAAAATCCTTGATGCTGCCCTCGGGCCGAAACATCCCTTCTTGAAAAATAGCCCGGAACATGATGACAAACTGGCTCAGATCCATGTCGTTTTCCACACTCGATCCGTAATACATCAGGGGACAGAGCAGCATGTCAACCAGGAGCGGGTTGTCGAGTGTTGCCGTCAACACTCTCCTGGCCGAGCGAAAGGGTGCACCCTGGAAGGGGTCATATTCCTTGATGATCTGGAGCAGTCTGCTGAATCCCGCAAAGCTGCGAGGGAATTTTGTCACTATCTCCTGGTGCAGCAGGTCGAAATCGTTGGAAAAGGAGAGCGTCTCCTGGTTGGCGAAGAAGATTTCACTCTTGATCTGTTCATGAAAGGTGAAGTCCTTGCGCCTGAGTTTCAGTTGGCGGAACAAGCGGTTGAGAGGGGCGGATTTGTCCTGGGGGGGCGCAAAGTTGGTGATGGCGTGGAGGCCTGTCTCGAGCAGGGAGTTGTTGCGGTAATAATAGGAGTTGAGGCCACCGACGCGGGAGTGTTTTTCCAGGATCAAAACCCCAGGATTAAAGCGGGCAAAACGAATAGCGGCGGCCAGTCCCGAGAGACCGCCGCCGATGACCAGCAGAGGGACGTGCACCTTTAAACGTTCTTGAGGAGGGGTTCCAGGTAGTTGACGCAGCTGTCAAGGGAGGCCAGTTGCGGATAGTCTTCTTCGGGGATCTGCAATTTATGCCGTTTACGAAGCTCCATTACAATATCGAGAAAGTCCATAGAGTCAAGATCCAGCTGGTCTCGCAGCGGCTGGTCTGATTGCAGCGTCTCAAAATCGGCATCTTCATCTATGTCTTTGATAATCTCAAGAACGAGATCTTTAATAGCTTCACGGGTCATGTTGTCTCCAGATTCGATCTTTCACTAAAAAGAGTAGTTTTTGTCTATAGAAGTAAGCATGTCTGAGCAGGAGCGAGAGTGTTTACCCAAACAAAACTTTCTTTATACCATACATTGCCACTCTTTTTTATATATTTTTTTGAGAACTCTTGTTATTCGTCGTATTTTTTGACAATGATCACTGAATTGATCCCCACCATGCCAAAAGAGTTGTTGAGAATAGTGGATACGGATTGCAGCTGAACAGCTTTGTTGAGAACCATGTTGGGAAGGGCGCATTCAGGATCAAGGTTGCTGACGTTGATGGTGGGGTGGACCATGTTATCCCTAAAGGCCGGGAGGTTGCCGGCAAGCTCAAGGACGCCGGCGGCCCCCATGGCATGCCCAATGATCGATTTGGTGTTATTGATATAGGTGTTTGGCGCCTCGGAAAAGACCTGGCGGATGGCCTTGCACTCTTCGATATCTCCTTGTTTGGTGCCGGTGGCATGGGTGTTGATGATATCAATATCACAAGGTTTGAGTCCGGCACGATTCAGGGCCTGCTCGATGCATTCAGCCTGTCTCTTGTCATAGGGAAGCACAAAATCACGGGCATCTGAGTTGATGCAGTAGCCGACGACCTCTCCATAAATCCTGGCCCCGCGTTCAATGGCCTTTTCCAACCGTTCCAGGACGTAGATACAGGCCCCTTCAGAGACTACAATCCCGTTTCTGTCCCTGTCAAAAGGCCGGCAGGCCATGCGCGGATCTTCTGCCTCGCCGAGCGCCCCCTGGGCCTTGAAACTGGCAAAGATCCCAAAGGAACCGGTTGACTCGGATATGCCACCGGCAAGCGCCATATCCACCTCGCCAAGACGAAGCATCTGGACGCCCTGAATAAGCGAGGCGTTGCCGGCGGCGCAGGCAGCGCCGATAGCATAATGGGGGCCGGTGATCCCGAGGCTCATGGTAATCTCGCCTGCGGGGTTGTTGAGGACGGTTCGGGGGTTGTGGTGGTGAGTCCAGTACTTTACGTCATAATTGTACTGGCTTATGTTGTAGATTTCATTTTCCGTCTCCACTGTGCCATGTTCGGTGAGGCCAACATAGACGCCGATACGCGAGCGGTCGTAGTAGTCGATATCAAGGGATGCGTCGGCCATGGCCTCATGAGCGCTGTACACACCAAGGCAGCCGGCGCGTGTGCCGCGTTTGTTTTCCTTTTTTTTCCGGTATCTGGTTTCGTCAAAGGTGCAGATTCCAGCGGGTGCCGGGCCGAAATAGCGAAGATCAATTTCTTTGATTTCACTGATTCCGGCCAGGAGCTTTATACGAAAGTCCCAGAGATTGTCAGCGTTGGGAGCGGCCAGGCCGACTCCTGTTATGACGATGCGTTGCTGATGGCTGTCCATGATGGTTGATTGACGAATGGAAGTTGACTTATTATACATAGGTTACATTCTCATTGAATGAGCAGGCTGAAACTCACTATCTTTAGGATATATTGCTTGAGAATTCAAGTGGAATGCGGACTAATATGGAAAAAATGGAGCTTGTTGGAGATGGAAATCAGGTCTTTGGGAGAGAAAAATGGATACTGGAAGGGATGAGTCAGTCTATGATGTGGTTATTATTGGAGCAGGTCCGGCCGGAATTCAGGCCGCGATCCATGCCGTTCGTAAAAAAAGCAGGGTCTTGCTGCTGGGACGGATTGAACGGAGTTCTCTCTATTCCGCCCATGTGGAAAACTATGCCTGCGTGGAAGGGGTGAAGACAGGCCAGGAACTGCTGGAAGCGGGGATGAGCCAGGTCAGGAGCTTTGGGGCCGAACTCATGGATGACGATGTGCTGAAGATCCATCAGAGAGAGACCTTATTTGCCCTTGAACTGGAAGGCGGTAGGTCGATCACCAGCCGTGCTGTTATCTTTGCCACAGGCACGGCCAGAAAAAAATTGAAGGTGCCGGGAGAAAAGGAGTTTTCCGGGCGCGGGGTTTCCTACTGCGTTGACTGTGACGCCAATTTTTACCGGAAGGCCACGGTGGCAGTCGTTGGCAATGCCAGTGCCGCCGTTGACGGGGCCTTAACCCTTACCGGTTATGCCTCAAAGGTCTATCTGGTGAGTCAGGAGCTCGTGGCCTCAGCTGATCTCCTGAAGAAGTTGCACAACTCAACCGTCGAACACCTGCCCGGAACCTGGGTCAAGGAGATCCGTGGGGAAACGGCAGTGCAGTCCATCCTTCTTGAAAACAGCAAAGAAGTGATGGTCGATGGTCTTTTTATCGAGCTCGGGGCCAAAGGGGCCATGGAGCTGGCCCTGGAAATAGGGGTGCAGCTTGATCTGGAGACCATGACCCATATTGAAACGAATAAACTGGCAGAGACCAATGTGCCTGGTGTCTATGGTGCCGGAGATATCACCGGCCATCCGTATCAGATGGCCAAGGCAGTTGGCGAGGGGTGTGTCGCCGGCATGGAGGCAGCTAATTTTGCCAGGAAGCACAAGGGCGGAAGTCTATAGCGTTTATGACTCTATCCAAAAATCAGCTAAACGGAACATTTGGCAAGAGGATCAATGTGAAAAATGAGATACGATACGTATCGTATCTCATTTTTAAAAAAAGAAGGTGTGCCTGTCAGGTGGTACCTCTATCTTTTAAGCCAAGGTGGTGCTTTCTGGCAAAGTCCATCATCCGCTGGATGGGAATCAAAGACTTCTGGCGGATCTCTTCATCAAGAGTGATTTCATTCGTACCAGATTCTAAGAGCTGGGCCAGATTACGTAAACCGTTCATGGCCATCCATGGGCAGCGCAGGCAACTCTGACAGCTGCCGCCCAGACCGCCGTTGGGTGCCTCAAGAAAGGTTTTGGTGGGTGAGGCCTGTCTCATCTTATAAAAGATACCCGCTTCGGTGGCGACAATGAACTCCTGGACATCAGGGTTCAATGTGGCCTTGATCAATCCGGTGGTGGAGCCAACCACATCAGCCAATGCAACCACCTCTTCAGGCGATTCGGGATGGACCAGAATCTGGGCATTCGGATACTCTTTTTTCAGCCTCCTGATACCCTCGGCCTTGAACTGCTCGTGAACCACACAGCTGCCCGGCCAGATCAGCATCTCCACTCCGCTCTCCCTCTGGACATACGAACCAAGATGACGATCCGGGGCCCAGAGAACCTTCTCATTCCTGCCGGCCAAATATCTGATAATCGGCAGGGCAATGCCTGAGGTGACCACCCAGTCGGCCCTGGCCTTGACGGCAGCACTGGTATTGGCATAGACCACACTGGTGTAATCCGGATGGGCATCACAAAATTCCGTGAAAAGGTCGACCGGACACTCCAGATCCAAGGAGCAGGTTGCCTCGACATCAGGCATCAGCACCCTTTTTTCCGGATTGAGTATTTTGGCAGTCTCTCCCATAAAACTGACTCCGGCAACTATTAATGTAGAAGCTGGATGTTCATTGCCAAAACGGGCCATTTCCAGGGAGTCGGCAACATAGCCACCGGTCTCCTCGGCCAGCTGCTGAAGGTCATCTGAGGTATAATAATGGGCAACCAGGACCGCGTCCTGCTCCTGTAAAAGCCGTTTAGTGCCTGTTAGCAGGGCCTCACGTTCGCCAGACTCATATTCAGCCCCTTGACGTTCCGCCTTGGCCCAGGCCCGATCAAGAATCCCCTGGCCGACAAGGGGTAAGGTCGGGAAGTTGATAGGTTGATGCTCTGCACGTGCTGTCATGATTGGTACCTGAAGAAAGATTTCTTATACCGACTATTAAAGAGCGGCCGGCTAGGATTCTTGTCACTTTTTATCTAATCCAGTAATAAATCGGTGCTGAGATAGCGTTCGCCGGTGTCGGGGATGATTACAACTAAATTTTTACCCCTGTTCTCATCCCTGGCCGCCACCTGCAGGGCCCCCCAGGCAGCCGCACCGGAGGATATCCCGCACATGATTCCTTCCTCGCGGGCCAGACGTCGGGCGGTCGTAAAGGCCTGGTCATTGGTGACCTGGATCACTTCGTCGATGATCGCGGTATTCAGGACCTTCGGGATAAAACCGGCGCCGATCCCCTGGATCTTGTGGGGGCCGGGAGACCCGCCGGACAGAACAGGTGAGTTGGCAGGTTCGACCGCGATGGCGCGAAAGGAGGGATTGCGTGATTTTAACACTTCGGCAACCCCGGTTATAGTGCCGCCGGTTCCAACTCCTGCTACCAGAATGTCAACTTCGCCGCCGGTATCAGACCAGATCTCTTCAGCAGTGGTGAGGCGGTGGGTTTCCGCGTTGGCCGGATTATCAAATTGATTAGGAATAAAAGAGCCGGGGGTGGCTTTGTGGAGCTCAGCCGCCTTGGCAATGGCGCCTCTCATGCCTTCCGTGCCAGGAGTAAGAACAAGCTCTGCCCCCAGATGCTTGAGAAGCTTCCGCCGTTCAATGCTCATGGTCTCAGGCATGGTCAGGAGCAGCCGGTATTTTCTGGCGGCGCAGATAAAGGCCAGGGCGATGCCGGTATTGCCGCTGGTCGCTTCAATGATCAGGGTCTCACTGTTAAGAAGCCCGTCGGCCTCGGCTGCTTCGATCATCGATTTGCCGATCCGATCCTTGACGCTCCACATCGGGTTGCCTGATTCAATTTTGGCAAAGATATTTGCCTGGCAATCGGCGACGATATTGTTCAATCTGACCAACGGGGTTCTGCCGACGGTTAGGGCAATATTGTTGAATATAGCAGTCATTCTTCAGCTCCTTTCAGTCTTGATTTCCAGGGAAACCGGTTTTGTTGCGATTGTTGCCATAAGAAAGCAGTTCAGGCTTCAGGGGGTACTGTTTCTGCGGCTGACCAGAAATATCCCGTAGGTCGCCCGCAGGTTTGGCAGAAAATGTATGATATTGCCCTGCAGGTCATCGCTGTGGGTGTTGATGTCCACCTCCTTGATGACTTCACAGCCGGTTTCCCTGACAAAGCGGCGGAAATCCTTGATGGTGATAATCCTGATATTGGGGGTGTTATACCACTCATACGGCAGTTGCCGGTTTTTGGGGGCGTAGCCGAAAAAGAGAATCTGCAGCCGGATGGACCAGTAGCTGAAATTTGGAAAGGAAACGATGATTTTTTTCCCGACCCGCAGTAATTCCTTGATCAGTGTGTCCGGCTCCAGAACCTGCTGCAGGGTCTGACTGAGGATCACATAGTCGAAGGTATTGTCCGGATAATCATGAACCTCTTCAGTGATATCGCCCTGGAGGACCTGTACCCCTTTTTCAATACATTTTGTGACCTTGGCCTCGGAGCTTTCGATGCCGGTGCCCTTGACGCGCTTCTCTCTTTTGAGAAAACTGAGCAGCTCGCCTTCGCCGCAACCAAGATCAAGGACCTTGCTGCCGGGTTCAATCCATGAGGCTATTATATGCAGATCATAACGCATCGTGTTCTTCTTCGGATACTCGGTTCAGGAATCGATTGATCAGGGTGCTTTGCCGCTCGTTGGGGAGCAGGAAGGCGTCATGGCCACATTTTGCCTCGATTTCGCAGAAACTCACATCCAGACCGTTTTTCTTCATGGCTTTCACCATATCGCGGGATTGATAGGTGGGATAGAGCCAGTCAGAGGTAAATGAAATCGCAAGTATTTTGGCTTTTACCTTGGAAAAAGCCTCGACCTCCGAGTGGTGGCCATGCTGGAGGCCGACGTCGAAATAGTCGGCGGCTTTGGTTATGTACAGAAAGGAATTAGCGTCGAAGCGCTGGACGAACTTCGAGCCCTGATAGCGCAGGTAGCTTTCCACCTGGAAATTGGCCTCAAAATCAAAAGCGAGATTGTCCCGATCCTGGAGGCGGCGCCCGAATTTGCTGCGCATGGCCTCATCAGAAAGATAGGTGACATGGCCGACCATCCTGGCCAGGGCCAGGCCCAGATCTGGCTTTGGGCCGCTGTAGTAATCACCTTTATTGAAATGGGGGTCAGACATGATGGCCTGGCGGCCGATCTCATTAAAGGCGATGGCGAGAGCGGAGTGACGGGTGGTGGTGGCCATCAGAATCGCGGATGCGACCATCTGCGGATAGCTGATGACCCATTCAATGACCTGCATGCCGCCGATGGAGCCGCCGACTACGGCCAGCAGTTGAGTGATGCCGAGATGATCGAGCAGGGCTTTCTGCACCTTGACCATGTCGCCGATGGTCACTACTGGAAAGTCGAGTCCGTACGGCCGCCCGGTTACGGGATTAGGGGATGATGGCCCGGTGGTACCCATGCAGCCGCCCAGAACGTTCGAGCAGATGACGAAATATCTATCGGTATCGATGCCCTTGCCGGGGCCGACCATGGTGTCCCACCAGCCCGGTTTGGGGTCGTCGCCGGAGTAGTAGCCAGCCACGTGGGAATCACCGGACAGGGCATGGGTGATTAGAATGACGTTGCTCTTGTCTCCATTGAGGGTCCCCATGGTTTCGTAAGCAACCGTGATCGGACCGAGCCGGGCGCCGCTTGCCAGCACAAGTTCATCGTGCGGCCCGGCAAAAGTGTAAAATTTCTTTTCAACCAGGCCAACGGAGATTCCGTTATGATCGTGTTCGATATACTCGCTCATGAGAAGTGGGCTCAGATGGTGTCGAGGGCCTGACCGAGATCATCACAGATATCAACAACCGCTTCTATGCCGACGGACAGCCTGACCAGATCCGGAGTGATCGACAGCTTCTGGCGGGTCGGTTCATCAAAAGACAGATACTGGGATGAGTATGGGTGGATAACCAGGGTTTTGCAATCCCCGAGGTTGGCCAGATTATAGGCCAGTTTCAGGGTGTTGATGAATTTGAAGCAGGCTGCCTGGTCAGCAAGGCCGAAGGACAGTACTCCCCCAAATCCCATGCCGTTGAACTGGGCGGCAGCCGTCTGGTGGGAAGGGCTGCGGGTAAGGCCCGGATAGCGGACCCATTTTACCTCCGGCCGATTGCTCAGAAACTCGGCAACCTTTTGGGCGTTGGCAAGGTGTCTCTCCATGCGCAGGGCCATGGTGTCGAGGCCTAACATGGTCAGGTAGGAGTGCAGGGGTGCCTGGGTGGTGCCGAAATTTATGTGATGCTCCCGCCAGACCTTGTCGAGATAAGCCAGAGGGCCTTTGCGGTCAATAAAGGGTTTGAAGTCTGGAAAACGGTCGCTTTGCCAGTTGAAGGTGCCGCTGTCGATCACCACACCGCCGGTGGCGTCGCCGTGGCCGCTGAAATACTTGGTGGTCGAGTGAATAACAATATCCGCCCCCAGCTCGATCGGCCGGCAGAGATAGGGGGTGGCCAGGGTGCTGTCAACCAGCAGCGGCAGGCCGTGGCGGTGGGCGATCTCAGCTGCTCTGGCGAGATCCGGCACGTCCATTTTAGGGTTACCTATGGTTTCCAGGTAAATAAATCTGGTTTTGTCGTTGATCGCCCCTTCAATGGCTGCCAGGTCTGTTGGTTCGACCATCCGGGCGGTGATAGCATACTTTTTGAAAATGTTGGCAAACAAAACATAGGTTGACATGAAGAGGGAATTGCCGGTGACGAATTCATCCCCGGCCCGCAACAAGGCCATGCAGGCATTGGTAATGGCCGCCATGCCGGAAGAGGTGACCACCGCTCCCGCGCCACCCTCCAAGGAGGCGAGTTTTTGCTCGAGCACCTTGTTGGTGGGGTTACTGAGGCGCATATATATGTGGTCGCCAGTCTTGCCGCCGAAGGTGTCACTCAGGTTTTCAGCAGTCGGATGGAGATTGGCGGCGGATTGGTATATAGGAGGGAGGGTCGCTCCTTCCCAGTCGGCAGGGGATTGGCATTCGTGGATGACTCTGGTCCGGAAATCCTGGTATTTTGCAGACGACATTGCGGTCTCCTTTGATGCTGTCAGGTTACATGAAAGAGTTGACGGATAATAAAACTGTTGCAAGCCTTAAAGACCAAAACACCCTTAACAGGGGTACGTTAAGCTGATATTGTGCAAAATAGATGGAGATTAAAGCAGGTCCGCTAATACTTCGCATGAACGACAGATCTTCATTTTTTCCTTCCAGTTTTGTTGGCTCTTGCATTCACAGATGGTGCCGTTTATGAACCAGCAGAGTTTGCCGGCTTGAAATTCCCATGCCGGGCAACGTTTGCGCCGTTGGGGGGGGCATTTTTTTACGATCCAGCAGGATTTAAGGACTTTATCGCTGGTTCTGGTTCTGGAGAGCAGAAAAAAAATCTGGCGCTCCACATGGGATGGAATCGTACGCCAGCCTTGCTCATAGCTGTGAACCGCCTTTATTGAGACACCCAGAAGTTCGGCCACTTCTTTCTGGGTTTTGTCTAATACTTTCCTGGCCTTCAGGAATTCTTCACTTTCCACTGCATACTCCGGCTAAATTTTTTTGATAATTTTAGGAAGTTCTTAAACTTGGTCAATATATAACATATTGTACCACATAGTGGTATAGGTAATATTGATTGCTTCTTTGGGGACCATGGCTGGCCGGATCCGCGCATGATTCGGAGCTGAGAGTATTTCCCCCTTCTGACCTTTTGAAAGTTCGTTTGTCATTCCCACTTCTCCCGGTCACTGTTACGTTCCAGAACGCACTTGTTTTTCAGATAATCCAATCCAGCGTGATTGGTCAGATCAAGATGAATCGGAGTGACTGAGATATAGCCGGCGCTGATGACGTTGGCGTCGGTATCCTCATCCGGATCCAGATGAGGTGTGCCGCCTCCTATCCAGTAATGTTTACGCCCCCATGGGTCAAATGTCTCCTGGATGGCATTTTCCCAGAGTCTTCGTCCCTGGCGGGTAACTTTCACCCCGCGTATTGTCTCAATTGCCGGGATATTGGCATTGAGAAGAGTGTTTTCGGGCAAGCCCTGTTCCAGAATGATACCGGCAAGCCAGGCCGCCACACGCCCGGCAACAGTAAAATCATACGGGCTGGTTCCTGCCAGGGAGACTGCAAGGGAGGGAATCCCGTACATGGTACCTTCCACCGCCGCCGATACTGTGCCTGAATAGGCAATGTCATCCCCCAGATTGGGGCCGGGGTTGATCCCTGAGACCAGAAGATCCGGCTGATGTTCAAGAATCTTCTTTAAACCGATGGCCACGCAGTCGGTGGGGGTACCGTCAATTGAATAGAAATTATCCTGAACCTTGGTGACCTTGAGGGGGCGATTCATGGTCAGCGAGTGCGATACTGCGGAATTATCCCGATCGGGGGCGATTACCACACAACGGGCCAGGGGATAAAGGGCGGCTGCGAGAACCTGGAGGCCCGGGCTGTGGATTCCATCGTCATTGGTAATGAGGATAATCGGCATATCGTCAAAAACTTTTTGTCTCTGAATGAAGGAGCATTGAGACTTATGGAGAGTGTAGAAAATAAAGTTATGGCAGGGGCAAGTGTACACTGAACAGGGCGCCGCCAAGCTCTGACCGTCCTGCCTCAATGGTGCCATGATGGGCCATGACTATCTGTTTGACAATGGCCAATCCCAGTCCTGTTCCATCGACACGTCTTGTGAAAAAAGGTTCAAAGATTTTCTCTCTGATGTCTTTGTCAATCCCTGTTCCGTTATCACCGACCCGCAAGATGATTTCTCCCTGGCTCTCGGAGATGTTCAGCTCTTCTGCTTCAATGCTGATAACCTCAGCGCCTTGGGGACAAAAAGGCAGGGCGTTCTGAATCAGATGGTTGAGGACAGTGAAGATCTGGTGCTGGTCAGCCCAGAGTGAATAGCTGGGATCTATTTTGATCTGGAGGGTGCAGCTGGCAGGCCATAAGGGATCCGCCTTGCTGACCTGAAGGACTTCATCCAGACATTTTTTCAGGGAAAACCACTCACGCTCCGTTGTTTCCGGTTTGGCGAATTTAAGAAAGTCGGAGATAGTGCGTGTCAGGCGGTTGGATTCACGGAGGATGATATTGATGAGTGCCCGGTTGGTTCTTTGCTCGGGGGAATCGGGCAGGGAAAACTCATTGGCTAGGATCTGGGCCGAGCCGGAGATGGCAGTGAGCGGATTTCTGAAATCATGGGCAATGCCGGCGCTGATCCGTCCTATGGCGGCCAGTTTTTCAGCCTGACGCATCTGTTGTTCCAAACGTTCTACTTCACTGATATCCTGAATAGTCAGGACCTTGCAATTCCGGTACTGGTACATCGCATGCTCATGCGGTGTAGACTCTGTTGGAAATTGCAGCTTGGCGCAGGAGTATCCGACCCTGATTTCCACACCATCCTGGCGTAAAAGATTAGCAGTGAGGCGTGATCCATTATTTTCAAGGTCAAGGGTTGGAAAAACCTGGAAAAGTTGCTGTCCTGAAAGGGCAGTGGCCGGATACCCGGTGATGTGGCCGATCGCATTGTTTGCCGAGGTGATCCGGTTGCTGTCATCGATAGTGATAATGCCGGTGGCGATATCATCGAAAATCTGTTTGTAGAGCAGGGAGAGGCTGTCAAAGCTTCTGACCGTATCAGAAAGCGCGGCCTCGGTTTTGAGCAGTCGGCGCACAAATATGGCGCTGAGGATAGCGGCCAGGAAAAAGGTCAGTCCCAGTACAGCGAAATGATTAATACTGGTGAGCAGATTCTGCTCTTGAAAAAAGTCGTAGCGGTTGAGAAAGGCAGGATATATTTTTATTTGCTCAAGTCCAAGGGCCAGGCCGTATTGCAGGCTTGCCGCCGCTGCCGCTACCAGACCGCCTTTAGGCGGAAGAATCAGGCCTCCGGCAATAATGGGGAAAAAGTAGAGAGGGGAAAATGCTGAGTGTGAGGAACCAGTAAAGTAAACGAGAAGGGTGACAAGAAAAATATCAAGTTGATTCTGGATGAAGGCAAAGTGGTGGGGATCAACTTTGCCGGTCAGCAGAAAAAAAGCTGAACCGATGGTCAGAAGATAGACACAGCAGATAAAGACAAGGAGCCAGTAGTAGGGTGGGAGAATGATCTCAAGTTGACCGCTCTGGAGAAAAACACTTATTCCAAGGAGCAGGGTGTAGAGAATGACCCGGAGCAGGAGCATCCACAGAAGCTGGCCTTTCAGGAGTTTGTCCAGGGCTTTTCCTGTCTGGTGGGTCCGGGTGATGAAGGTCTTGAAATCCAAGATAGCAGCTCAGGTAGAGATTTTCAGACTAAGCCGCTGTAAAAAATAACATGGCCATGTTATTTCGCAACGGCTCCTAAGCGTCTTCAATGCCATATTTTTTTACCTTATAGCGCAAAGAACGAAAACTGATGCGTAACAGTTCTGCTGCCCGCATCTTTGAGTGGCCGCTTTTTTCCAGGGCAAAGTAAATAATTCTTTTTTCCAGGTCATTGATAACCTCTTCCAGACCTCGCTCAAAGAGTTCTTCCTTACAGGCTACGGCTTGAAACAAAGGATCGGCTCCGCTCTTGTTTCTCTTCTCTGAGCGGTGCGCTGAGAGGGTCAGGCTTTCCGGCAGGATAATGTTGGAGTTCTCGAGTGCGACCCCTCGTTCAATAATGTTTTCCAGTTCACGAACATTGCCGGGAAAATCGTAGTCCATCAGGACCTGCATCCCGTAAGAGGAGATATCCTGAACCTCTTTCCCCAGTAACCGTGAATGCTTTTGCAGAAAATGGTTCACCAGCAGCGGTACGTCACCCTTACGTTCACGTAAAGGAGGCATGCGGATGGGTACCACCGCCAGACGGTAGAAAAGATCTTCTCGGAAGCGTCCAGCGATGATTTCTTCTTCAAGCACGCGGTTGGTGGCGGCAATAATACGGACATTCACCCGTTCAATTCTGGTTGAGCCTACGGGCTTGACCTCTCTTTCCTGCAGAACCCTGAGCAGTTTGGTCTGGATAATAGGGGTCAACTCGCCGATTTCATCGAGGAAGGCAGTGCCGTTGTTGGCCAGTTGGAAAAGACCGGGTTTGTCGGTGATGGCTCCGGTAAAGGAGCCCTTGACATGGCCGAAGAGCTCACTCTCCATAAGGTCTTCAGGGATGGCGCTGCAGGTTATCGGCACAAAGGGGTGGTCGGCCACCTTGCTGTGCTGGTGGATAGCCTGGGCAACGAGTTCCTTGCCGGTCCCTGACTCACCATAGATTATAACATTGGCAGGTGTCGGGGCAACGCGCTGGATCAGGTCGAAGATCTTGACCATCTCCTGACTCCTGCCAATGATACCGGGAAAGGCATCGGCGGCAGAAGGGCCAGGTGATTCGCTTCTGTTACGGGCCGTGGCAGAGCGGATAATGTTCTTGATATCGGCCACATTGAACGGTTTGCTGATATAATCAAAGGCACCGTCTTTCATGGCGGTAACAGCATCATCCGGTGAAACAAAGGCGGTGATCAGGATCACGGGTAAGGTCGGGTATTTTCCTTTGATGCTGTGCAGGAGATCAAGGCCGCCTACGCCGGGCATACGGATATCGCTGATGACAAGATCAAAGCTGTTGTCCTCAAGGCAGCGGAGGGCAGCAGCGCCATCCCCTCGTGTCTCGACCTTATACCCTTCCTTCTGCAGCAGGATTTCGAGAAAATCCCGCATGCTCTGTTCGTCATCAACAATCAGAATAGATGTCATGGCAGATCACTGCCCTGTTGCTTCCCTTGCAGCACCAATTGGCTTTTTCGCGATTTTTTGAACTTTTTGATATGATGTTCACGACTGGTTGCGGCGGATCTGGATGGCGCCTCTTCGCTGTAGACAAGGGCAACCGGTCGGCGTGATCTGGTATACTTTGCACCCTTTGGCCCGGAGTTGTGTTCCAGGATGCGTTTTTGAAGGTTTTTGGTGATGCCGGTATAGAGGCTGTTGTCGTCGCAGCGGACGATATAGATATACCAGGAATCCATGCCTGTTCTCTCCCCTAATCAGTAAACAAAGAACCTGTTACCAGGTGCGGACACGGCCGGTGTCCAGATGGATAAAGTCAGATTGAGGATAATATCCAACCCCGCCGCGCTGAAAAGCCGTGGCAATGCGGTGCAGTCGACCGGTCTTAATAGAGGGGAGCCGTATGTCTATGGCCTTGCCGCTCATGTGCAGGCTGTGGCTGGCAACGCCGCCGTTGTTGCCACGCAGCATGCTGTTGGTCTGAGGTGATCGATATCCAGAGATCACCTCAAAAAATTCTTTTGAACCGGTGGCCTGTCGCAGATCGTGGAGAATGTCAAGAAGGGTCGGGTCGATGGGGTGGGTCTCTCCCGTTCTGAAATCTTTGAGGAAATTGTTGATTTTTGTCAAGGCGCTGGGAATATGGCGGCCATTTTTGAAATAGACAAGAGATAATTCTTTCGAGGTGTGGGTATGATAAAAAGAGAGGCTCCTCTCTTCAAACCGGGCCAGTAAAGAGCAGGGAGATGAGAGTAAAAGAAGGGGGGCCATGGCTATTGCCCGCCCAAGAAACTTTCGTCGATTCATTGGTTATATCCTGTATCTTGTTAGGTGAACATTTGTAAAAGGCTTATTCTGTGAAAAGTATCTGTTCCAGCTGTCGGTCGCGATCATAGATGTCCGTGTGGAAAGAGAGCGTTCCATTCTGGTCGCTTTTGACGGTCTGGTAGGTAATGTGTATCGGCAGAGGCTCCGGCAGGCGGATAATGGTTCGTTTGCCAGTGGCAATCATTGCCTGAAAACGCTCCATGGGCCAGCCATTTTCTCCATTGTTCATGAGAAATACAGCCAAATCTACAGGTTTTTCGAGGCGAATGCAACCATGGCTGAAGGCCCGACTGGAACGTTGAAAGAGGGTCTGGGCGGGAGTATCATGCATGTATACATCGTAACTATTCGGGAATACGAATTTTATAGAACCAAGGGCGTTCTTTTTTCCTGGTTCCTGTCGTAATTTAAACTGGCCCATTTTTTTTTGGCTCACCTGCTTCCAGTTGATGGAAAGAGGGTTTATCTCTCTGGCTTCAGACGACCAGTCATTGAACAGACGGATATGGTTGGAGGTCAGATAACTCGGATTCTTTCTGAGCTCGCCCAGCATTTCATTGCGGGCAATGCTGGCTGGAATGTTCCAGAAGGGGTTGGTCTCTATATATTGGATCTGGTCACTGAAGAGCGGGGTCTTGTTCTGTTGGGTCCCGACAACAACGGCCATTTCGAGAACAACCGTGTCGTCAGCAATTGCTTCGAGAGTAAATCCGGCGATATCCACCAGCACATATTTGCTGCCGAGATCATGAGATTCCCCGCGCCAGCGTTCGAGATTTATGATAATTTTCCTGACCTTTTTCTGGGCCGGTACGTTCATGGCAGCGATGGTTAATTTGCCAATCACTCCATCTCCGGCCAGGCCATGGCGTTCCTGAAACCGGATAACTGCCTGAACAAATGCCTCGTCATTCTCTGTGGGATCTGTTGTCACAGATTGCAGAAAACCTTCAATCTGCAATCTTTTTTTAATTTCCGGAATTCTTGAGTCGTCTTCACCGGGATGTATCGACTTGCCAGCCTCGATAGCCGGCCAGCCTCCGGCCGCTGCCATGCTTTGATAGTTCGGCAAGGCAGCACGCAGATTTTTATAATATCTGTGTGGTGGTAACAGGTCAGCCAGAAATTGGCTAAAGTCGGAAGAAGAGAGGGCTGCTTCTACAAGAGCCGTTGCCTCAAGAGCGGAAGTGGAGATGGCGCTGCTTTTTCTGGAAGGATCGCGGCCTCCCCGGGCGTCATGGGCATACATGACAAGGGCAAAGGTCAACAGGGTGTCCAGGTCAATTAACTCTTCAGCTGACTTGCCATCCCACAGGGAAGTGATCCGGCTTATCTTGTATTGTTCGGGAGCCAGACCATCCATCGCTGAATTTTTTAAAACCGAGAACAGTATAGCCGCTTTTTCACCAGGGCCATCCTGGGTAACCCAGAGGGGGTGTAGACCCGTTTTGTCATATATTTCAGCCAGCCAGCTCTTCATCGTATGAGACTCTTCATTCCCAGGTGAAGCAGATAATTCAGCGCTGCACTGTTCGACACGATCACAAAGGAGGAGGTTCAGCTTTTCAGCGCTGGTGGCAAGGGCTGTTTCGGGAGAGATAAAGAAAAAGGAGAGTAGGAATAGGATTGAGAACAGCGTTTTTTGCAATCTTGAGCCTTTTATTGAATGAGTTGCCAAGCAGGATTCTGAATGGTATGTAGAAAGTTTCAGTTTAAACAGTTTTACAATTTATCATTCTAAAGTAATAATTGCAAGAAGAGCCGCGATGAAACAAAATTCTGAAACTGAAAAGGTTGGCAGCCCTGAGCAGGAGAACGGGGTTCAGAATGAACAGTTCAATCCTCAAACCTTGACTGATCATCTGCGAGATCTGCGCTCCTGTCTTGTCGTCTCCATGTGTGCCATCGTTGTTGGCTTCGCCGGCTCCTATGGCTTTATTGAATCCATCGGGGTCTGGTTTTTCAAACCGCTTACCGATGTCTTGCCCGAGGGCTCGTCTTTGATCTTTACCTCGTACCAGGAAGGGTTTTTTTTTATCTGAAGCTCGCCCTGGTCTGTGGTCTGTTTCTGGCCAGTCCGGTCATTTTTTATCAGATCTGGCGTTTTCTGGCCCCTGGTTTGTACAAGCATGAGAAGCGCGTACTTCTGCCCTTTTCCTTTCTTTCTACTCTTTGTTTCCTGAGTGGCGCTACCTTTGGCTATCTGGTCGTCTTTCCGCCTGCCTTTCGTTTTCTTGTCGGCTACAGTAATGAGTTTTTGATGTCACTTCCGGCAGTCAGCGAATATTTTTCCCTGGCCCTTCGCCTGCTTATTGCCTTTGGGGTGATCTTTGAAATGCCGGTACTGATGGTTTTTCTGGCCAAGATTGGTGTCGTTACTCTTGCTTTTTTGAATCGTCACCGCAAGTATGCCGTGCTCGTCAATTTTATTATTGCCGCTATCTTAACTCCAACTCCTGATATTATAAATCAGCTGATGATGGCTGTGCCGTTGATGGCTCTTTACGAGATTAGTATTGTCGCCGTATGGCTCTTTGGTAGAAAGAGTTTTACCAGTTTTCAGGCGGGAGCAGGAGAGGAGAAAAGCGATGTCGCAGAAGTATGATAACCTTCTTTGAAAGAGCTTGCTTTTCTTGTCTCATCTTCTGGATTCTTTTATTCGGGTGCGCTATACTTATGGATCTTGTTAAAAGTCAGACGATGTGAATTGTGTATGAATAATTTCAGTTAGTTGCATGATACAAAATCATAATAAAAGACTGTTTGCGAGAGTGTCATACTGAGAAGCTGCGAATTTTCCCTTGATTCTATTACCTGGAGGTTGTGATGAGTGGTGCCGGAGATTTTGTAAAGGCGTTGGAGATTGGACGTCCCCCTAGTATCAAACAGTTGTTTCCTCATTCTTGTGCCCTGCTGGTCAGCGGTAAGGTGATTGACCGTGCCCTGCAGGCCAAGGGCGGGGCCATGACCATGGCCGCTAATGGCCGCAATCTTTTTATTATCCGTGGTGCCCTGCAGGCGGCTCAGCGGGCGGATGCCGCCCTGATTATTGAGATTGCCCGTTCCGAGGGCGGTGCCCAGGCCTACTGTGCCGTCAATTACTGGAACATCGCCCGTCTGGTAGATGGTATGTGCAATGAGCTTGGGATCACTGTGCCGGTCGCCATCCATGCCGATCATTATGGGATTAAAAGCGAAAGCGATCTGCCCATGGCCAGAGTAGAAATTCCTACTCTTTTCGAGGCAGGGATGACCTCGATTGCCATTGACGCCTCGCATATGGCTGATGACCTGAACCTGCTGGCTAATATTGAACTGAATAATCTGATTCCTTCCTGGGCAGGGCTTGAGACCGAGGTGGGTGAGATCAAAGGATCACAGGGGCTCTCCACCGTTGATGACGCCTCATTCCTTATTAAAGGGTTGAACGCCCACGGGATCTGTGCCGACTGGATTGCCTTGAATAATGGGACAACCCATGGCCTTGAGGCCAGCAGTCAGGGGATCCAGGTGGAATTGACTGCGGAGATCCATAAGCATCTGGCCCCCTATGGGACATCCGGTGCCCAGCACGGGACCTCCGGCAACAGCTCTGAGCGCCTGCGGGCCATTGCTGCCCGGACCAACACCACCAAGGCCAATGTGGCCACGGCCCTGCAGATGGTCTCCTGGGGGGTGGAAGTCAATGAATATGGTAATGCCATCCTCGACGATGGGGGTAATCTGAAGAAGGTCAAGGGTGAAGGGGTCAGCGAGGAGATGTGGCAGCAGATGACGGCCTACGCCGAGTCCAAAGGCTGGAAGAGCGGCGATTATAAAAAACTGAACCTGCCCTTTGAGCCTCGGCTCCTTGGCCAGCCCAAGGAGATTCGCGAGCGGATGGCCTCGCGGGTGGAGGGTTTCGTCTACACCATGCTCATGGACGTTTTCAATGCCGGAGGCAGTGCCACTCTGGCCCGCGAGGTGATTCTTGAGGCCGGTTCCTATGACCTCGGCCCCAAGGTGGGGCGTATTGAAGATCCCGCGCAATGGACCCGGGAGATGATTATTGAACGTGCCGGAACACTTGATGTAAACAAAGGGCCGGAAGGTAATTTTGATGATTGATGGCAAAACAGGCGCGTAGTCCTGGCTGGATAGGACTTGGCCTTTTGAGCCACCAGCCAGGCGGCAAACTGAATAATGTTTTGAATAGCTGCAACACATGGCGTGTTGCTTGCCGTTGATTGAAATTGTAGTTTCGTTATTTCAATTAACGACTGACGGCCATGGATGGACAGCTGTCGTAGTAAAGAATTCGTTCTACTAAGGGGTTGTTCTCAAAGAACATGAACATCTTGCATCTCATTGAATGCCTGATCTGGTGACGATCTCTCGCATGCTCCAGATAGTTTTCAGGCTGACATACGCGCTTGCATTCGAGTTGTCGGTGATATCCAGGGCATAATGCCATTCGAGATTGAAGGCAAACTGCCTGACCGTCTCTTCGTCGCTAAAATCGAACATCTGCTGAATAAGCAGCGTTCCCATCATGGCATAGAGTTCCTTGGTGGGATGCTCTTCCTTTGAAGGGAAGTGCTTGGCCAGCTGGTTGACGGGTAGTTTCTGAGAATATGTTTCCTGAATATCCCGGCCCAGGATTGATCTATCATCTTACGTCGTTTCGGACCCAGATAGGCAAATGGGTCAAACAGGTAGCGGGTTTTGTGGTCTTTGATCCTGATCATGTCTTTTCCTGGTAATTGGTTGAAATCACAGGTTAATCAGACCACTGGCCGACGAAAAACGCAAGGTGCTTTTGTGGAAAAGATATTTAAAATCAGTAAGTTGTATCAATATAACAATATGATGGTTGTTACGAGTCCATCAAAGATTAAAGGAGGGCATTGCTATTGTTTACACAACAGACAGTAACGACAAATCAGAGCACACACGGCAGTGCGGTTAACTTAAGATAACATGCCAAGCAGCCAATTTCCTGCCGGATTCCTTCTTTATTTTTTTTACGGACTGACCTTTATCTTCCTTGGGCTTGCTATTGCCGTCAAGGATATGTCGGAGAGCAAGTTACGACTTGCCAGCAGCCTGCCTTCTCTGGCTATTTTCGGCTTCAGCCATGGTCTTCATGAATGGCTCGAATGTTATCTGCGTCTGGGCTATACTAATTCCTTAGTTCTGCTGCCNNGTCCATTATCTTAAGCTGCTGACTTTAGTCGTTTCTTTTCTGTTCCTCAATTATTTCGCTATCTCCCTGCTCCGTTCCCAGCCCAAGATTCATTGGCAATGGCTCCGGATTCTAATCCCTCTTTTCCTTATTCTGTTAGGTGGCTATCTTTATCTGTCCTGGGAACATCTTGATCTGAAAAGCTTAAGACAGGCGGATATCTTTTCCCGGCTGACTATCGGCAATCTTGGTGGCGCACTGGCTGCCTTTGCCTTGATCCGGCATGGGCGAGTAGTCGAAATATTAAGCCGGTCGGTAGCGTTGAATTTACGGTGGGCCGGGGTTGGCTTTGCCCTCTATGCCTTCTTGGCCGGAGTCATACCATCTCATACGATAATTCCTGTCTTGAATATGCCGATAGAAATTTTCCGTAGTCTCACGGCCGCTCTGATCACTTATTTTCTGGTCAAGGCTATGAACGTCTTTGATGTTGAAACCAGAAAAACCATTGAGCAGCAAGTCCTGCATATTGCTCAGGCGGAAAAACTGGCTGCAATTGGAAAATTGGCAGCAGGTATTGCCCATGAAATCAATAACCCCTTGACTAACATATCTCTGAATGTCGAATTGCTCAAAAAAGAACTCTCCGCCCGTTCAGATACCGAAGAACGTCTGGAAAAAAGATTTGCCGCCATCGATCGTAATATATGCCGGGCCTCCCATATTGCCGGTGAACTGTTGCATTTTTCACGCCAGAAGGAAGATACTCTGGTTTTGCTCGATCTTAATGCCGTAATTTCCGGCAGCCTGACCTTGCTGGAAAGTCGACGGCACAACTATCGTATCGAAACCAGACTGATGGAGCTCCCGCCAATTATGGCCGTAGCGGTGAAGATCGAAGAGGTACTCCTTAATGTGTTATCAAACGCCATGGATGCTTCTCCGGCCAATGGTCTCATTACGATTGTGACTCAATGGCGGGGCAATGAAGTGTTGGTGGAAGTTGCCGATCACGGGACGGGGATTTCTCAGGAATATCTTAATCAGGCGATGGAGCCCTTCTATACCACCAAGGAAGTGGGTCAAGGCACCGGCCTGGGACTTTCTATCTGTTACAGCATTATGCAATTATTTCAGGGAAGAATCGAGCTGAGCAGCACGGTTGGCATCGGCACGACCGTGCAGTTGATTTTCCCCAAGGCCGCAAAGAGAGTTGTTTATGATTGAAATATTGGTGGTGGATGATGATCAGGATCTGCGGGAAAGCGTCGCTGAGGTATTGAGTGAAGCCGGCTTTGCAGTGACTGAGGCCGGCCGTGGTGAAGAGGCCCTGGAGCATCTAGCCCATAAGAACTTCGATCTGATCCTGCTCGATTTGATCATGCCCGATCTCAGCGGCCTGGAGCTCATGGGCCGCATCCGGGAAAAATCACCCCGCATGCNNTTGCCAGCGTTGACAATGCGGTGGCCGCCATGCGTCAGGGGGCCTCGGATTATATCACCAAGCCTTTTCGTATTGATGCTCTGCTGGCCTCGGTAGGGCGAGTCCTGGAAGAGGCCCGTTTTGCTAGCTGCATGACCTCTTTAGATCTGGATACGGTGCTGAGCTGCTTGTCCAACCCTCTCCGGCGCCAGATTCTGGTGCATG
>DCUN01000009.1:0-495 GCA_002327225.1 Desulfobulbaceae bacterium UBA2213
CCAGGTAATCTTAACCCTGATTTTTCATGAGAATCATGGTGCCTCGTGTAGGAGCGACCTTGGTCGCGAAAAATATCATCCCTGCAATCCGGCATCTATCGCGGCCAAGGCCGCTCCTACAGACAATCTTACCATTTTTGTACAATACAATATTCAGATTCAAGCAACCGAGTCTGCATAAAACCGCTCCTCCATCTCCTCAAGACCCAGGAGACGCAGCAGTTCCTGGAGACGCTCAGCCGGGCGCCTGCGCGGCAGATCTTTATAGGTGGCGATGATCAGCTCATTTTTCATCGAGTGCTCCCAGCCGACAAGTTCCGTGACGCTCACCTGGTAGCCATGGGCCTCAAGCTGCAGACAGCGCAGCACATTGGTGATATGACTGCCGAATTCCCGGGTATGCAGCGGGTGGCGCCAGACTTCCGTGAGGACATCGCCTCCCAGCCTCTTGCCCTTGTTTTTTCTGAGTATAGACGCTACTTCCGCCTGGCAGCA
>DCUN01000009.1:503-7207 GCA_002327225.1 Desulfobulbaceae bacterium UBA2213
GTCGCTGTATCACAGGCATGCAGGGCGGTCACCATGTCAACACGCGTTGGCAGCAGGGACGAATGGGTGGATTCCGCCACCGACAGGGTCAAAAAGGACATATGGGGAAAGCCCAAGCGCAGGGCCAGATCCCGGGACTTCTGCACCAGCTCATCCCGGGTCTCAATACCATAAATGTGCGCTCCATTATCCAGGGTTTTAAAAAAAAGATCGTAGAGGATAAAACCAAGATAGGACTTCCCTGCCCCATGATCAACGAGCTGAATATCCTGATGTCCTTTCCGGATCTCCTGCAGGAGCGGCTCAATAAACTGGGTAAGATGGTAGACCTGTTTCAGCTTTCGCCTGCTGTCCTGATTCATCTTGCCGTCTCGGGTAAGAATATGCAGCTCTTTCAACAGTTCGATGGATTGACCGGGTTTTATCTCATGCATGATAAAAAAACAGTGGTAAGTGGTGAATGGTAAGTGGTAAGTAGTACGCGTATAGATGGGTAAAAGAGATGATTCGACAGACTCAAAGACGACAGACACAATAACACTGCATGCAACGACTCATTCAATCATTCCTGCTGTTCTGCCTCCTGCTTACCACAGCCTCAAACCCTGTGAATGCCGCAACCGTTGAGCTGCCACTCTTCCTGCGGATTCAGATATTACAAAATGCTCTGATAGAGTCTCTGATTCCGCAGCCTGGCCAGCCTACTGTACTCTTTCAGCAGGGCTCTTACAACTATCTTCACATTTCCGATCCCCAGCTGACTATCCGTGACGGTCAGCCTTACTTCAGCTGCAATGCGGCCGCCGGTATGGGATTCGAATCCCTCGGGCTTCTGCCGTCAGTGGTCAAATGGAGTGGCTCCATTCTCATGCGCTTAAACTTTTATGTGGACCCGCAATGGCAGCTGCGCTATCGCATCATTGACTCCGCCATCTACAATGCAAAGGGCGGCAAACCGGTAGTCACGGGATTTGCCTGGGAGCTCTCCAAGCGTTTCCTCCATCCACGCCTGGAGCAGTACGCCTTTGATCTTGCCATGCCCCAAAAAGAAATTACGCTTTTACTGCGTATCTGCGCTTCCCCCGCTGATACGGCGCCGCTTGAAGCGGCCCTGAAGACGCTCACCGTGGGGACCCTGCGCAGCACCGCTGATGGCCTTGTCGTCCCTCTGCTTCTGACTGTTCCAGACACGCAGACAAGGGCACCACCACCTCTGCCGGCCCAGGCCCCGCTCGGCTATGAAGAACTGGAAAAGCTCCAGCATGTCTTTGAGCCTCTCGATGCCTTTCTGGTCTTTGTCATCAAGAGCCTCAGCGGCAGTATGGGGGATTCGCTGCACCAGGAACAGCTCTTTGACCTGCTCATCACCAGTCGCTATCAGCTCTTGATGATCCTGACCGGCCAGACTCCTCTGGAGGAGGAAGATCCTCTACGAGTGCTGTTTATCGATGCCTGGCAGCAACTGCGCCCCATCATCGAAAGCAGCAGCGGGGAAAAGGGGATGATGCAGAAACAACTGCTGCGCTACATGACCTTCCTCAATGCCGGAGACGCCTTGCTGGCATTGGACACCGCCGCCCCTGGTCTTGGAATGCATATCAGCAGTGATGGCCTGCGGAGACTGGCAAGGATGCTGCAACCAGGTTCCGGAGAGGATCCGCTGCGCTTTGACTGGCAGATCGACCCTGCCCTTCGCGAGCTGTTTCAGTTTCAACCGGAAGAGCCGGAACAAAAGACTCAAGATGCACTGCCGGAGTTGCAGCCAGAGTCACCGCAACAGGATTCACCAGCAGAGTTGCCGACAGAGATACCGACAGAGGAACCAGCAGCAGAGTTGCCACCTGAGCCACCGCGACAGGAACCAGCAGCAGAATCTCCGCCGGAGCCGCTGCCTCAGGAAGCAGCACCGCAACTACCACCAGAGCCTCCGTCACAAGAGCCACTGCCGGAGTTCCCGCCAGACTTACCGGAACAGGAGTCTCTGCCGGAATTTCCGCCGGAACTGCCGAAGGCCTCAGCAACCCTCCACCGCCTTCTGAATTTCCTGGTAGGAGTCGCTTATGCCGTAGAGTTGCCGGCCACAACCGTTACCAACCTGAGAAAGCAGCTGCATCTCTGGGTGCCAAAGTCAACAGAACTGGATGAATACGAAAAAATCATCGGCAAGATGCTGGAGACAGCCGCCGATAAGCAGCTGAAAAAGGCCAAAATTGATCCTCGCTATGCCACGATCTACAAGCATCTGATCCCGGCCACCGCCATGATTGAAAGCTGCTGGAAACAATATGCAAAGAAAGGCGACACGATCGTACCCCTGCGATCTCCAGCGGGTGGGATTGGCATCATGCAGATCAACCAGCATGTCTGGCGGGGATTTTACGATATAAAACGACTGGAACAGGACGTGACCTACAACATTCAGGCGGGAAATCAGATCATGATGCGCTACTTTCAACAGTATGGCATTACAGTAGCCAAAGAAAACAACAATCCCGAGCTTGCGGCCCGTGCCGCCTATGCGACATACAACGGGGGACCACGCGCCAACCGCCGGTTTTTGAAGGCAGGAGCCAGTGCCCGCCAGCAACGGGTAGATGACCATCTCTGGAGTCTCTACCAGAAGGCTGCAGCCGGGGGCAGCGGTGATCTGGCAACCTGCAGTATTTTATAAGAAGGAAAAAGTTCGCGGTGAGTAAAAACTGAGATGATGAAACTGACGTGGGTGGTAACGTGGGTGCAGCGTGGGCTCCTCTTCACTTTTCCCAACCATACTCCCCGACCAGATTGACAAAGCGGACACGCTCAAGAACCTCCACCTGGATGAGGCCGTCCTTCCTGGTGACCAATTGTAATTCCTGCACATCCTGATCACCAACCGGAATCACCATTCTGCCGGGATCAGCCAGTTGAGCCAGCAGAGGCTCGGGAATCTCGGGACCTCCGGCCGTCACCATGATGGCATCATAGGGAGCATACTCCGGCCACCCCAGAGTGCCATCATCAAGTCTGGATTGAATATTATAACAATGCAGGCGGTCAAAGATTCGACGCGCCCTGGCAAGCAGGCTGTTCAGCCGTTCGACGGTATAGACTTTTTCGCAGAGCCGGGAGAGAATAACGGCCTGATATCCCGACCCCGTCCCGATCTCCAGGACTTTTTCCACGCCTGTCAGCTGCAGGGCCTGAGTCATATAGGCGACAATAAAGGGCTGGGAGATAGTCTGGCCGTCAACAATAGGCAGGGGATAATCTCCATAGGCATTGGCCTGCATGGCATCATCGACAAAGAGATGGCGCGGCACCTCACCCATGACATCGAGTACCTTGCTGTCATCAATACCGCGGCTGGTCAGCTGTTCCTGCACCATCCGCTGACGAATAGTCTCAAAACGATCTATCACCGGCCAGTCTTTGTTTCAGTCTTTATTTCGGGTTTCGGGTCAATTTCCTGCCAGGTATAATCATCCTGCCAGTCCAGTTCATTCTTGTTATAAGCTCCATACCGGGAAGCAGTAACGATATCGCCTTCGAGGGTCAAGATAACCGTTTTATAGCCCTTGGCGGAAAACATCCCACCTACTCCGGGCGTCTTCTGCAACAGTGACTTGTCTTCCTCATAATAGATCCACTCTTCCGTCGTGGCGGAGACCATCCGTGTAGAATCCGGCTCTCCCAGCAGGGAAATCGCCTCCCGGCGACTGGTCTCTCCGGCCTTGATCAGACCGATATCGGAAGTCAGATGGCGCACAGGATGGCTATAACAGCCGGACATGACCAGAAGAAGCAGGACAGGGGTCAACAAAACAGAAAAACGACGAATGGAAGCGAACAGCACACAAGAGGACATCTCATTTTCTCCGTTAAAAAAAACCGGTTGTTCAGGTGATTAGTGCCTTACAGATTCTTTTCTTGTTTTTCTTTACAAGAAAAGAATCTGCGAAAGGCACTTATCCCGTTCATTGGGGTTAGATTGTCAGCTATAAGCCTATACACCTAAACACCTAAACGCCTAAGTTTCAACAGTTATGTCACGCGCCGCCGGCGGCCCGGTTCAGAATCTTATAGTTCCGCTCCACCATGGCCAGGGGATCAACCACCAGGCCCGCCTGAATCATGGCATTATCGTAGATCTGGGCTGCCACCTCGGCGGCAAAGGATTCGTCACTTTTCTGCAGCTCAGCCAGCTGTTTAATCAACGGACTTCCGGTATTGATTTCCAGATTCTTCTTGCTGCTCGCCGGCTCCTGCCCTTTTTCCCGGCGGCTGGCGGCCATAATCCGCTCCATGGATGAGGTCATATAGCTATCAGGATTGACAATCATGGCCGGGGCGTGAGCGAGGCGCTTGGACTCGACAACATCTGCAACCTTGTCTCCCAGGGTCTTTTTCAACCAGCTGATAAGGACATCCTTCGCCCCCTGTTCCAGCTGTTCCNNAGATCCGCCCGATCAGCAGACACCATCTTTTTGCCATCAAACTCGGCCAGATGACTCAAGACAAAGTCATCAATGGGCTCCAGAGTGTAGAGGATCTCGATATCCTTTTTGGTGAACATTTCCACATACGGTCCGGCCTCAATGGCCTTGCGACTGGGGCCGTTGATGTAATAAATAGCATCCTGCCCCTCTTTCATCCGTTCCACATAGGCGGCAAGGGCAGTCGGTTTCCCCTCTTCCGTGCGGGAAGACTCAAAGCGGACCAGCTTGCCCAGCTCTTTCTGGAATTCATAGTCAGAAGTGATCCCCTCTTTCAGATAGATACCGAAGGTCTTCCAGAAGGTGAGGTAGGCCTCGGGATCTTCCTGGGCCTGTTCGTCGAGGAATTTAAGAAAACGCTTGGTGATCACCTTGCGCAATTTGGCCAGCAGGGCATTATCCTGCAAGGACTGGCGCGAGATATTGAGCGGCAGATCCTCGCTGTCAACTACGCCTTTTAAGAAACGCAGCCACTCGGGCAGGACATTCTCCGAATGCTGATCGATGAGAATCCGCTGACAATAGAGATTGACCCCGGGATCGACGCGACCAAAACCCATGATCTCAAAATTCTCTTTGGGTACAAAGAGCAGGGCATTGATGGCCAGCGGCGCATCGGCTGCAAAATGGAGACGGTAGAGGGGTTCGTCATGGGCCGTGCCGATAAACTTATAGAAATCATTGTACTCCTGCTCAGTGATCTCGCTCTTGCTGCGGGTCCACAGGGCGGATACCGTGTTCACGGTCTCGCCGGCCAGCTTGATCGGGAAAGGGACAAAGGAAGAATATTGTTTGATGACATTTTCCACCTTCCATTTCATGGCATAGTCATGGGCGTCATCTTTCAGCTCCATGATGATCCGGGTGCCCCGATGCAGCCCGGGCAGTTCACTGATGGTATAGCTGCCGGTCCCTTCGGAGATCCACTCATGCCCTTCCGATCCATCCCAGGAACGACTCTGAACCCGAACCTTGGAGGAGGCCATAAAGGCGGCATAAAAGCCCACCCCGAACTGACCGATCAGGCTCACATCCTTCCTGGCCGCCTCAGCGAGCCCGGTCATGAAGGTGCTGGAACCGGAGTGGGCGATGGTTCCCAGATTGGCCTCGAGCTCGGACCGGGACATGCCGATACCGGTATCGGTAATGGTCATGGTGTGTTTTTCCTCATCAAGATCAATGGTGATCTCAAGGGGCATGTGGGAGTCAAAGGACTCACCTGCAGTCAGGCTCTCGTGGCGGAATTTTTCCAAGGCATCCGAGGCATTGGAGATCAATTCCCGGACAAAGATATCGCGCTCGGTATAGAGTGAATTGATCACGATATCGAGAAGTTTTTTGGTCTCGGCCTGAAACTCATGGGTTGTGGTCTGACTGGTCATTACAAACACCTCTTTTGCTCTGGTTTCTCTGATTATGATGCGGGACTACAGAAGAGGACGGCAATCATCGTCTCATTCCATCCTATTCCGTTGCTTTTTTATTTGAATTCGGCCAAAATGATAAACATCGAACCCGAAGTGTCAAGATTTCTTGACGATACTCATTTTCATATCGTCATTCCTAATTCATAATTCGTAATTCATAATTGAAAAAAATGGATACCCTTATTATTGGCGGCGGGCTTTCAGGCCTGACCGTGGCCCATAAACTACGACAATTCTATCCTGAGCAACAAACCCTTATCCTGGAAAAATCGGAGAGGGCGGGAGGGGTCGTCTGGAGTCACGCCGAGCAAGGATTTCTGGCTGAAAATGGCCCCCATGGCTTTCTCGATAATTGCCCGGAAAGCCAACTGTTATTGGAGGAGACCGGCCTTGACCAGGAATGCGTGAAGGCGCCGCTCAGTCAATTTGTCCGCTATGTCTGCATGGATGGCAGCCTGCGTTGTATCCCGCAGAGCCCGGCCAAGATCATCATGGCTCCCCTGATCTCACCCTTGGCCAAGCTGCGGGTCCTGGGCGAGCTCTTCAAAAAGCCACTCCAGGGCGAACCAACGGTAGCTGAGTGGGTAGAGCACCGCTTTGGCCCGGCCCTGCTGCCTTATGTTGACGCGGTCTTCACAGGCACCTACGCCGGTGACCTGAACCGGCTGGTCATCGACGGGGTCATGCCTGGAGTGCGCCGCCTGGAAAAAACCCATGGTTCCGTAATTCGCGGCCTGCTTACCAAAATGAAACAGGCCAGACAGAGCAAGACGAGCACGAACGGTAAGAAGAAGGGGCTGCC
>DCUN01000009.1:7250-19296 GCA_002327225.1 Desulfobulbaceae bacterium UBA2213
CTATCCACAAGAACCAATCAGGTTGGAAAGTAGATTCTGAACAGGGAAGCCACCAAGCCAGGAATCTGGTGCTGGCCCTGCCGATCAACCCATCGTTAGGCCTGCTCCAGCCCCTTGCACCGCGCATGCCGCAGAACACTGTTCCTGAGGCCCGGATTGTGACCATTGCCTTGGGCTTTGGCCCAGGCTCGACACTGCCCCCGGGATTTGGCTACCTGGCGCCGGAGCAGGAAAACCGCTTCTGCCTGGGGGCACTCTTTTCCTCCAATATGTTTCCTGCCAGGTCGCCCCGGGGCCATATCCTCCTTGAGGCACTCGTCGGCGGACGCCGCCACCCGGAACGATTGGCCCTTGATGACGCCACCCTGATCCATCAGGCCCTGCAGGATCTACACGAGTTGCTGCCCCTGCAGGGAGAACCCGTCTACGCCAGGGTTCTGCGCCCCAAAGGGGGAATCCCGCAACTGGAGGCTGGTTACCCCGCCCTCCTCAACTGGCGCGACCAGATGATGCAAGAGCATGAAGGATTATTTATTCACGGTTTTGGCTGGGAAGGCATCGGGCTCAATGACATGATCAAGAGCGCCACCCGGATCGCTGAATCGATCAAGAAAAATACCGGGGCCTCCAGAGAAGAGGCTGCGGTAAAGGGCATCTATTTCTAACCAGAATGGTTCATGAAAATCACACCGCCCCCCGTTGGAGCAACCTTGGTCGCGAATAAATCATCCCAGGGAATCCGGCATCTATCTAGGCCAAGGACGATCCTAACGACACTTTCACCATGAGCGTGAAATGTTCAGATTCATTCCTTTATACTGGTAGAACCAGTTTACCACGAACACCAATGACCAGAGCAAATCTTTTAAGCCCCATCCGTACAAAATATAATCCCCAAAGATGGCAGAGACTGGAGCATGAAGGGTGCGCCATTTATATCCAGCCCGAGACACCTGACTGGCTGGTGCCGACCAAGTATGGGGACCAGTTGCTGCAGGCGCTGGTTGGAGCTGACAGTCTTGCCGATGCAGTAAGGACGTTGCAAAAAAACCTGCCCGCCGTAGCCTCAGAGACTCCAACCAATGAACACCGCCTCGCGCTCGACCTGGATCGCCTCCAACAGACACTCAAGATCGGCACAGAAAAAGGCTACACAGGACGCGGCAAGGAACTGGCCCTGGATCGCCTGAAAGAGTTCTGGGTTCATCTCACCGATCGCTGCAACCTCAGCTGCAGCCACTGTCTCTTTGCGGCCTCTCCAGCTAAATCTCTCACCCTGCCCCAGGCACAGCTAGACATGGCCACCCATCAGGCCCTGGAGCTTGGCTGCCAGCTCTTTTATTTTACCGGCGGCGAGCCCTTTCTCTATCCTGACTTTTTTCCCTGGCTGCAACGCTTCTTATTACACAACCCGATGGCCCATGGGGTTGTCCTGACCAACGGCATGCTCCTGGAAAAAAATATCCACCTGCTGCAAGGCCTTGACCGCCTGCACCTGCAGGTCAGTCTTGACGGGCTGGCACAGGGTCATGACAGCCTGCGGGGCCAGGGTTCCTATCAGAAACTTCTGGCCAATCTCATCGTCCTGCATCAGGCAAGAATCCCCTTTACCCTCTCTATTGCCGTCAGTCGGGCCAATATGGCCGATCTGGCAAATATTGTGAGCCTGGCGGCCGGCATCGGGGCGGCCAGCATTCATCTGCTCTACCATTTTATCCGCGGCAAGGGCAGTCAGGAGCAGTTTGTCCCACCAGCGGAGATCTTTCCCCATCTCCTTGCAGCCTGGGATCGGGCTGAGCAGTGCAGCATGCCCATTGATAATATCGAAACCATGCGCGCCCAGGTCTTCTCCACCCCCGGCAGCCGCCATGATCTGTCCAATAGTGGCTGGGAATCTCTGGCCCTAGGGCCCGACGGGATGATCTATCCATCGCCGGCTCTCGTTGGACTTTCGGAGACCGCCTGCGGAGAGCTGTCACAGGGACTGGCCACGGTCTGGAAGGACAGCACGCTCCTCCAGTCTTTGCGCAATGCCTCCCTGATTGACTCCCCGCAGTATCTAAAGAATCCCCTGAAGTTCATCATTGGCGGTGGCGATATTGATCATAGTTTTCTGACTGGCGGTGAATGGGTAGGCCATGATCCCTATATAGAGCTGTATGACCGGATTGCCCTGGAACTGATCAGCAGACAGGCAGCCTTCACTCAGGGACAGGGCCACGGCACCATTGCCTTGCGCATGGGAGATGTCCGCCATGACTGCCCCGACCCTGAAGCGGCGGGCCGCAGCGTCACCCTCACCCATTGCAACTGTGTCATCTCGCTGGCATCCGATCATGGGCACGGCCAGGTGCGTGAATTTTATGGCCAGGCCGCCCTGGCCGCCAACCAGGATATCGTCAACCCGCTGGCCCCGGCCCAGGAACAGGCTGATTATATCCCTCAGGATTCCCGCAAGCGCTCCTATGGCTGCGGCAGCCCGGTAACGGACGCAGCACCACAACCAGGCGAGACCCTGGTCGATCTGGGTTCCGGTTCTGGCGTGGAATGCTTCATGGCGGCAGCCGCCGTGGGTGCAGAGGGAAAGGTCTTCGGCATTGACATGACCGACGAGATGCTCCACCTTGCCACCACCTCAAAGCAGGAGGTCACAGCAAGACTTGGCTATGACAATGTGGAGTTTCGCAAGGGATTCCTGGAGCAGATCCCGCTTGAGAATACATGCGCCGATATTGTCATCTCCAACTGTGTCATCAACCTGAGCCCGGATAAACGGAAGACCTACCAGGAGATCTTCCGGATCCTGAAACCGGGTGGCAGGCTGGTGATATCGGACATTATTACCGATATCACCATTCCTCCAAGCATCAAGAATAACGTGCTCTACCGTGGCGAATGTCTGGGCGGGGCCATGCAGCAGGAGGAACTGGTGGCTATGCTGGAAGCGGCAGGATTTGTCGCCGTCCATCTGCTGAAACGCTTTCCATACCGGCAGGTTGAGGGGATGGACTTTTTTTCGCTCACCTACCAGGCAGAGCGGCCGCACACCAAAGAAGAAATGGGTGAAAATAACACCTTCTGCATCTATCGGGGCCCCTATAGCGCCGTTTACACTGAAAGCGGGCTCCTGCTGGTCAAGGGCCGGCGCACCAAGGTCCCCGACTCCGACCTCGTGCTCCTCGATGATTCGGTTTTTATCCTCAACGAGCAGGGGGCTGTCACCAATCTGCTTATGACCAATGCCTGTTGCGCCCTGCCCGTTGCCGCAGAAGCCCCCACCTCCTGCTGCGCGCCGCCGGAACACACCCCAAAGGATACGTCCCGGCGCAGTTCCGGCTGCATGTGCTGCGGCGGTGAGCTGCACTACTTTAGCGAACCGAAAGAGATGGCCTGTCATTATTGCGGCCAGAAATATCCGGCTGACGGCTGCTGCCCGAAAGAACATTTTGTCTGCAACTGCTGCCATCAGCAAAACGGGCTGGAGGTCATCAAGGCCATCTGTACCAGCACCAGGGAGAAGGATCTGATTGCGCTGCTTCAGATCATCCGCAGCCACCCCTCCATCCCCATGCACGGCCCCGAGCATCATGCCATGATTCCCGGCATCCTGCTGGCCTGTTATCGTAACTGCGGCGGGGCAATCAGCTCCAAAGAGATCCTGACCGCGATCAGCCGTGGCACCGATGTGCCCGGCGGGGTCTGCGGTTTCTGGGGCGCATGCGGAGCGGCCCTTGGCATCGGCATCGGCGTGGCCACCATTTTCTCGGCAACACCACTGACCGCAGGCCCCCGTAAACTGGCCCAGGAGTTTTCCGGCAGGATCCTCATGGCCCTGGCCGCACGCAAGGGCGGCCGCTGCTGTCAGCGTGAGACCTATATCGCCCTCACTGAAACAGCCAGGCTCTCCTCCGAGCTGCTGCCCGTCCTCCTGCAGGCCGCGGCAGAACTCCATTGTGAGCAATATCTGCACAATAAGGAATGCATCCGCAAACAGTGCCCGCTCTGGGAGATGCGGGCACGCGTCTTCCCAAATCAGGCCATCCCCATGGCAATCTCATTTTCCTGACAAGGAGCTTTAAATCCATGGCACAATCACTGCGGGACCAAATGCTGAAAATGGGGCTGGTCGATAAAAAACAGGCCACTCAGGCCAAAAAGGCCACCTATAAAAAAAACAAAGAAGAGGACAAGGGGCGCAGCCAGAAACCTGACGAAAACAAGCTCCACGCCCGGCAGGCCCTGGAAGAGAAAAAGAAACAGGCCAGACAGGCAAACGAGAAACAGCAGCAGGAGCTCAAAAAAAATGAAGCAATTGCCCAGATCAGACAACTCATCAGCAGCAATCTCCTGCCCCTGAAGGATGGCGCCATTGCCTATCGCTTCACAGACAACAACAAGATCGTAAAGATTTTACTGCCGACCAAAGAGATGGTGGACGAGTTGAGCCAGGGCACACTGGCCATCGTCAGAGAAAAAGGCGGTTATGGTGTGGTGCCGTCTTCAATTGCCGAGAAGATTCAGGGCCTGCGTCTTGATCTCATTGTCGTCCACAACGTCTCGCCACAAAAACCTGAACAAGACCCGGACGACCCTTACTCGGCCTACACCATACCGGATGATCTGATCTGGTAATCGGGCCGGCCTCGCCGCGACACAAAGATCCCTGCCCTCTTGCCCTTCTCGAATCAAGAAAGTGATCGACAAAACTGGATAAAATTGTTCAAATACCAGCCGGTGCAGGTGGTTCTGTTACAGGAAAACTCAAAAATAATCACAAGGGAGTAAGACAATGAGCGGACACGAACATCATGAGGGTGCAGTGCATGAAGAGGATCATTCAATCAATGTAAAAGTTGGTCTGTTTTTGGTTTTTGTTATTATATCCCTCTTTGTTATTGCCTTGATCAACTGATGATAAGCTTGCAAAGCGGCTCTGTCGTGACTGGAAAAACCGTGCGGGTATCCTTCCCGGACGGTTTCTTTATTTTCGGGATTGCTTCATGACCCCAAAAAAGGTGTATGCCGTTGCCGTCGGACTTCAAACCGGCATCTTTGAGACCTGGCCGGAGGCGGAGAAACAGGTAAAAGGATGTGCCGGGGCCAAATTTAAAGGCTTTACCGACAGGGCTGAAGCCGAGGCCTGGCTGCTCAATCCGCAATACAGCCATGCTCCGGCAAAAAAAAGCTCAGCCTCGAAGACGGCACCGCCCACTCCACAGGGCCGCACAGGCGAGATCAACATCTATACCGACGGGGGCTGCAGCAACAACCCCGGCCCTGGCGGCTATGGTGCCATTCTCGTCTCTGACGGCCACGAGCAGGAGATCTCCGGCGGCTTCCGACTGACCACCAATAACCGGATGGAACTCATGGCCTGCATTGTCGCCCTGCAACACCTGAAAGAGCGGAACCGGCCGATAACGGTCTGGTCCGACTCCAGTTATGTGGTCAATGGTATCAGCAAGGGTTGGGCCAGAGGCTGGCGGCAGCGAGGCTGGATCAAATCAGACAAACAACCGGCAGTCAACCCGGATCTCTGGGCCGAACTGCTGGAGTTGGTGGAAGCTATGGATGTTACCTTTCAATGGGTCAGAGGGCACGCCGGCCATCCCCTTAATGAGAGGTGTGATCAACTGGCGGTGGCTGCTTTAAAAAAGAAAAACCTGCCAAAGGATGAGGGGTATTTGGGACGATGAAAGATTTTGCATCAAATCCCGGGAAGCATGCTTTTCACGGACTGACCCCGGATGTCGTCATTACCCTGGCGGAAAAGGCCTTGGGGGTGCGCTGCACCAATCTCTGCCGCCCCTTGAACAGCTATATCAACCGGGTTTACGAACTGGAACAGGAGGACAGGACAGGTCTGGTGATCAAGTTTTACCGGCCGGGCCGCTGGTCGAAAAACGGACTGCTTGACGAACATACCTTTCTGCTGGAACTTGCCGCCCAGGAGATCCCGGTTATCGCCCCCCTGAAGATGGCGGATGGAACGACGCTGGGCCAATTCGGCAAGATCCTTTTTGCCTGCTTTGCCAAATGCGGCGGCCGCAGTTATGATGAATACTCAGAGGATCAATGGCTGGAGCTTGGCCGCCTCATCGGCCGCGTCCATGCGGTCGGGGCTACCCATCTTCCCCAGGACCGGATCACCATGGCTCCCAGCAGCTCCACCCAGGCCCAGATTGACACCCTGCTGACCTCCAATCTGATTCCTGCTGAAATGCGCCAGGAATTTGCAGGGCTGGCCAACTCTCTGATCAAAGAGATCAGCCCCCTCTTTGAGAGCACCCGGATGATCCGCATCCATGGCGATTGCCATTTCTCAAACCTTATCTATCGGCCTGATCAATCCTTTTACATCATCGACTTTGACGATATGGCCGTGGGACCGCCCGTTCAGGATTTCTGGATGCTCCTTCCCGGCCTGATGCAGGATTCTCTGCTGGAGATCGATCTCTTTCTTGAGGGCTATGAGACCTTCATGGAGTTTGACCGGCGCAGCCTGCGTCTGATCGAGCCTCTGCGCGCCATGCGCTATATCCATTATATTGCCTGGTGCGCCCACCAGTTCAGCGAGGACGGGGAATCGCGGGTGGCCCCCAATTTCGGCAGCCGTGAATACTGGCAGCAGGAGATGGGCGATCTGGCCGATCAACTGGAACGCATCCGCAATGCGCCCCAGCAGAGCGGGAACATGATATGAGGCCGTCGTTTCCAGAGTTGGCTCCGCTCGTTTTTACAAGCTCGGTTTCAGATCGGGTCGAAACGAATTTAATCCAGAAACCCATTCTTCATATCGCTATACACATTGCGTCCATACCTATTTTCCACAAGAGGAATTACTACAGAATCGTCAGGCCGCACAGATCCGTTCCCGGTCAACCTGGGCCAGGCTGGCCACCATTTGCAGAAGCTGGGGATCATGCTCAAGCCATCCCTGGAGATTCTCCAGCAGCACCCTGGCATAATCGGATTCTTCTCCCTGGCTCAGACGGTAAATAATCCAGGAACCTTCCTTACGAAAGGCAACAAGTCCCGCCTCTTCCAGGATCTTCAGGTGTTTGGAGACCGTTGACTGGGCAAGCCCCAGCAACTCCTGCAATTCACAGACGCACAGTTCCCTGTGGCCCAGTATCTTGACCATCCTGACCCGATTGGGCTCAGACAGGGCCTTCATTACCCGGATAAATATTTTCATGCATGCTCTCCCTCTGATCGTTGTCACAAATCGCCATATAGCAATGCGTATTGAAACGTAACCTATTAATCGTACAGAAAAAAATCAAAACTGGAAAAAACAAAAAAGCCGCCAGCATCCTGCTCTAACGACTTTTTTGTTCTGAAGAAAAATCTCTCGACTCAGCTTCTCATCATCTCGGCAATTTGAAAGGCAACCTCCAGACTCTGTTCCGCGTTCAAGCGAGGATCACAGGTGGTCAGGTAGTTATTGGCAAGCTCGGTATCAATGATATTGCGGGCGCCGCCGGTGCACTCGGTCACATTCTCTCCGGTCATCTCCAGATGGATACCGCCGGGGATGGTGCCCTCGGCCCAGTGGATCTCAAAAAAGCAGGTGATCTCAGAGAGGATATCGTTGAAATTCCTGGTCTTGTGGCCTGATGCTGCCGTATAGGTGTTGGCATGCATGGGGTCGCAGCTCCACACTATATTAAAACCTTCTTTTTTCACCTCACGAAGCAGGGGAGGCAGAACTTTTTCAATCTTCTTCATCCCCAGACGGGTGATGAGTGTCAACCGGCCCGCCTCATTCTCAGGGTTCAGGGTCTCGATCAGCCGCTTGACGTTCTCAAGATCATAGTCAGGACCGATCTTGACCCCGATGGGGTTGAGGACACCGCGCAGAAACTCCACATGGGCGCCATCGATCTGGCGGGTGCGCTCGCCAATCCACAGCATATGAGCGGAGCAGTCATACCAGCCACCGCTCGTTGAATCCTCACGGGTCAAGGCTTCTTCATAACCAAGAAGCAGGGCCTCGTGCGAGGTAAAAAAACTGGCCTCTTTGATCTGCGGGATATCAGTAGGAATACCAATAGTTTCCATAAACTTGATAGCCTGACTGATATGTTTGGCCAGACGCTCATAAGAGCGACCCATAGGCGACTGCACTACAAATTCCTGGTTCCAGGCATGAACGCGGTTCAGAGCGGCAAATCCACCACTGGTATAGGCACGCAGGAGATTCAAGGTAGCGGCAGCCATATTATATCCCTGCAGCATCCGGTTGGGGTCAGGGATACGGGCGGCGGCAATCGGCTCCGAACTGTTGACCATGTCGCCCCGATAAGAGGAAAGCTCGACGCCATTGACCATTTCCGTATCGGCTGAACGCGGCTTGGCAAACTGCCCGGCTATTCGGCCAAGCTTGATGACAGGTTTGCCGCCGGCATAGGTCAAAACAACGGCCATCTGCAAAAGCACCTTCAAGGTCTCTCTGATCTTAGGGGCCGTAACCTGGGAAAAATCTTCCGAACAGTCTCCGCCCTGAAGGAGAAAAGCATCGCCCACCACGGCCTTGGCCAGCATCGCCTTCAAGTCACGGATCTCACCGGCAAAAACCAACGGAGGCAGATGAGCAAGATTTGCCAGGACCTTGTCATGCACATCCTGGTCCGGCCATTTTGGCTGCTGCAGGGCAGTAAAATTGTGCCAGCTCGATTTCGTCCATTTTTTCTGTGCTGTTACCATGATTGTTCCTTACGATTCAATAGCAAAAAATATTTTTTTCATCCACGCTCGTTCATAGACTCAGCATAGACTCACCCTATTCTATGCTGAGTCTATGAACGAGCGTACTTTTCTTATCAGTCATAAACGTTATTACTTTACCACGAACCCCTTCATTGTCAAACAGTTACAATTTTACCCTTATAACAACCCGCGAGCTGCCCCTTTTTCAAGATAAGATAAAGTTCTTACATTCCTCGAGCATACCTTCGAAGCAGAAATGAATGGAGTTCGTATCGATATAGAGGGCACGCTTGATACGCCTCCCCCATGGCGATTGATTGGTAAGAATTGAGATGATGAAAATGCATTGCATGGGAACGGTTCAAGCCCCTTGCTATTGGGCATCCACCTGCTGTATTATGATACAGTCTCCACTCTCAAGGGTCCTTCACCCCTTTTTCCGGACCAATACTCACCAGCTTTTCATCAAATTTTTCGGCAAATGGCCTCGGCTGTCTGCCAGAGAGCAAAGAACCATGAGAACAGATCAACCCGTTTGGGGAAAAATTCCCGTTGGCAGACATACCACCTTCTTGTTTTTCTTCTTTTTCCTGCTTGTGAGTTCTGCCTTCCGCCCTGCTACTGCTGACGCCACCTTCATTGATACGTCAAAAGACAGTTGGGGTATGCTGGGCGGCTATGGTCAGAGTTTTCCCGGTTGGGGTCTGACCACCCAACGGGTCGAGACCATTGACCTTGTCCCGCGTTACAATCATCTCATCTTTGACGACATCGGTTCAGGATGGTATCGCGGCTTTCACTCCATCCTGCTGGAAGTTCCCCTTCATCTTGTCGTCAGTCCCGATGTCTCCAGCATGATCGGGATGAATTTTCTGGCCTGTTATACCTTTACAGCCGATCAGGAAATGCGTCCCTATCTGTTTGGCGGCGGTGGCCCTGTCTACAGCTTCGCTGATATTCCCGGAATGGAAGCCGAGCTGAACGGTAATTATCAGTTCGGAATCGGGCTTGAATATGCAACAAGCCAGAGCCACAACCTTCTGCTTGAACTGCGCTACCACCACATCTCAAATGGAGGCAGCAAGGAGCCCAATGACCCTCTGAACTCCGCTAAACTGCTTATCGGCGTCACCTTTTAACTGGCGGAGAGCAGAAAAACCTCATGATCATTACGCTGTCTCCCTCAAAAGGGCAGGACTTTGAAACGCCCACACCTTCAAGCATCTATACTTTTCCTGACCAGCTCGAACACTCACAAGTCCTTATCAATGAAGCCAGAAAGCTTGACACAAAATATATTTGCGCCCTGATGGATGTCAGTGAAAATATTGCTATTTTAACTCTTCAACGCTTTAAGCAATGGCATATCCCGTTTACTGCCGCAAATGCAAAAGCTGCTCTCTTTGCATTTACAGGTGATGTCTATGCGGCCATTGAAAAAGAAAAATACGATGAGAACGATCTGGCCTATGCCCAGGATCACCTGCGTATTCTTTCCGGGCTTTATGGCATACTGCGCCCGCTGGATTTAATCCAGCCGTACCGACTGGAGATGAAAACCAGATTAGAAAATCTGCGAGGGGACAACCTGTATCAGTTTTGGGGTGATCGGATCACCAAAAAACTCACTGAGCTGCTGAAAGAGCAGACTGAACAGATCTTAGTCAACCTGGCCTCAAATGAGTATTTCAAGTCTGTTCAACCAAAAATCCTCAATGGCAGAATACTCACTATCCATTTCAAAGAAAGTAAAGAGGGTAAAAATAGAGTAATAGCACTATTTGCGAAAAGAGCCCGCGGCATGATGACAGACTTTATCCTGAGAAACCGAATAGAGCATGCTGAAGATATTAAGGACTTCGGTACAGGTGGATATCAATATTCCGCCAAGGAATCGACTGAAAATACTTGGATTTTCACCCGGCCACAGCCTGCTAAAAAGTAACGTTCCTCTCTTTGGGGGGAAAGATTCAAGGAGCACGAACACCGTACTCTATCCCCGGTTACCCGCCGCTTGGCCGGATCAGCCCCGAAGATTCACCGTTTACAATGCAACAGAGCGGTTTCTGGTGGAATAATCACCAGTCAAGGAGATTGGATGGTGGAAAGAAGGATTTAACTTGGGAGACGGAAAGGACTTAGATAACAGCGCCCCGGCAAATATGTACCGGGGCGCTGTTATGTAGCTGCGGATAACATTAGAGCGTAAAGCGGAACAGCGGTCGTTTTGTTCCGGAATCTGGACGCCCCATTTTTATTTCTTGGCCATGGGCGGAGTGGGAACATCGTCACCGTGGCATTCCATGCAGTTCATCTGGGCGGAGATGCCGTACTCCTTGACCGGCTTATGCGTGGCTGTCGGCTTATACTTACCGTCTTTCCAGTCATTGAGCAGTTCAACAAGACGGAAGGCGACACTGGCTGCAACCCGTGCACACCTGTCTTTCCGCTCCGGGCTGCCAATGGGGAAACCCGAGGCCTTCATCCATTTGCCAACAGAGACGTGACACAGGGGGGAGTCGGATGTGGTCCTGACAAGCTTGGTGGTGATTTTGGGGGTTTGGGGGACAAAAATCGGCATGGATGCCTCGGAATACCACTGGAATATATCCTCACTGATTTCATGTCCTTGTGTGCCTCCGGCAATTCTCGGTCCAATGATAAGATTGGCAACGATGGCCGCACCGGCATTGGAACCACAAGTCATGCCCCACCCCACCATACCACCTTCAAGAAAGACAAAAGAATCCACGGGAAAAGAGGTATAAGGCCCACCGATCTTTTCTCGTAATTGGCTGAAAACACTGCTGATTACTGCCGCACCACAAAAAACCCGATACCATTCTGCGTACGCAAGCTCTGCGGTCTTGGCAGGATCGAGTTTTTCATAGCTCCATGGCCATTTTTCAGTCGATCCACCTACGGCGTGGGCAGAGCTCAGCAACCCGCTAAGGTGAGTAAGAGCGGTTCCTGCAGCAAGTACCCCTGCGGTGCCGATCATCATCTGACGGCGGGACAGGCTATGACAGGTGTTGTCCGATTTTTCCATAACGTCTTTCCTCCACATACTGTTTGTACGATTATTGACCAAGCCAACGAATCAGGTTCGGCCGCCTTCAATCAAGCCTCATTAACAATTATAAAGTAACCGAAAGAAATATATACCACAATGTGGCATATTGCCGCATCTCTTGAAACATGATATCATTTATTTTGACAGTTCCCTGACCAAGGAGCTTCCCGTATAGATTCTTATTTCTGGAAACATAAAATTTTGAAATTCAATTTTGGGAGTCGGAAATTACTAATGTACCTGAATTGCGACCGGATTTGG
>DCUN01000009.1:19356-21068 GCA_002327225.1 Desulfobulbaceae bacterium UBA2213
CGTTCATTGGGGTTAGTATTTTCCGGCGAACCCATGAACAGAAGGTGAATGACAACCCTTCCTGTTGTTACTTGACCCGCTGCCCCACGCCCCTTGTCAATCGTTACTTCCGGTGAGTTATGCTCTTTCCCCATATTAGATCTGTTATCCGTCAGGTCAAAAAAGAACAGGGCGACGTGGCCCTTCCCTGGCTTCTGGCCCTGCGTTGGGGCGAGGTGCTCTGCCAGATCGTCCTCATTTTCTCGGTATGGCTCATGATGCATATCGAGATTCCTCTCCTGCCGGTCGCCACTATCATCCTCTTTGAGGTGGCCAGTAATCTTTACCTCCACCTCAGGCTCCAATACAACGCCCCGGTTTCCAATCATATGATTCTGCTTATTCTCCTGATGGATACCGTTCTCCTCACCGGACTGCTGCACATTACCGGCGGGGCCATGAACCCCTTTGTTTTTCTCTACCTGATTCATATTGTCACCGGGGCCATCATTCTTCAGGAAAAGTGTTCATGGCTGATCACCGCTACCACCTTAGCCTGCTACAGCCTGCTCTTTTACTTTCCACCCTCCTTTATCTCCGCACTTTCTGAGCCGGAAGCCTTGAAAGGTTCCACTGAACTGCAGCGGATCGACAGCCTCACAGGCTCCTTCCAACTCCACCTGCAGGGAATGGGAGGGGCCTTTATCGTCACGTCTCTATTCGTGGTCTTTTTTGTCAGTAAAATCCAGAAGGCCCTCACCGAAAACCAACTCAAGATCCAGTCTCTGGAAAAGGAACGGGAACGCCATGAGCGCCTGGCAGCCCTGGCCACCTTTGCGGCCGGGGCTGCCCATGAGCTCGCAACGCCGCTCAGCACTGTCGCCGTGGTCTCCTGTGAAATGATCCACGCCCTGAAAACACAGGGAGAGAACAAAGAGCTTCTGGACGATGCCCGCCTGATCAGAGAACAGGTGGCTGAATGTAAAGAGATCCTCTACCAAATGACAGCCGGTGCTGGTGAGCACATGGGTGAAGAGATCCGGGAATTTTCGATCCAACAGGTGGTCGATCAGATCCTGCATGAGATCCGGGAGGAAGATCGTAAGCGGGTCCGGGTAGTCATAGAGCCTGAAGACTTGAAGATCACCATGCCCTTCCGTTCACTGTGCCGGACGATCAAGGGATTGGTAAAAAACGGGCTTGAGGCCTCCCCGTCCCACGAGAAAGTCACCATGCGCTGGTTTACAACAGCTGAATATCTGGGGGTTGAGGTGCAGGACAGGGGCACAGGAATTGAAAAAAAGATGGAGGCCCAGGGGAGTGAGCCATTCTTCAGCACCAAGGATTCCGGGCTCGGCCTCGGTCTTTTCCTCGCCAGGAGCATGGCCGAGCAGTTCGGCGGCGGCCTTGTCATAGAGCCACAAGTAGAAGAGGGTGCCAGGGTAACATTGACCCTGGCCCTGAATATGACTCAAAAAAAGCAGGGACAGACAAACAGCGGAGTGAATTAATGGAGAAAATTTTACTGGTTGATGATGAGGATTTCTTCAGGGAACGGTTGAGTCGAGCCTTTATCCGCAGGGGGCACAGCACCTGTACAGCATGCTGTTACGACGAAGCAATAACCCTCATCCAGGAAGAACAACCCGCCATGGCCGTGATCGACTTGAAAATGCCGGGTAAAAGCGGCCTGCTCCTGATCAAAGATGCCCTGGCCATTGCACCGGAACTGC
>DCUN01000009.1:21094-23873 GCA_002327225.1 Desulfobulbaceae bacterium UBA2213
GGAAGGCCCCGAAGAAGAAATTCTGCCTCCATCGCTGGCCAGGGTGGAGTGGGAACATATCCAACGGGTCCTCACAGACTGTGAAGACAACATCAGCTGCGCCGCCAAAAAACTGGGTATTCACCGAAGAACCCTGCAGAGGAAACTGTACAAATACGCCCCGAAATAACAGACTGCTCAGGTCATGCTCATGGCACGCAGCCTTTGCAGGAGATAATCAGCCATAACGATAGCGATAATGACATAAAGGATGGTGGTGGTGCTCATGGCTGCAAGGTCTCTGCATGGGAAAGGGTTATGGCTTCGTTTTTCTGCGCATGTCGGCCAGGGTTGCTGGGCTGCCTTTTTTGGTCATGGCCATGCAAAGCGAAAACCTATAACACGCTTTTTGCCATCCAAAAACGTATCATAAACGTAATAATGGCCATTTCTATGGCATATTTCTATCAAATATCAATCTGTTAGCTTGGCCAAACCCCGATATTCTTGGTCTTGTCCAGACCCAGATATCCCACTGCCTTCTCAGTCATGCCAACTCATCTTCTAACCGGAAGTGGCAAACATTGCCAGCTTTCGAACACGCTCCAGCTCTTCCGGAAGATCCAGTGCATTTTCTGCCCTGGCAAGTGCCAGACGACCATGGTGCATGGCCGCGTTCCGCATCTCGGTATCTCCGATCGATGCCAGCGCCTCAAGCGCCTTTTGCAGCCGCCCTATGACTTCAATACAACCAGCCCCGTCACGAGCAATGGCGGTGAAGGCATCATCAAACATGTCATGCACAGAGATTTCAGGCACCTCCACACGATCATACTCAACCGTTCGGGTATCACCTTCTTCGACAGGCTCAACCCAGAGCACAAAAAGTCGCACAAAGGTGCCGATAATATCAATGGCCGTACCGGGATCATTGACGGCTGGTGACAACGCTCGACTGGCGATTTCAGAAAGAGCGATAAGACCAAATCGGGGATCCTCCTCAAACTGCCTGTCATCACCGATCAGAAATGCCTTTGCTATCTGACTTGTGTCGATATCTGAAAAAACACCTGAGTCTACGGTCACATGGGCAAGAGCCCGGCCCGGAGCAGAAAAAGTACCCGGCAAGGCTGCCAGTGTGATTCGCAGCTGCGATCGTTCCGCATACGCCTGCAGCGAGGAGACATTTATGTGTTGAACATATCCGATCGTCCCCCCGTAAACGGCCTTCGCTCCATTCTGGAGCCGCCCTACTGGGATGCCGAGAAGGGTGGGCGCGCGCCGCCTTCGCTGTAAAGCAGCAGTAGCAGCTGCCTCAACCTTATCAATGGTGCCCCCGAGGCGCCCAAGGCGAGCAATGCGATCCACCCAACTCACGAAGGTAACAATAACCATGGCAAGACTGATCAAGGTTAGAGTAAACAACACAAAGCGACCTGCTTTATCGTAATAGCCATTCTTTAAGGCTACAAGCGCGACGATGCTGAAGATAAAAGCGCCAACAAAGGTCGAAAGAGCGTTCTGGGATACATCGTCGGCGATGACCAGGCAAAAAGAGCGCGGCGTTGCGGTATTACTGGCCGAAGCATAGGCGGCGACCATCGATGCGACAGCGAAGGTCGCGATCACCAACATGCTTGCGGAAATAATGGTAAGCAAAGCTTCAATTGAGTCTTGAGTAATCTCCGGAACAAGCAGGCCGATTCCAAGATTGCCCACCGTCTTCGCTAGGAACACTGCGGCCGTTGACAGCACGCACATCAGGAGTGGCCTCACCCATAACCGCTCGTTGAGTCGATTTAGAAGAAACCTCAATCGATCACCCATTCGTTCACTCCTTGGTAGCTTGGCATGACGGTCCGTTTTGAATCTCTTTTCCGCTGGTCAAATTGCCAGGCAGGAATTCTTTTCGGATAGAGGATTCTCGACAACATGTTGTTTATTCAGCAGAACATCTGTTGCGGTCAAAAGCAAACATCTTCCTCTCTTAACGCCCAGCAATAATAACTAGAATTTTATTGATAATATCGAACCGGTGGATGGACAAATTTTCCGTTTATTTTTTATATCGATCTTGAAATATAGAAAATAAACCATTTCCCTGTCCACCTTTTGCATTGTTCCCAGGGTGATTCCCACATATGGAGATATGTTATGACAGAAGATAGCAAATTAAAAGAAAAACAAACCGAATCTTCATCCGAACCCCACCACTGAGCCCATTAATCCACGCGAGGCGCTCTGGATGGCTGTTATTTCAAATAGTTTCATGGTCCGTCCATATCAAGCCTTCACAAAAGGTCATTCTCACCTTTTTCAGAATAATGATCCTATAAAAATCGCAGGAATCCCAGTAGTCAACCTCTATTTTCCTTTTCGGCCCCCAGTTTCCCCGACAGAACAGACTGCTCAGGTCATGCCCATGGCACGCAGCCTTTGCAGGAGAGGGGGATGGGAATAGTGGAAAAAGACATAGGCCGGATGCGGGGTAAGATTGCTGAGGTTGTTGACGGACAGCTTTTTCAAGGCCGAGCCTAGGGCCGCATCGTTAAAATGATGGGCGGCAAAACGGTCCGCCTCATACTCATTGTGCCGGGAGAAACTGTTCATGGCCAGACCCATAACCGTGGACAGCGGCGAGTAGAGAAGAGCAAAGCTGATCAGGGCCAGATGGAAGCTATGAATATCAGCGCCCAAGGCCGCAGACAACATCGGGTTAGCAATAAACAACGATAAAATATAGAGCATGATGCCGGTCTGACAGAGCGCGGCGATAATCCCCTTGATGGTGTGCTTTTTC
>DCUN01000214.1 GCA_002327225.1 Desulfobulbaceae bacterium UBA2213
CTTGATGGCCCGGTTCTCAAGCATGGCATCGGCCAGCATCTGCTTCAGCCGCTTGTTCTCCACCTCGAGATCCTTTAGGCGCCTGGCATCGGAGACCTCCATGCCGCCGTACTTGGTGCGCCAGTTGTAAAAGGTGGCATCGCTGATGCCGTGGATCCGGCACAAGTCGACGATCTTCATGCCGGCCTGGGCCTGTTTCAAAATGCCGATGATCTGCTCTTCGGTGAAGCGTTTCGGTCTCATGCCACTCTCCTTGAGGGGATGGATAGACCGAAATCACTAACTTTGCAATGGCTCAGTTTTCAGGGGTAACGTCACCGCCAAGGCGGATATATTGTCCGGCAGGAATTCCGGGGACATCTTCTAAAAGTGCCACCAAGTCGTCTGTGGATGCGAAGAAACACCTTTCCCTGCTACTGTCGTAAGCTTCCCTTAACGGTATCGCCCTTTTATGAAACTCGGCGCCTGATTTTGCCGGCCTGCTCACCGATTAGATCCATTAATCGGTCCAGCGCATCGCAGCGATGCGGGGCGAACGACCCCTTGAAAAGTTGCAGGCCCTTCTCCTGGACTTTTTCCGCAAGATACTTTGCCCGTCCCAGTACCAACCCCGGCTTGACACCGACCTCTTCGGCAAGCTGCTCCCAATGTTTTTTCTGAACAGCATCAGGATTGTTTTCCCCGCCGACCTTCATGGCCAGATCGGATGTCAACCCGTACTGAGCGTAGATCCGCGTCGAGAGCAGATCGTAGAAGGGCGACAATCTGGGCCCTTCCGGCAACAACAGCAGGGAAAGGTTTTTGCCGTGTGCATCGGAGTTGCCGATCAGGTAATTGAAGACCACCCAATTCAATAGTGACAGGACATCCTTGCCGGCGCTGACGCTGTGTGAGCGGACCAGCTCAAAGCACGCAGCCAGCGATGGGCCTCCCTCTGTCTCATACTTGAACTCAGGCGGGATGCGCAGCGCCTGGCAAAAATCCTCCTGATGCAGCTTTTGGATATTTTCGCCCGCCCCAGTGCGATCGTAGCGTTTTATGACGAACAGTTTTAAGGGGCCGTGCTGGTGGATGAAGGTCTTTGGGACATCGAGACCGATCTCGTGGGCCAAAGCCATGCAGAACGCTTCGTTCTCAACGGTGTTGTCCAGATCCTCGATGGGTGGCTTGATGATGTAATTGCTTGGTGCTGACCCCAGGCCCAAGTGGTAGTGATGCCCATCAAAATAGACCGGGAGCTTTTTCTGGGCGCCGGCAAGGGATAAGCGGATGCCTTTTTCACCCGCAAGCAGCGGACGCCTGGGAAGTTCCCCGATGATGTCATTGAGTTCATCCAGCGAGAGCCGGCGATACGCTCCGGTTTCGGGTGGTGTCTCTTCCCCATCGGGGTACAGAGAGACAGCGCCGGCACAGTCCCCGCCGATCCGCTCAAGAAGGCCATAGTCGTTATTCGCTGAGATGCCGAGATTCCTGGCAATGACGGTGCGGAGCTTCTCTTCAGGCAGAAGATTGGCGAAAAAGAGGTGGGACTCATCGTCGAGATAAGCGTCCTTGAGTAGCGGCAGGGAGAGAGAGAGCGGAATGCGGGAATTCTCCAGCCACAGGTCATCATACAGGAAGCAAAAGTGTTTCCTCTCGTCCAGCCAGAGGTGACCGACCACCGCTCCGTCAATTTTGACCAGCAGGCGCTCGCTCATGGCTTCTCTCCCGGCACAGCCCAACTCCGGAGATGGGCCTCCAGTTCGATGCCGAGGCATCTGGTGACCTGGAGCACCTTGTTCAGGCGCACAGTTTCCTTGCCATTTTCGAGGGCAGAGAGAAAGGCGTAACTGACTCCGCAAATGGCCGCGGCTTCCTCCAGGGTAAGGCCGTCTTCTTTGCGTTTTTGCCGGACAATTTGGCCGATGTCTTCCGCAGTAATAACCTTCATTGCTCCCCCGTATCTACGATCGCATACATTATCTTGCGCAAAAGTGAAAACGTCAATAAATATATGTGATCGTGTATAAAATTGGTTGTGAGCGGGATAAAAGTAGAAAAATATGCGATCGCATATTTTGTGCCCGAAAAGGCAGTGGCGGTCTCTCGTTATCTATTCGTAGTAACTGCCATCTTTTCCTCTTTATATCGAAGGCAACTTCGATCTCCTTCGTGTAGGTGTAGGGCGAAACTGGGTGGCCACAAAGTGCTGTGTCGGGAGTGTCAGAAGGCGGTGTAATGTTTGGGTGGCACCTTGAGTCAAATTTATCTTCCCGACTATCTGAGCAGGTAGGCAGCTTGCCGGCCCCATGACTTCTACGACTCTATCCCCTCTCGACCAGCCAATCCAGTCAGTGCGCTACCCTTTCCCCTTTGCCGCTGCTTCGCCGACCCGTATTTCGTTGCCGGGGACGGCTTCCGGCTCGGATAAAGAGACTATTTTGACCGTACGGTAGAAATCTTTTGCCTAGACCTGGCTTTTTTGTTGCTCCCCGCCCTTGCAGGCATCCGCCAAGGCGGATATATTGTCCGCATGACCGACGCCGCCCGCATCTTCAAGGCCCTCTCCGACGAAACCCGCCTGCGCATCCTGCTCCTGCTCTTCACGGGAGAACTCTGCGTCTGCGAGGCCATGGCGGTTCTCGACCTGCCGCAATCGACAGTCTCGCGGCACCTGGCCTACCTGCGCAACGCGGGGTGGGTCCTCGGCCGCCGCCAGGGGATCTGGATGTACTACCGGCTCAACGACGACGGCCACCCTTTGCGACAGCAGCTGCGCCAGGTCATCGAAGCACACCTGGCGACCACCACGGAGGCGCAGCAACACCTCAGCAAGCTCAAGGACGTGCGCCAAAAGCCCTGTTGACGGTTTTTTTGCCCGCCATTCATCTGGCTATCCGGATAGAAAGGGATCATCTCTTGCCACCCCTGAAGCGCGTCCTCTTGCTGTGCACCCACAACTCCTGCCGCTCGC
>DCUN01000016.1:0-8090 GCA_002327225.1 Desulfobulbaceae bacterium UBA2213
TGGGCAGGGCTTCCGGTGTGATCCCTTCGTCCAGACCCAAGACTGTGACCGGAATGTTATAGAGGATCCAGTGGACCCAGGTCATCCTGGGAGCCGCCGGATCAGGGGCATCAGGGTCATCGATGATCAGCACCAGGCTCCTGGTGTTTGGCGGTGCTCCTGCCCATTGCAGGGGAGGGGAAATGTCCAGGCCGTCGCAGGTATACGTGACCGGGATATGTGAATTGTGGACAAATGCCGCTGAGCTGATGGTGAGGGACATGGCGGGCCTCCAGTATGGGTTGTCGGTTGTAGTGTGTTTGCCTGTTCCTGTATTTCAACACTTGGGACGGTTTGCTGTCAAATGAAAAATTAGAAGAAAAACGGGGAATCTTCAGAGGGATCACTTGGTAATACGGTTTGTCTTTTTTCCCTCAAGTCTTCCCTTGACACCGTATTTTCCTTCCATTACGCTAATTCTGCAGCCTTTTGCAAATTGATGAATTAAATTCATCAATTGTCATCCCGCGGAGACGGGAATCCATACCTTGCTGAATTCCTGAAAATGGATTCCCGATAATAGAACTCGGGATGACATCCTGGTCATTTTGCAAGCGCCTCTTTGGACTCTCTTTTTTACCCATCCTATTGGATGATCAAGAAAAAGACCGCCCTCAAGTTTCATGACTTTGCCTGCATGAAAACGTATCAAGGGATTTGAGACTGGAATGACCCGGAGAAAAGATTATGAAATCCAGACAAAATCGATAGTATGTTCCCCGAATATTTAAGAGGAATGTCGCATGAATCTCGCCGCCCGCCCGGGAGTCTGCCATGAATAAACATGGCCTTGCCCATGTGTCGGTTCCTGTCACAGCTAGCTTCTTTCAGCATTACCGGCTGACATTTGTTATTGTTTTATTGGTGCTTGGTTCTGTTTTGTTGAGTGTCAGTGTTCAGGCGGCCTGCTCACCACATATCGGCAAGGTCACGATCAACGAATACAATTTCCTGGGCAGCAACAACACGCTCGGCACTTATGTGGAAGTCAAACTTCTGCCTGTACCCGTTGGCCCGTCCAGTGGGCAAACGCCTCTCACTGACATTAGTGGCTGGACGCTGAAATATTATAGCAAAACCGGCGCTCTGCAGGATACGAAGTTAGTTTCTGCTGCTTCCGTCGGCGGATGCACCGATACGCTTTACCGTGTCACAGCGATGAGTTTGGGCAGTGATGGCTATGTCCATTTACTTGATACGGCGGGCGACCTCGTGGACGTTCTGTACATCAAAGTGCCCGTGCCGTTGACCGCTGTCGGTTGCTCGCTAGCGACAATCACCATCGACAAGGATATTCAGGGGGCGGATGCAAACCGCAAAAATATCTCCCGTAATCCCGACGGCATCGGCGATTGGCGCATGTCGCTGGGCAACGGCAACAACAGTGAGCAAACCATCTGCGCGGACAACCTCAACCTGCTGAAAGTCACCAAATTAGCCTCGGTAGCAACGTTATTCGTTGGTGAATTGGTTACCTTCACCATGACTGTGACCAATAGCACTCAATACACCACCCTGAGCAATGTCACCCTCGTCGATACCTTGCCGGCCGGTTTGACCCGCACCGTTTACACCGCTCCCGCCGGCACCACTTTTAACACCGCTACCAATACCTGGACCATTGCGACGATGCTACCAGGCGCCTCCCATACCATGACCCTGACCGCCCGTGCCGATAAGGTAGGTAGTTGGATTAATAGCGCCATCGGCAATGTCACCTACAGTGATGTTCTTTTCCAATCCAGCCCTGCCACCGCCACGGTCACGGCGCTGCAACCCCTAACCCTGACCAAGGCTGTTTCACCGGCGACAGTGCCCTATAACACCGCCGCCACATTCACGGTCAGCGTCAAAAATAATTCCCCCGCCGCATTGCCGTCGGGCTTTACGGTAAATGACCCGCTGCCTGCCGGGCTCACTGCCGGGGCGCCGACGGTATCAGCTGGCGGTGGTACCTATGCCGGCGGTGAATGGACCATTCTCAGTTCCATGCCGGCGGGTGCGACCCATACACTGACGATTCCCGTCACTTCCCAGACCGAGGCGGGCAGTTTCACCAACACCGCCACTGCTGTCGCCCCTTTCGGAGGCGAAAATCTGACTGCCTCCGCAACACTGGCCGTGGGGCTTGTCGTCTCGAACTTCAATGCCTTTGAAAAGAGTACCGCCGCCAATGCCATTATCGGTAACATCTACACTAAGTTGGCCGGTACCGCGTTCAGTCTTGATATCGTAGCCATCGGTGCGGGGGTGCAGGCGACCGGTTTCAACGATAACGTGAAACTCGAACTGCTGGCCAATACCGGCACGCCTGGCACCGGTTACGGCTCGGACAACTGCCCGGCATCCAATAGCCTCATCCAGACCATCCCGACGGCGGCCATTGCCAATGGCCGCTCGACAGCCAGTTTCCCTGCCGTGGCGCAGGCTTACCGCGATGTGCGGGTGCGCGTTACCTACCAGAACCAGACGGTGATGGCCTGCTCGACTGACAGTTTCGCCATCCGGCCGTCGGCAGTGACGCTTTTGGCCTCGCCGATCATGGCTACAGCGCCCTCTGCCAGTGCCACTCCGACAATCAAAGCCGGGGCGAATTTTACCCTGACGGCGGCAACCAGTCCCGCGGCTGGCTATGCCGGTACGCTGACATTGGATACGAACAAATTGACGGCACAGACCACGATTCAGGACAGTACCGAGCAAGGCGGCGGGGTCATTGGCACCCTTACACCCGTTTCGTTGACGGCTAATGCGTCGGCAAGCAACAACGCCGCCTACACCGAGGTCGGCTACCTGTACCTGGCCCCCGGTACCTATCGTGATGATGCCTACACGAGCGTGGATCAGCCCAACGATTGTATTTCGAGTACCACCGGCGATGCCAATCTCGCCGATAGCCTCCCCGGTGGCAAGGTTGGCTGCTCCATCGGCAACACGACTGCCGTGGCCTTTGGCCGCTTTGTCCCGCACCATTTTGATGTCTCCATCTCGCCTAATCCACCTGCTTTTGTTGATAACTGTACTGATTTTACCTATCTGGGGCAACCCTTTGCCTGGGCAGCACCACCACAACTGACTATCCGGGCCAGGAATTCCGCCAATGCGGTTACTCAGAATTATGAGGGGGCCTTCTGGAAGCTGATTGATCCTCTGCCCTTTTTAACATATGTGGATGCCAATGTTCCGGCCTCCGCATCGCCCCTTACTCCGGCGACCAGTTCTCAGGCGTTGCCTGATACCAGTAATTGTGATGGCATAGTGACTCTTGCTCTGGCAGAGAGCTTTAATTATACCAGGCCAGCTATGACCTCTCCGCTGAGCCCTTTTGTCCCTGCTGTGAGCCTGTCGATTGCGCAGGCCAACTTAACCGACACAGATAGCGTCTGTTATGATCTGGGCGCCGGGGTGGGGTGTCAGGGGTTTGTTGTTTCAGGGATCACCGGGACCCATATGCGTCACGGCCAGGTAAAGATTTTTAACAACTTTGGCCCGGAAACAGCAGATATCACCCACTCACCGTTTGAGGTTCAATATTATGATGGAACCAAGTGGGTGGCTAATAGTGATGATACCTGCACGACAGGGTTGAGCTTTTGTCCATCTGCCACGATATCTGCTGTCCAGCCGGTTCCTCTAATCCCTGGGAAATGGACATTCACTGTCAGTAAACCTGATTCGCTCACAGTTTGCCCGACAGCGCCATCCTGGTTGACTGCTCTTACTGATTGCACACTCCCTAACAGCTCTTGCGGTGAATTTACCTTTGGCATTTATCGGGGGAACGACCGGATCATCAACTGGCAGGAGGTTATGCGCTGATGACTAAGCCCGCAGGAGCGAGCTTGCTCGCGAAAATCACTGACAACAAAGACCACTCAGCATATACCTCAGGATTTACTCTGATTGAGATGATCATGATAATCATGCTCCTCTCGATTCTATCGGTGACTGCGGTCGTGAAGTGGCCATCCGGCATGGATACGGAGGCGGCGGCGCTGGAGTTCAAGCGGGCCGTCCGCTATGCCCAGCATAGGGCCATGACCAGGGAGTTCACCGCTGCGGCGTCGGCCTGGGGACTTTCTGTTACGGCTGATAAATATACCATCCAGCGTCGGGATGGTACTGAACCAGTACCCGATTTCAGTGACCGTTATCTCCTAGGTGACAGTGCCGTAACGATAAGCGGTGGTCCCGCAAGTCCGGCAACAGGCCTCTGGTTTAACGGCCTTGGCGAGCCGATTGATGGTACGGGGGCGCCTTCAGGCGTTGTGACGTATACCATTGCCGGTACTGAAAATATGACGATCTGTCCGCAGACCGGCTATATTGTACGGGGTGCCACATGTCCGTAACAGTGTTCTCTGCACAGAAAAAAGCGGCGGGCTTTACCCTGATTGAGCTGGTTCTCACCATTGTCATCTTAGGCTTTTCCGCCGTTATCATTATTCCCTTTTTCTCCGCTATCACCCACAGTCCTGATCCTGTTCTCCGTGAGAAGGCTATTGGTCTGGGCCAGGCGATGATGGATGAAATTACAGCCAGGAAGTGGGATGAAAATTCACCCAATGGCGGCGGGCCGATTTATACATCCGAGTCACCGTCAACAGCAGCACGCCTCTTTCCTGGCAGTGTTAGCGCCTCAACCATTGGTCTTGATGCGGGAGAAACAGCAGGCGCGGATAAGCGTGCGCTCTGGAATGATGTGGATGATTATAACGGAGTCAGTGAACCCTTGGGTGGTTTTTTTTACGACCAGAATGGCGCCCAGCTTCCCGGGAATTTAACGGGATTTACCCGTAGCGTAGCGGTGGACTATATAGCAAGCAACGAACCATCCATTGACAGCTCTACGTCGATAAAGGGTACGGCCACCGATACAAAACGGATTATTGTTACCGTGACATCCCCTTTGGGTGAAACTTTCTTGCTGGTGGCGGTATCATGCAATATATGAAGATGAGTAATGATGACCTTCAGCCTGTTTTGCAGCCCCTGTTTCGCGAGCAAGCTCGCTCCTACCCCCTGCCAATTTGCGGAAATTACCCCTGCACAATGAATTCGTGTAGGAGCGAGCTTGCTCGCGAAAATCACTCGCAACACCCCCCGTCAAGGCGTACCTTCCACGGAAAAAATCTCCGAACTGGAAGATATTCTGAGGCTGGACGCTCGTACCTGATAACAACGGTTACTAATCAGCGGCAAAAAATCTTTACAAACTGGCAGACCGGTCGCCTGCTTGCCCATGAATTTTACTCCCCCTGGCTGCAAGGCCGGGCGGAAAGTCTTGCCTGGGTGATTATGCCGGATCATTTTCACTGGCTTCTTTCCTTGCATGATGATGGCGATCTTTCTTCTATTCTGCGTCGGGTGAAATCCAAATCTGCTATTGCCTTGAACGTTTTATCCCACCAACAGGGGCGGAAAGTATGGCAAAAAGGCTATTACGATCATGCCGTGCGCCGGGAGGAAGATAGTGTTGAGCTTGCCCGCTATATCGTGGCCAATCCTCTGCGGGCTGGATTGGTCGCCAATATCAATGATTACCCTTTGTGGGATGCGGTGTGGTTGTCATGAATTGGCTGCGGGTGAAATTTTTCGCGAGCAAGCTCGCTCCTACACCAGATCGGAGCGCAGGGGATAGGGGCGAGCTTGCTCGCGAACATCACAGGCAACAAGCGGCCGGTTTCACCCTGATCGAGATGATCATGGTGATTCTTCTTCTCGGCATCATCGGGGCTATGGGTGGTGACATTATTTCTACTGCCTTCAAGGGTTTTTCCGATACCGATGCCCGAATGGAGCTCTTTGAAGAGGGGAAGCTCGCTCTCATGCGCATGGAGAGGGAGATCCATATCGCCGTGCCCAATGCCGTGCGTGTCACTGGTGATGGGATTGAATTTGGCGTGATTGATGAAAATGCCATGACCGGGGTCTTTGGCCAGTACACGGAAGCGTCCCCCACCGGTGGAACGACCATCACTGACCGGACTGCCGGACTGCCGGACACTACCCTTGTGTCTATTTACAATAGCTCCTGGAATGAATTTGCCGTTGCCGCCAGCAGCAGGGTTTATCGGGTTGTTTCTGGAACCAATCCCATGACCCTGGACAGGGATATAGGCCCATCCTCGCCCTATGGCCGGTATTATGCAGTCCGTCCGAAGGCGGTGCGTTTCTCCGTGGCCAGCGGGGTTTTATCCCGGTCCACAGCTACAGTGATGGCAGGAGGCGATCTGGGCGCATTTGATACCCCGTACCCATTGGCCAGAAATATAACACAAAGCGGCGCCTTGCCTTTTTTCACCTATACTGCCGGCACCTCAAGCCGGAACAGTGTGGTGACAATCCATTTTACCATTTCCTCACCCAACGGCTCGGAAACCGTAAATTTTCATAAAGAGGTTCAGGTGCGTAATGTTCCCTAATCCCATAACAAATCAGCGCGGCATGGGGCTCATCGCTGCCGTCTTTATCATTGTGGTGGTGGGGATGTTCGGGGTGCTGATTGCCCGCTATACCACTATCAGTTCCGTGAATTCGGCGGAAGACTCTGTCTGGGCCCAGGCGCTTTACAGCGCTGAATCTACCATGCGCTTGAATATCTTGCGTAATGATGGTGGTGGAAATCTTTCTGCTCAGCCAAGTCTGGTAAAACCAACAGTGGGCGGGGTTGACACGGATATTATCACAGACAGCTTTACAGTCTCGTCCGCTCCGGCAACAATCCGGGTTCGGGCTATCCGTGCCCAGGTGAGTAGAACAGTGGAAGCAAGATATCTGCTGTCGAAATGATAATCCGTTTCTTTTTTGTGTCGATCAGTAAAAAAAAAAAATTAACAAAAACGGCTAATTGTGGTAAGGATTTTGTAAGTTATTCGGTGAAGTCAGATGGTCTGACTTGTCTTTCTTGGTAACATGTTGAAATAATGGTAAAAATAAATGAGAAATCTTTCAAGGGCAAGAGAAAAAGGCTTTACCCTCATTGAGGTTCTGGTTGTTATCATTATTCTGGGCATTCTTGCCGCAGTGGCGATTCCCAATTATATGGACATGCAGAAAGAGGCGAAAATTGCTGTGGTCAAGGGGAAGCTGGCAGCCATTCGTGGCGGTATTGAACTGATGCATGCCAAAATTCTTACCTCCGGCGTTAATACAGGGCCGGATGGAGATAATCCTGACTGGCCTACACTGGCAGAGGTTCAGGCCAATGAATTGTTTCTTGCCACCAGGCCGGACTCCCTCAAGTATCGTCAGCTTGTGCGCAGCAGTGATGCTCTGTCTACCGCATCAAATGAGGCGTTGCCGCCTTGCCTGCTGCCGGATATGACCCCGGGGATGTCGGGACTTCCTGGCGGGGTGACCGGTCGTTCTCTGTCGGATATCAGGGCGAACCCCAGGTTGGCCAATGAGAGCAGTGGCTGGGCGTATTATCCCGGGAATGAACGGGATGGCAATGGCCGCACGGTTGATGCCTTATTTTATATAAACGATGATCGTCTCCATACCGATAATGTGGATGGGGCGGATAAGGTGCCTTCACAGTGGTAACCTTTAGTGCCTTACAGCTCATTTCCTTGTTTTTTTCACAAGAAAATGAGCTGCGAAAGGCACTTATCCCNNTTCCAGTTGTAATGCTCCTTTCCCGGTAACAACATGGCAGAAAAACTGGCAGAAAAACAGAGCCGCAGCCGTGTCCTGATCCTTGCTCTTGGTGCGGCAGCTATCCTGATCGTTTTCCTGTGGCAGGGCAGGGGGCAGGACTCAGGGATGGTTTGGCTGAAACAGAAGATCATGCCGGTTTCTTCCAGGCAACAGCAGAAACCTGCTGTTGCCATTACCCCATTGCAGATTGAAGAAAAGGTTGATTTGCCGCCCGTCAAGGATGAAGTGAAGGATTTGAATGACAGGGGCGTGGATCTCGTCCTGCAGAAACAGTACTGGCCGGGGATTTTTCTGTTTAAACAGGCCATGGAGCTTGACCCGTCGCGGATTGAGCCGGTTATGAATATGGCTGTAACTCTGGATGAGATCGGCCTGAGTCTTCCCGCCGC
>DCUN01000016.1:8224-32793 GCA_002327225.1 Desulfobulbaceae bacterium UBA2213
TGAAGTATGCCCTTTGTGCCAGTGAGACCGAAGCCTTGCTGGCAGAGGTTCATTTCGGTAAAAAAGGAGCGTGCTCGGTGCGGTGTCTCTGCTCCTCGTCAAGAAACCAGGGGGATGAAATTGCCGCCAATCGACTTTTTGCCAGTACCGGCAGTAAAAAGGCCAGAGTCGCCCTTGTCCTTCCCTTAAGTTCTTTTGAGATCGTTTCAGTGACGGTTCCAGCTGTCAACCGTGAGGCCGTGGCCAGGCTCCTGCCCTATAATCTCTCCAAAGTTCTTCGCTCCCCTGTGACCGATTATGTCTATGACTGGCAGGTGGTGCAGACCTTTGCCGATCGTCTGGAGTTGACAGTCTATCTCTATCCGTTGGTGATGTTCAGGAAATTACAGCAGGATCTGCAGGCGCGGCAGAAGGAGATAGCCTGGTTCGAGGCAGATGTTTTTTCTGCCTGCTCCTATCTTGAGCAGAGCGGTCTGGTCCAGGGAGACGGGGCTGTCCTCTGTATTCTTGTCTGGCAGGGTTCGATCTCCATGGCTGTATATGAACAGGGGCGTATAAGCATGGCGCGTTCCGTTGATCTGCCTCTTCCCGCTGAAGCGTATTGCGATGAGGAGCTGTCCCCGGATGTGATTCAAGGTGTGGAGCAGGATGGTGGGCAAGAGGTGGCGGGGCAGAATGAAACGGCTCCCGCCGTGGATAGCGGGCAGGAGATACTGTCGGTTGACGAGTTTGACCAAGCGGGACCTGAAGAAAAAGTCGCGAGTGACACCTTTGAAGACAGCGAAGATATCTTTGCCAGGTTCAGTTTATGGCAGGACAATGACGCCACGCCCGCGAGAGTAGAGGCCGCTTCCGCTTCCGAAAACATGGTGGCGGAGGAAGAGACCAGTGAGCGGCGAGGACGACAGGAGTGGCAGGGATATTTGCAGAATATCAATCTGGAGATCATGCGCACCAATGATTATAACGTCTCCGTCCTTAAGGGAAGACCGTTCACCAGGGTTTTTGTCGGGGGCGCTGAATCGTTTTACAGTGGTCTGAAACAGTTGATTAAAGGGGCTATGGATGTCCAGGTGGAGTGCTTTCCCCCTGGGAAAGTGGATGCCGATTGTGACCAGAATCTGGCGGCCCTCTGTGTTGGGGCGCTGCGGCGGTAAGGTCTATGCTTGAACGAATCAATCTTGTCCCGCAACAGGCTCTTTCCCGGCGGATTAAAAGGGCGACCCCTTTTGTTTTTGGCGTTCTGCTGTGCCTTTCTGCCGGATTTTTCTTGTTTTTTATGCACTCCTTCGACAAGCAGATCAGCGCTCTTGATAAAGAGATACGGGGCCTGCAAGTGAGAGATGATGCTCTCAGAAGTCAGCAGGCGGTGGTCAAGCAATTGACTGGAAACATTGATCATTTGCGGGGAGAGGAAAAACAGTTACAGGAGATGGTGGCTAATCTGGCCATGATTCCTGAGCAGAAGCAATCTTTTTCAGCGTTGCTGGAAACGGTGGCCTTGATGCTCCCTCCTACTGTACGTTGTGAAAAGATTACCTTGGGCGCCAAAAACGGGCAGATCTCCGGTGAGGCGACCATCTATCGGGATTTGCCTGCATTTGTACAGAAACTTGGCAACATACCCCGTTTACGGAATGTCTCTCTCTCTGTCCTCAATCAGGAGCAGAAGAAAGAGTCGTCTGTCCTTACTTTCAATATCGTCTTTGAATTGCAGGAAGAGAAGGGCGTCAGATAGCCAGACAGCAATATTTGTTTTAAGCGAGAAGTAGGAATGTCAGGGGGTTTTTCTGTGGAGAGGTCAGGGGAATGGACGTGAATGTTGGTCAGAGACTAAAATTGTTATGGGGGCGTGTCGCCCATGACCCTGAGGCCCTTATTGAGGTGCGGCAGATTTTCTTGGCTCTGGTCATCGTGGTAATGGTCTGTTATGCCGCTCAAACCCTGCTGATCAAACCAAGACAAGAGAGCTTGCAGAAAAAAATCAGCCAGCAGAAGGAACTGGTGGCAACCCTGGCCAATGGCGAGCCTGAGGCAATGGTTGCTACACAAATTCAGCAGTTCATGACAGAGAAAACGAAGCTGACGGAGAGGCTTGGCCAGCTCCGTTTCCAAAGGCAGTTATATCAGGAGCAGTTTCAGGCGGATAACAGTAAAGAACAGTTTTCCAATGTGATATTCACCTTGTTGCCGAACTCACCTGTCAATATTGAAGGTGAATTCCTGCAGATGAACGTGATGGATGTCAGGTCGTTTGATCACTTTGATGTCAGTCCGGTCAATCTCCAGGGTGATGCCGACTATCTGCAGTTTCTTACCTATCTGCGCTATCTGGAAAAACGGCCGGAGGTGGGCACAATCAGTGATCTTGTCCTGGAACAGTTCAGTCCAGAGGCTGAACAACCGGGGATATCTCCAGAAGCTGTGACATCTGTGGATGCCTTTGCTCAACCTGTCCGGGTGCATTTCAGTCTGGTGCTTGGCCGGGTACAGCTTCGTTAACGCAGGGGGCGTGGTCGTGGAAATCTGGAAAAATAAAAAATGGGGACGGGTACCCAACTGCTGTCTCATCTGCCTGGTGTGCTTGCTTTGCTTGCACAGTACTGAGCTCGGGGCGGTTGAGGTGGTGGAAACCGGACAGGGAAAGGTCTTGGTCGGTTCCGATCCGCTGGAGACCGGGGTGGCGAGGATTACCGACCCTGGATCTCGTGATCCGTTTAATTGGTCGGATGAGTTTATTGCTCAATATATGGCCAGGATGCTGAGCAGGCAGGACTCTTTTATTGAATTGCAGTTGTCGGGAATTGTGTGGAATCCGCAAGCGCCGCTGGCTATTATCAATAAGGTGCTTTTGAAAGAAGGTGAAATGATAGAAAATGTCACGGTCCTGAAGATATCTAAAGATTCTGTATTGCTTGCAAAGGATGGAGCTTTGCGGACCTTGTATTTTCAGCAGCGCATTATCGATCTTGGTACGAAATCTGCCGGGGCGGACAAAGGGAGTGAGAAAGGTAAATGAGAGATGCTGAGAGAGGCCGGGGTGGGGCCGGGTGGCTGTCCGGAATGAAATGGAAGGCGACGTGCGGTCTATTTGCCTTGCTCCTGGGTTTAGGGTTTGTGGCGCAGTCTGCTTACGCCGAGGAAGGAAAAGGGCCGCTTATTGATCGTCTGCGTGGCAAGGCCGCGTCCGTGCAGGGTGAAAACTTGCCGGTGACCCTGCTCCTTCGGGGGATTTGCCGGCAGGCCAACGTCAATGTGATTGTTGATGAGTCTATTGTTGACACCATCTCCCTTGATCTGGAAAATGTCAGTCTGTATGATGTCTTTCACGTGGTCATGGATGCGAAAAAACTTCGTTTTTATGAGTCAAATAAGACCCTGCTTGTGGAGAAGGCCGATGCCTTGAAAAAAGATCAGAGAGACTTGGCGATGGTCAGGCTTTGTCCCGGTTTTGGAGATGTGACCCAGCACCTTAAGGAACTGGAGCTGGTAAAGAGTGATATCGGCATCATGACCGTCTCCAGTGATGGCAACTGCCTGATTGTCAAGGATCATGAGGAAAACGTGGAGCGCATCAAACTGCTGCTTGCCGATCTTGATCGTCCGGCCCCGCAGGTTCATATCAAGGCCAGGATTGTGACCATGGAAAAATCGGTTGCCAGGCAGCTGGGGATTAAATGGGGGTACGGCACATTGATGCGGGCGCCAGCCGATACTCTCAGTGCGGCCACTGATCTTTCCGTGGTGGATCCGACTACCAATATCCTTTTTGGTTTTATTCGCGACAACTGGTCTCTGGATACGGAATTGTCCGCCCTGCAGGAGAAGAAACAACTGCGCCTGCTCTCCTCCCCCAGGGTCGTCGTGATTGATGGCCAGAAGGCTGAGATCAAACAGGGTAAGGAAGTTCCCTATGAGACTACCGGGACGAGTGATACCGCTGCCAGCACTTCTTTTCGCGAGGCCTTGTTGAGCCTCATCGTTACCCCGAAGATCCTGCAGAATAATTTTATCCGCCTGGATGTGAAGGTGACCAATGACTCCGTTGATGCCAATCAGATGAGTTCCAATAGTCAACCGTTGCTGAACAAACAGGAGATTCAGACGAATCTGTTGCTGGAAGATGGAGTGACTGTGGTGATCGGCGGCATCCTGGCCAAGGACTCAGATCTTGGCAATCAGGAAGTTCCCTGGCTGGCGGACATCCCCGTGCTGGGCTATCTGTTTAAGAACCAGGCTGAGCTTGACAAGACGTATGAGCTCCTGGTTTTTTTAACGCCAACGATTATCAAAGAAGAACATGGATATTCGAGCCGGAAGCCCCTTGCTGGTAAGGGGAACAGCGAAGGCACCGAAAAGAAACCGATCACTGTTCCTTTTGCAGAGAAGGATTTTGAGCCAAAAACGGGGCAGTCAGGGGCCAGTGATCTGGCCCGGGATCCTTTTGTCATTCAGAATGAACAATACGTCGATGTCGACCCGGAACGGGGTGTTGACATTACACCCTTGATCATGAAGTGAGACCTGTTTCGCGAGCAAGCTCGCTCCTACGTGCGCTATTACGGGTAGGAGCGAGCTTGCTCGCGAATCAAGGCCGGCAATGCAACCCACAGTTTATAGGTTTGTCACAAACCTGCAACAAACCTATAACATCAAGGTGAATAGTCACAGAGTTTTTTTATTCCAACGGGTTAGGAAAAGCATCGATGGCAGTTCCACAGAAAAAACGATTTGGCGATATCCTGGTAGAAGGAGGATTGATTACCGCCACCCAGCTGCAGCAGGCCCTGGATTATGGGCGCGCTGAAGGAGTAAAACTCGGCAATGCCATGCAACGTCTCGGATTCGTTAACGAGATGGACATTGCCAAGACCTTATCCCGGCAGTTGCGGATTCCCTTTGTTGACCTTTCCAAGATTGTCATTGATCCAGTGCTGGCCAGGATCATTCCGGAGATGGTGGCCCGGAAGCATAAGGTCATCGCTATCGGCAGAAAGGAAGATCAGCTGCTGGTTGCCTTTGTTGATCCGTTGAATATCTTTGCCACCGATGAGGTGGACCGGCAGACCAAGGATCGGCTGGTTATCTGCATTGCCGTTGAAAGTCTTATTCTGGGCGCCATTGACACCATCTACACCAAGGCGGAGAAAGGTGGCGGGCAGGCCAAAAAAGGGGATGGCGACGAGTCTGAGGCAGTGGTCGCAGTCAATGAGATCATGTTGCAGGCGGTGAAAGAGGGGGCCAGCGATATCCATATTGAGCCGGATGAAGAAAAATTCCGGGTCCGGTTACGTGTGGATGGCGTTCTCCAGTCGATCCGCGAATACCCCATGGAGCTCCATCCGAACATTGTCTCCAGGGTCAAGATCATGGCCAATCTGGACATTGGTGAGCGGCGCAAACCGCAGGATGGCCGTTTTGAGATCACGGTCGCCGGCCGCGGCTTTGATGTCAGAACCTCCACCCTGCCCTTGAACAAAGGGGAGAAGGTGGTGATGCGTCTGCTCGATAAGTCAAAGATTAAAATTAATCTTCATGAGCTCGGTTTTAGCGAGGACCAGCATCGGCTCTTTACTGAACACCTGGAGCGTCCGCATGAGATCATCCTGGTGACAGGGCCTACCGGCAGTGGCAAGACCACAACTCTCTATGGCGCCCTCAATAAGATCAACGATGTGGGTCGCAATATCGTGACCGTCGAAGACCCGGTTGAGTATGAACTGCGCGGTGTGAATCAGGTCCAGGTCAATCCCAAGGCAGAGCTTACCTTTGTTACGGCCATGCGTTCTATTCTGCGCCAGGACCCTGATGTGGTGATGATCGGTGAGATCCGTGATGTCGAGACGGCGGAGATTGCCATGCAGGCGGCCCTGACCGGTCATCTGGTGCTCTCCACCCTGCATACCAATGATGCGGCAGGGGCGATTGCCCGCCTGGTTGATATGGGCATTGCTCCCTTTCTCATCGCCTCGTCGGTGGGATTGGTTGTGGCCCAGCGGCTGGTCAGGCTCCTGTGTCCGCAATGCAAACAGAGTTTTGTCCCGCCGGAAGGCGTGCAGCGTGATCTGGGGCTTGACTATGCGGCGGATCGTCATTTTTTCAGGGCTGTCGGCTGTCCCCAATGTGATGGCGGCGGCTATCGGGGGCGCGTTGCTATCTATGAAATCCTGCCGGTTTCCAATGCCCTTGAGACCATGATCATGGAGAAGGCTTCCAGCCGGGTTCTGTTTCGCCAGGCGCAGAACGAAGGCTTGGTCTCCCTGCGCGAGGCAGGTTTAAGCAAGGTGGAGGCTGGTCTTACCTCGCTTGAGGAGCTGATGCGGGTGACCATGGCAGACAGGGAATAGGGCCGGCAGAGATGGCGACTTTTTTTTATGAGGCTATTCAGGCCGATGGCCATCAGGTCTCGGGCAGGCATGCTGCCTCGACCGTGCAGGAGGTGGAGGTCTGGCTTTTGGGCCAGAGGCTCCATCCGGTGCTGATCAGGATTGCTGATCTTGAGGGCGCGGAGGAGGTTCAATCCTCTGCCGCACCTGGTTTCTGGCAGAGGCTGCAGGGAATCGGTGTGAATGATAAAATCCTCTTCTGCCGCCAGATGGCCACCATGCTGGGGGCCGGAGTGACCATTCTCCAGGCCCTGCAGATTATGGGGAGGCAGGTGGCGAATCCTCTTCTGGCCACGCTTCTTCTTGATGTTGCCGACCGCATTGAAGAAGGAGGCAGTCTCAGCGCCTCCTTTGCCATCTATCCCCGTCTGGCCACTCCCCTTTTCTTTAATATCGTCAAAGTGGGCGAGGAGACCGGTACCCTTGACCGCTCCTTCCGCTATCTTGCCGAGCTCTACGAGAATGAAAAAGAAGTCAATGAGCGCATCAAGTCGGCCACCCGTTACCCCAAGATCGTCATTACGGCCATCTTCGGCGCCACCTTCTTTCTCATGTCCTTTGTCGTTCCCAAGTTTATCTCCATGTTCAAAAACTCAAAGGTTGAGTTGCCGCTGCCCACCAGGATCCTCATCGGGATCAGTGATTTTATCGCCAGTTATTTCTGGCTGATCATTCTCATGGTGGTGGCACTGGTCATGGGCTACCGTCTGGCCATGCGCTATACCAGTCACCGCACCCTGCGGGACCGCCTGTGGCTCATGACACCCATCTTCGGTGACCTCTCTTTGAAGATCTATCTGTCCAGGTTCTGCCGGGTCTTTTCCGTCCTGCTCAAAAGCGGGGTCAATATCATCAGGACCCTGGAGTTGTCGGCCACCGCCCTTGAAAATCTGGTGCTCTGGAATATTGTTGACAAGGTGACGGGTGAGGTACGCGAGGGGGTGGAGATGCACGAGGCCATGCGCCGCTATCCCCTGTTCCCGGATATGATCGTTCAGATGATGGCCATTGGCGAGCAGTCAGGTCAGGTGGATGAGATGATGGACAAGGTGGCTGATTATTATGCGCAGGAAACGGAGTATATGATCAAGAATCTCTCCACCCTGCTGGAGCCCATCCTCCTTCTTTTCCTGGGACTGATGGTCGGCTTTCTGGCCCTGGCCATTTACATGCCGATGTGGAATATGATGAATGTGATGAAGGGCGGGTAAGAGGGGAGCTTGCCCGGTAGGAGCGGCCTTGGCCGCGATAAACTGCGGAAATATTGTAAAACGCTGAAATAGAGAGGTCTTATTTTCTCAGGGCATCAGGTTTATAATGCCGTGATGAATTCCTCGGGAGATACGTCGGCCTGCCGGAGAACACCGGCAAGGGTTCCAGCTTTGATTTCGCTGTGCATTGGCACTACACAACCTTTCGAGCCACGCCGCATGATGAGGTGGCTACCGGACTGACGAATCTTCACAAAACCCAGACGTTCAAGCGCTCTGATAGCGACCGCCCCGGAAACGTGAGGCAGTTTAGGCATGAGCGGGAACGCTGAACATTGTCACCAAGGGATGTCCGGGAGCGGGAAGTGGAAACTCGGACAAATAGAGTGTAGTCGCCTCAGTTAGATTCGCAATCGCCTCTTCAACTGTTTCACCTTGGGTGGTCGTCCCCGTTTCTGGATTCAGGGCAACATACCCACCTTCTTCGGCATGTGTAAGGACTGCAGTGAGTTCCATGGATTAGCTCCTGGGAAAAGGCTCATTATTACGAGGCTCTTGCAAAGTGACAAATATGTCATTCCCGAGTGTTTTTGTCGGGAATGACATATTTGTCACTTCAGCCTGTTATAAATTCCCGCCTACGCGGGAATGACATTTCTGGGACTTAATTCGTCATTTTGCAAGAGACTCTTACGTAATCTGGGATTGGCGCTCAATAGACGTTATGGTCGTTCCCTCGAAGGGAACGACCATAATCTTTATAGCAATGGATAAGACAGTTTGTTTATAGATAAGTTAAAGTTAATACGGCCTTGGAATCTGCATCTTCGTCGGCTGTAACTGTAATAGTGGGAATTTTAGTATCAGGCAATGCGGGGCCTATAATAGTATCAGCAGCAGAGGTCCAACCCTCTGGTGTTCCATCAAGTGCCGCTAACAGGGTGGCGCCATCACCAATTACTGGAAGTCCCTTACCAACTAAATTAGCGGCAAAGTTAACAGCTGCCGCCCCCTGGGCTGCCCCATAAACTCCCTCGGCTGCTGCCACGCCAGCCTCTTGCTGTATGTCCTGGTATTTGGGGATGGCGACCACGGCCAGGATGCCGAGGATGACGATGACCATGATGAGCTCGATCAGGGTAAAGCCTTTCTGGTTGTTTACAATCGATAGGTGAGTTGCTGTTTGTTTCATCTTTTCTCCTTGCACTGCATGCTAACGTTCTTTGTAAATTACCAGCCTTTCCGATGTCGCTTGAAATACTGGCGTGAATTACTTCCCTTGCCTTCAAACTGAGGTCAGTCTTTATTCTTTATCGTCTCAATTGCAAATTTTCTTAATATAATCATATATACAATAATAATATTTCTGGCAATTATTATTGTACGCTGAGCCTGTCGCTTGGTGTCGGGTTGGCATCAGCATAAACCGCAACCATCCTAGCGGACAAGAGACTCCGCTGTCTCTTTGGCTGCCACTGCTGTTCTTGCCGCTGCCAGCTGGGATGATTTTGTCGGCACGGGCAGACTGTACTGTTTTCCCTGGAAGATATCAATGCCGACAGTCAGGATCTGGTCCAGCCATGCGGTTGAGGCGCTGCAGGTTGGTGACTCCTTTGTCTCTTTACACATCTCGATCTTATCAGGGGCGCTGTTGATGAAGTGGACACCCCACAGGGGACGAACCCCGGCGCCGGTTTCGCTTCCGGCATAGCTCATGATGGTCGGCTCGCTGATCCCCAGCAACTCAAGAATCCTGCCCGGAAGCTGATAGAGGGGGAGGCTCCCTGCGCTCACTGGACCGCGCTTGCCATCGATGATGATGAGCGGGGTACTCACATAGGTGAGAAACATCTCGGGGGTGAACTGGTCACGGGTCGCGGCCAGAGTGCCGGCCTCCACATAGCCCTGAAAGTTGCCGCCGAGGAAGGGGAGGTGGTCGCCGAAGGCAACGATGAGGGCGTCCGGGTCGCTTCGGCGGAGATCATCCAGAAAGGCCATCAGCTCCTTGGCCTTGTAGTGGGCGGCGTTGGCATACGATTCGAGTTCCGGGGTTGTGCATTCTCCCACGCAGTGAATGACCTGCGGTCTCGACTCGCTGCGGGGGTAAAGGTTGGAACCATCCCAGTGACCGAAGTAGGTGATGATATAGTTGAACACCGCTTTCGTCGGCTCTTTCCGCTGGGCCGACTTTTCCATAACCTGCCGGTACAAGGAGCTGTCTGCAAGGAAACCCCGGTTCATGTCGTCCAGGTTGAAATCATTCTTGGACCAGTAGGTCTTGAACCCCAGCCGCCTGTAGGCATTGGTTCGATTCCAGAAGGCGGGGATGTTGGGGTGGGAGACCACGGAGTCATAGTCGTGTTCCTCCAGGATGGTAGGCAGGCATGGCGCCGCATTGATCAGCCTCCGTTCAAATTTGACGTCATCATGTACCACCGGGAAGCCGCACAGGCTTTCGAATTCGGCGTTAGCCGTGTACCCGCCAAAGACCGGGCTCATGATCGTTGAATGACCGGTGGCCTGCCACAACTCTCTGAACGCAAGGGGCAGCGGATCCTGGTTAAATCGGATTCCTTTGAGCAGAAGCGGGTCCCAGAAGGATTCAAGGAGGATGACATAGACGTTTCGAGGGTTCTGGGCAGCGGTCGAGACATTGGAGGAAGATCCTGCCAGCAGGGAAGAGGCGGCACTCAGGGCCTTGTGTCTGTCCGGCGGCGACTCACTATCACGGAAGAAACGGGCTGTTTCGTGAAGGGAGTAGAGGGTTGCCCCACGGCGAAGGTAGTTGGAACGCTGATCCCAGACGGAGTTGCCAACGCGCTTGTCGAGTGCGGCGACGATCGGTTTCGGGTAATGGATCAGGATAAGTCCCAGGGCCAGGAAGAGTCCCAGAGACAGCCAGGCGCGATAACGTCTGAAGTGAAAGTTGAAGAGCAGCAGTCCGGCCAGGCCGGCCAATGCCCCGCCGACCAGCAGGCGTTGCCAGCCATTGAGGATAAGCAGGAGAGAGCGCAGTGCGTAGACGTCATCGGGCACCATAGGGCCGCCAAAAAAGGAAAGCTTTACCGCATTGCCGATGTAGAGGATTCCAATTATCAGCCACTGGAGGGCGATAAAGGTCCAGATGCGGCGCGACAGGAAAAAAAGGAGGTAGGAAATGGCCAGGAGAAGAGGAAAGTCCCGGTTCATGGCCTGAGAATAAAGGCTGACGGAGAAGAAGGACTTGCTGACCAGGTAGGCCAGGTAATAGGCCACTCCCGTTGAAATAGCAGGGAGGATCAAGGTAAGGATACGAGATCTTTTCGACATGTGTTGGGGTGCAATAAGGGAAGAAGTTTCAGGGATGAGGAAATGTTGAAGGGGCGTTACCAGGGAAGTATGCTCACCCCTGGTTATTTCCTGATTCTGCCATTCAGATAATGATATGTGTGTGGCACTTCAACGAAATAAAAAATGGCACTATTGAGCTTGGTCAGTGCTGAATCTTAAGTACAAAGTAAGCATTTTTTTTCGAGAAACAAGAATTCGTTTTTTTCATCAGAGCGGGATATGCGCCCCAAGAAGGTGGAGGGACAGGGGGTTGCGACAAAGACTTCTTGCTTTCCGATGCGTGATGCATATAGTTCTCACCAGATTAAGCTTGCACCTCTGTCTTTCCTCGTGCTAAAATTCAGGCCTTTTTCCACTCAGTGCAAAGAGTTGCCTGAGTACTACGCATTCAAAATCAGCATATTCTTACGTAAAAAGAGATTTTATTATGATCAATGCCTCCAACGTCGCCCTCTCTTATGGCAAGAGGGTTATCTTTCAGGATGTCAATATCAAATTCACCCCCGGCAATTGTTATGGGTTGATCGGTGCCAACGGGGCCGGCAAGTCCACCTTCCTCAAGATCCTGGCCGGAGATTTTCCGCCGGACAAGGGAGAGATCTCCGTGAGCCCCAGGGAGCGGATCGCCATGCTCAGGCAGGACCATTTTGCCTTTGACGAGGAGACAGTGCTCAATACGGTGATCAAGGGGCATGCCCGTTTATACGATTTGATGGCCGAGCGCGAGGCCTTGTATGCCAAGGCCGATTTTACCGAAGCAGACGGCATCCGCAGCGGAGAGCTGGAGGCGGAATTCGGTGAGATGAACGGCTATGAGGCGGAGTCGGAGGCCTCTGTGCTCCTCAGTGGTCTGGGGATCACCGAAGAACTCCTGCACAAAAAGATGAAGGAGCTCGAGGGCGGCGAAAAGGTGCGGGTACTCCTGGCCCAGGCCCTGTTCGGTAATCCGGACATTCTCTTGCTCGATGAGCCGACCAATCATCTGGATCTGCAGTCGATTACCTGGCTTGAGGACTTTCTTGCCCGTTTCCAGAATACGGTGATCATCGTTTCCCATGATCGTCATTTTCTCAATCAGGTCTGTACTCACGTGGCCGACATTGATTTCGGCAAGGTTCAGATCTATGTCGGCAACTATGACTTCTGGTATCAGGCCAGTCAGCTCAGCCTGAAGCAGCGGCAGAGCGACAATAAAAAGGTGACGGACAAGGCCAAGGAACTCAAGGAATTCATCCTCCGTTTTTCCGCCAACGCCTCCAAATCCAAGCAGGCCACCTCGCGCAAAAAACTGCTGGATAAGCTGCAGATTGAGGATATGCCGGTTTCTTCCCGCAAGTACCCTTTTGTCTCATTCAAGGCGGGGCGCCCTTGCGGTGATATCATCCTCGAGGTCAAGGGGCTTTCCAAGACGATTGACGGGGTCACTCTGTTTCAAGACTTTGATTTTACCCTGCGCCAGGGGGACAAGGTTGCCTTTGTCGGCACCAACGGTGTGGCCAAGACAGCCTTTTTCCAGATCCTGGTTGGCGAACTCGAAGCGGACAGCGGCACCTTCCGCTGGGGGGTGACCATGAGTCATTCCTATTTTCCCATGGACAACAGCGTCTATTTCACCCAGGATATGGCGCTGGTTGACTGGCTGGGGCAGTACACCCCGATCACCGAGGGCGAGACCTTTGCCCGCGGCTTCCTCGGCAAGATGCTCTTTTCAGGCGATGAGGCCCTGAAGAAGACCAGCGTTCTTTCAGGGGGCGAGCGGGTGCGCTGCATGCTCTCCAAAATGATGCTCTCGGATGCCAATGCCCTGATCCTCGATGAGCCCACCAATCATCTCGACCTGGAATCGATCACCGCCCTCAATGACGCCCTCATCGCCTTTCCCGAGGTGCTGCTTTTTGCCTCCCATGATCATCAGTTTGTCAACACTGTGGCCAACAGGATTGTAGAGTTCCTGCCCGGCGGGGTGATTGACAAGATGATGCCTTTTGATGACTATCTGGAAGATGAGTCTGTAGCCCGGATGCGGGAGCAGTTTGCCTGATTCCGCTAAGCAGGTTGACTTATCTGGCCCCCAGCGGGATCAGCTCCATGCGGTGATTGGTATCCGGGTGGAGCGGGGAGGGACCTTCTGTCAGGATGGAAAAGTCACCAGGAAGTTTGTAGCGTTGTTGCAGTTCGTCGGCATAGAGGTTCCACTCTTCAGGCATGGGAGAGGCCGCCAGGGGATGCACCCCGTAGGAGAAGAGGAGTTCCTGGCAGGTTTTCTCCGAGCTGGAGATGGCAAAGGTCCACACCTTATGGCGGAAGCGGGCGATATTGCGGGCCGTGGCCCCTGATTGGGTGGGGATGATCAGGAATGCCGGTTCTATACGGCTGATAGTTGAATCTACGGCCAGGGCGATCAGTCCGGTGGCGGCTTTTTTCCAGTGGTCGTCGAGTGCGAGCTGCCTTTTAAGCGGGCAGTCGGGACGAAAGTTTTCGATGGAGGCGCCGATGGAGGCGAGCATGGCCACTGCCTCCACGGGATAGTCGCCCATGGCGGATTCTGCGGAAAGCATGATGCAGTCTGTACCATCGAGGATGGCATTGGCCACATCCGTGGCCTCGGCCCGGGTTGGCCTGCGGTTGCTGATCATCGATTCCAGCATCTGGGTGGCGGTGATCACCGGTTTGCCGGCTTTTTGGGCATGGGCCATGATTGTCTTCTGGGTGATGGCCATTTTCTCAATGGGGATTTCGACCCCCAGGTCGCCGCGCGCAATCATCAGGCCGTCTGCGGCCTGCAGGATGGCATCAAGATGATTGAGGGCGTCAGCGCGTTCGATCTTGGCAATGATGAAGGGAGAATACCCCAGCTGCCTGGCAGTCTCCCTGATCTCTCTGAGGTCGGCCTCGCTGGCGACAAAGGATTGGCTGATCGCCTCCACCCCGTGTCGGAGGGCAAATTTCAGGCATTTGCGGTCATGGGAGGTAAAGGCCGAGATGCCAAGGTCAATGCCCGGTAGATTGAGCCCCTTGCGGGAGCGTAATCTGCCGCCTACCTGGACGATGCAGTGGACCTCCTGGCCCTGTACGGAATCAACCATGAGCTGAATAAAACCATCGTCGAGGTAGAGGATATCACCGGCCCTGACCGCCTGCGGCAGTTCCTGGTAGGTGACCGAGGCCCGGCGGACATTGCCGATGATCTCCTCAGTGGTCAGGGTAAAGAGATCCCCGCTGGCCAGCAGAACGGGTTCGCTCGCAATGACGCCGATACGCATCTTGGGGCCTGGGAGGTCTGCCATGATGGCTACCCGGCAGCCAGACCTCAGCGACGCTTCCCGTATCCTGGCAATGGTTTTCCGGTGCAGGGAGAAAGTCCCGTGGGAGAAATTAAGCCGGGCAATGTTCATACCCGCCCTGATCATCTGGACCAGGGTCTCCACATTGTCAGAGGCCGGCCCTATGGTGGCGATGATTTTTGTTTTATTCGTGGAAGGATTCATTGTTACATTTCCTTAAAAGGCTGTGTCCTGAAAGGGAGTTTACTGTCAATCATATAAGAAAACGTGTATGCCACTGTGTAATAAAGTGTTGACGAAGTTCCTGTGAGTATGATATAGGTGGTCACAAATATTCCTCGGTAGCTCAGTTGGTAGAGCAGGTGACTGTTAATCACCCTGTCGGCGGTTCAAGTCCGTCCCGGGGAGCCAAACATCTCAAGTTCAATTTACAGATTGGACTTTCTTTTTTTTTTGTGTCGGGGCGTAGCGCAGTCTGGTTAGCGCGCCTGCCTTGGGAGCAGGAGGNNGGTTCGAATCCTGCCGCCCCGACCAATGATATCAAAGGGTTACGGTCTTTTCCGTAGCCCTTTTTTTATGCCTTTTTCTGGCGTGATACAAAACGTGATACAAAAACGTCGTCGCTTGGAAATAAAAATAACTGGCCGTTATGGACGATTATGACGGACGATTATGCACGTCCCGCATACCCGTTAATGCTCTCGTGCAGGGCTTTACACTGTAGCCCGCCGTTGTTTGTACTCAATAATGGCTTGTTGACTCACAAGATTGAAGAGGGTGGGGAAGGTCGATGCGATATCCCGGCGCGTTGACTTAAAGACCTCAACATCTGATTCGATAGGGCTCCTGTAAAGGAACACTCTAATATCGTCACCGTTTGTGACAAGAAAATATGGGGTCCCCAAAAACATAGCATAGCTTCTGGCCTGGCCAATGTGATCGGCAAGTTTTTTTCCAACATTCTTTGCTTCAACCACCAAAAGGGCGCTGTCTTTGCTTCGGTTCAATCCATTGAACAGAACAAAATCGGCCTCTGTCTTCGTCTTGCGAACTCCCACAATCTGCTCAACAGGATAACCGTCTGCGCGATCTTCCTCAGAATAGCCGAGTCGCTCTAGGAGTGGCAGTACAAAGCGAATTTCGACTTCCTTTTCGCTGTTGAAAGATTTTAAAGAAATCGTTGCCAGCCAAGCATCCGGGGCTATGTCCTGTTTGTTTCCCTTCGCGTCCAGTTGCTCTTTTGGCGAGAAATCTCTGACTGGGAGATGTGGATCTGTCACTGAAAGTACTACCCATCCATCGCGCTCGACATCGGTCAAGGGAGGGGATGTCAAGATTCCCGCTTCGCTGATGCTCGTATCTATTGCCTCAATCCAATGACGTTGCCGAGTCTTGTGCCCGAACATTTTTAAGAGGGTTTTAAGGAGTACGCGTTTCGATTTTTTTGGTGAATCTTTAATTGCTTCACATATTGAACTTGCAACTTGAGTCTTGTCTATCTCCTCCATGCTCACGTCTCCTTAGCTTCTCTGAGATATTCTCTAAAAGGGGTAGTCGGTTACTGCCCCATAAGATTGTCTATAAAGGTTTACCGAAACTTCTGGCTGAGTGACATGCGGTAAGCACCTGTAACTACGACTCTATCATACATCTTGTTTGGAACTGTTGCCGTTGTACCGAGGCTAATTCATGTCAAAACTCTGGATGGGGCACTAACCGACTATCCCCCTTTCTCTAATACTCACGCGCTCATAAGTGCTTCAGTTGCGGTCTTTATCTGGTCAGTAAAATTGTAAATATCATTCAGCCCTGAAATCGGATGGCGTTTTTCTTTTTTATCATTATCGAGAAAACTAATATATTTTTGAGATGCGGAATTAAAATGCAGACGGCAAATTGTTTTCCTGTTGTTGTCATCTAGCAATATGGCAAAATAGCTTTTTGCATCTCTGTAATGGATTCTGTCGACATCAATTATTTGACGTAAAATCGCTCGAGTTATATAAAATCCTTCCATCTCATCTTGAGTGGTAATAATACCATAACTTTTTTGATTTTTTTCTGTTTCTGCCTCGTCGACTTTTTTTGTTATTTCCGGTTGCTCAACCAGTGCCGTTTTGAGCCTGTTGTTGATACGGTCATTTATCAGGGAAATGAACGCTTGTTTGATTATCGGTCCAAATTGTTCCATTACCTGCTGGGTTTTTACCCCTGTATAGACCTCTGTAATTATTGGCCGGGTAAACTCAGACGTGGGTTTTAAGAGTTGATTCTCGAGATATGCTTTTATCTCACGGATATATTTAAGGTTGCTGGCTGCTGAAAGCATTTGATCCAGTTCAAATGAAGATTTTGTCAGCTTCTTTAATTCTGGGATTAATTGTTCGTCAATGTCCAGAAGATTTATTTCCATGAACGGTTTTTTGTCCATGATATTTTTATCTTCCAAGTCGGAGAAAAATATATAGTTTGATCCGTTGGTGAGAACACCAATCCGGGCCTCGGTCACATGAAAATACCGCCTTAGTTGTGAAGCATGCACATCATGCAGATTTGACCTGCAGTTCTTGCACTCAAAGAGCATTGTCGGTTTCCCATCCGTCATGATGGCATAATCTATTTTCTCTCCCTTTTTACTCCCCACATCGGCTGTAAACTCTGGAACAACTTCAGTTGGATCAAAAACGTCATAGCCAAGGGCCTGAATAAACGGCATGACAAAAGCAGTTTTTGTTGCCTCTTCTGTCTGAATATTGATTATTTGTTTACTCATTCTTGCCGAAAGGGCATGAAGCTGATCCAAGAAATCCATGAAATAGTCTCCAGTTTCGTTTTATTGTGGGACCTCAGAATAACACTGAAAAAACCATGTTGCCTTTTATCCTCTGCTATGGGGGGTGCTTCTGTCAAGAAGCAAATAAAAAACCGCCTCAATCTCGAAAGAAAGAAGCGGTCTGTGTGTCCCTGAATCACCATCCGTTACCGTTTATACCAACAGGGCTGCAATACCCAGGGAGTGTCGAGTGGGCCTTAACGCTCAGATGTCCTTTTGTTGTTCTTTGTCTTTAGCTAACGCCTTTTTCAACAAACGGTTGGAATGTAGGATAAGACCAGAGGTCTTAATGTCATTAGAAAACTTGTTTACACCCAAATCACCGTTATCTCCTTTTAATATACACGTTACCTGGTTGAACTTTGCCCCCATTGCGTTTGAAATTTCAGAGTCTACACACTTAATTTCTGGATATTTTGTTTTAACGGCAGACAACACATCTTCAAATTTCGAGGAATCAAATAAAAATACAAACTGGTCTAATTTATTGTCATAAAACAGAGTAAAATTCGCGTCACTCAACGGGTTAGGATATTTTGACTTAACTCCTCCTATAGTAAAATCTTCCACCCCACTGCGATCAATAGTATTGTCAAATTTATCTTTTGACATACCTAAACTGATCCCCTTTATTTCAATCTCCTGACCAAACGATACAACTGGTTGATAAATAAAAAGCACCGCCAGCACCATCAACAATATCTTTTTCATTTTCCACTCCTCAATTTTTTTAACCTTCTCCACCACGTCACACCGGGGGCGGGATCAAATAACCTTAATATAAATAAGTAAAGTTGCTTTTATTCTCTGTCATTGGGGGCGCTTCTGTCAAGAAGCAAATAAAAAACCGCCTCCCTCTCGAAAGAAAGAAGCGGTTAATCACCGGGTGACATCCGGGGTTCCTGATCCGGCATCGGATCAAGCATTACCCTCGTCTCCTGTTTTACATCAAAATATCCAGCATGATATTCGGCATGTTGCAATCATGTTTGTTTTTCATGATTTCTTTGTAGGGAAAAATCATATCTTTCCAGATAAAGGTCTGAAAGAGTCAGAAAGGCAGTGACAATCAGTGGACCATAGATAATGCCAAGCACTCCATAGACACTGAGTCCGCCCATGAGAGAAAGAAAGACCAGCAGGGTGTGCATCCTGACTTGTCCTCCTACCATTTTTGGTTTTACCAGGTATTCGATGGAAAAAGAGAGGAGCATGTAAAAGAGGAAAAGAAATACGCCGGCGCCTGGTTGGCCACCTATGACCAGGAGTATGGCGGCCGGGATCATTACCAGGCCGATGCCGAAGATCGGAAGAAAGGCCAGAACCGCCATGACGCACCCCCAGAGAATAGGGGCGTTGAGGTCGAGCAGGGCAAAGACTGCCCCGGCAATGATGCCCTGGATAAGCCCGCAGATAATGTTTCCCTTGAGGATGGCGTTGGCAATTTCTTCAAATTTGGCAAGGAGAAGCCGGTCTTCATTGTCAGGGAGTGGCGAAATGCGGATGATGAAGGCAACAAGTTTTTCCTGATCCATAAGCAGAAAGAAGATGATCAGGATCATCATGACGAAGAGGGCAAGAAATTGCAGGATGTTTCCTGCCCAGGAGCTTGCCTGGTTATAGAGAAAGAGGCCACCGGTCTTGACAAGATCCGACAGGGTGTTCGTCAGTTGTGCCGGCTCAAAGTTCAGGCCGATTTCCTGGAGATAGGTCTGGATCTGGGTCACTATCGGGCTTTTGTAAAGGAAGGATTGTATCTTGAGTCCGACGCCTGCGTCTCGTCCCCATTGGTAAAGGCTTAAGGCCTCCGTGGAAAGGGTGCCGATAAAAAGGAGCAGAGGGATAAAGACAAGAAAGACGATCAAGGTACAGGTCAGGATAGAGGCAAAGGAGGCGGAGATCTGTCTGTTGTTTAAAAAGCAATAAATAGGTCTGAACAGGCTGGCCAGTAGAAAAGAGAGGACCAGGATGGACCAGAAGGGCCAGAGGATGCGTCCAAGAAAGAGGGCTGAAATGCAGAAGATCAGGAGAAAATAACGGGACTCCAGGGAGTATGGAGGTAAGGGAGGCTGTTTTTTTAGGGACGTGTTATTGCTCATGGCGGATTGGACTTGAGTGTCAGGTGATTGGGAAGTGAGAAATAAAGTTGCAATTTCTTATATAGCTGAGTAATTCAATACAGTTCAGAGATGGAGTCCTGGAGTTGTATGTCGGGAGGTTCGTGTATGAATTGTGTAGTATTTTACTATATAGTTTAACGTGCTTGAAGAAAAGAGAAATAAAGTGAAGATCTTTTTTGAAGTAAAAACATCAACTTTGATTTTCGAGTAAAAAGGGAATTGTCATGTGGGAAAATCTTGAGATAGGGTTGGAGAAAGCGGGCCAGGAACAGCTGAAAAAAAAGCCTGCCCAGGACAGTCTTGGTTTTGGAGTGCATTTTACTGATCATATGTTCTTGATGAAGTGGGATCGGCAGAGCGGTTGGCATGATGCCAAGATCTGCCCCTATCATGAATTCAGTCTCGATCCCGCAGCCATGGTCTTTCATTATGGCCAGGCGATCTTTGAGGGCTTGAAGGCGTACAAGGGAGAGGACGGGCAGGTCTATCTCTTTCGGCCTGAAGATAATCTCGAGCGGATGAACGTCTCGGCTCAGCGGATGTGTATGCCCCGTTTGCCGGTTGAAAAGGTCTTCAAGGCCCTCAGGGCCCTCGTCTATCTTGACCGGGATTGGATCCCCACGGTTGCGGGCGCCACCCTCTATATTCGTCCCACCATGATTGCAGTTGAGCCGATTCTTGGAGTTCGACCGGCCGGGGAGTATTATTTCTATATTATTATGTGCCCTGTGGGCGCCTATTACCCTGAAGGGTTCAGTCCGACCAAAATCTATGTCACCGATAAGTATGTGCGCGCGGTCAAGGGCGGGGTGGGTCATGTGAAGACAGCTGGCAATTATGCGGCAAGTATCATGGCGGCTGAGGAGGCGCATCAGGCCGGATACACTCAGGTGCTGTGGCTGGACGCCTGCGAGAGGAAATACGTGGAAGAGGTTGGAACCTCAAATATCTTTTTCATGATCAACAACGAGCTGGTAACGCCTCCGCTTGGCGGCTCTATCCTGCCGGGTATTACCAGGGATTCGGTGATCCGCCTTGCCCGATCTTGGGGTGTGAATGTGGTTGAAAGGCCAGTGACTATTGATGAGGTGGTCGAGGCGAGCATCAATGGTGCCTTGACCGAGGCCTTTGGCACCGGCACGGCGGCGGTTATCTCGCCGGTAGGAGAATTCTGTTATCAGGGTAAGAAGTATGTTGTCAACAGTGGTCGGACCGGCGAGTTTTCGCTGCGGATGTTTAACGAGTTGCAGGCGATTCAGAGTGGGAAGCAGGCGGATCCTTTTCAGTGGATAACACGGGTCGGTTGAGCGTTGAACTGGCTGTAATGCTTTAGGGGCCGTTAAGAAATAACTTGTGCTTTGTATCAATTTCTTTACGCAGGCCCCATGGACGGCGCAAGAGCGACCGGCCCCGCATGCCGTTCTGGAAGTCAAAAAAAGTATGAGTAGCCGTCTTGCGACGGCTTGCTCATCGAAGTTTCTTCGGCAAAAGGTCTTGGCGTGAGGTTATGGGGTGGATGTTTTTTTTGATATCCAGCCCTTGCTTTTTGCAAAAGCCAGCCTATAGTTTTGCCCAGTTTCGAGGGGGTCGGTTTTTGTCATCGATACTCCAGGTTAATGCAGGGGGCGGATGCCCAATCATCAAATAAAATCGTGTAGGAGGAAATACATGAAAATTCGTCCATTGAATGATCGTCTTTTAGTGAAAAGGCTGGAAGAGATAACAAAGACCGCCGGTGGAATTATCATCCCTGACAGCGCCAAAGAAAAACCAGCCGAAGGTGAGGTTATTGCTGTAGGACCCGGTAAGACCAATGAAAAGGGTGACCGTGTGGCCCTGCAGGTAAAGGCCGGGGATAAGGTACTCTTTTCTAAGTATGGTGGCACTGATGTGAAACTTGATGGTGTGGATTACCTCATCATGCGTGAAGATGATATCATGGGTATCATTGAATAAAAAAGCGTCAGGCGGTGTAATGTTACTGTCCCTTGCAGAGGGGCGTGAATGATAAAAGGAGATATATAATGGCTGGAAAAGATATTAAATACGGTGTTAAGGCCCGCGAGTCTATTCTCGTTGGTGTCAATACCCTGGCAAATGCTGTAAAGGTAACACTTGGTCCCAAGGGTCGGAATGTACTGATTGAAAAATCATACGGTTCCCCCACTATCACCAAAGATGGTGTGACCGTGGCCAAAGAGATTGAGCTGACCGACAAGTTTGAAAACATGGGCGCCCAGATGGTGCGCGAAGTTGCCTCCAAGACCTCTGATGTGGCCGGCGACGGTACCACAACCGCCACGGTTCTTGCTCAGTCGATCTATACCGAGGGCGTGAAGCTGGTAGCGGCCGGTGGCAACCCCATGGAGATCAAGCGCGGCATTGATAAGAGCGTTGAGGCCATTGTTGCTGAGCTCAAGAAGATCGCCACGCCTACCAAAGAGCAGAAAGAGATTGCCCAAGTCGGCACCATCTCTGCCAACAGTGATGAGACTATCGGTAACATCATTGCCGAGGCCATGGACAAGGTTGGTAAGGAAGGCGTTATCACCGTTGAAGAAGCAAAATCGATGGATACCACCCTTGATGTTGTCGAGGGGATGCAGTTTGACCGCGGTTATCTCTCGCCTTATTTTGTAACCGATGCGGATCGGATGGAAGTGAATATGGAAGATCCTTATTTTCTCATTGTTGAGAAAAAGGTCTCCAATATGAAGGACCTGCTGCCGGTGCTCGAGTCTGTGGCCAAAATGGGTCGCGGTCTGTTCATCGTCGCTGAAGATGTTGACGGCGAAGCATTGGCGACCCTTGTTGTCAACAAGCTGCGCGGCACTCTGAATGTGGCGGCTGTCAAGGCCCCCGGCTTTGGTGATCGCCGTAAGGCCATGCTGGAGGATATCGCTATCCTTACCGGCGGCCAGGTCGTGACTGAAGATCTCGGAATCAAGCTTGAGAATGTAACCCTGGCTGACCTTGGTACTGCCAAGCGGGTTGTGGTGACCAAAGACAACACCACCATCATTGATGGTTCCGGTGATAAGGTCAAGCTCGAGGCCCGTGTTAAACAGATCCGCACCCAGATTGACGATTCCACCTCAGACTATGATAAAGAGAAGTTGCAGGAGCGTCTTGCCAAATTGATCGGCGGCGTGGCCGTTATCAATGTCGGTGCAGCCACCGAGATGGAGATGAAAGAGAAGAAGGCCCGTGTGGAAGACGCCCTGAACGCCACTCGTGCGGCCGTTGAGGAAGGTGTAGTGCCTGGCGGCGGTGTCGCTTATCTGCGTTGCCTGAAAGCCCTGGACGCCCTGGTGCTTCCTGGCGAGCAGGAGCTTGGCAAGAATATCCTGCGTCGCGCTCTGGAAGAGCCAATCCGTCAGATTGCCAACAATGCCGGCCGTGAAGGTTCTGTTATCGTTGAGCATGTGAAAGGCCTGCAAGGAGCCTTCGGCTTTAACGCTGCCACCGAGCAGTATGAGGACCTGATTGCTGCCGGTGTTATCGATCCTGCCAAGGTAACCCGTACAGCCCTGCAGAATGCAGCCTCTGTCTCCGGAATGCTGTTGACTACCGAGTGTGTTATTGCCGATATGCCTGAGGAAAAGGGCGCCGGCGGTGGTATGGGCATGCCTCCAGGCGGCATGGGCGGCATGGGCGGCNNTGGGCGGTATGGGCGGCATGGGCGGAATGATGTAGGAAGAAAACTTTTCTCTATTCCCCTTCTGGGACTGGAAAAATGAAATGCCAGGAAAAGGGTGTCTCTCCACGAGGCCCGTTCCCTAGCGGTATAGTTGTAGAACTTCTGTTCTTTTGTGATTTGCCGGCTTGCCTTAGGGGAAAAAGGTTGACATGAGAGAGCGAATGAGGTATTAGTCTCGTCTCAAAATCAATGGCGATGTAGCTCAGATGGTTAGAGCATACGGCTCATATCCGTAGTGTCCGGGGTNNCCTGGAGCTGGCCTTTTTTGTTTCCAACGACATCTAAAGTTGTCCATTGCGGTCTTGATTCTGTTGTGATTTCATGTTGATACACTGTCTTTGTGTTGATTGATGCAGGGCGAGAATCTTCTTCCTCCTCCTCTTTTCCGTCCATTGGCACTTGTTGTCGTCTATTGAAATCCAATCTTTTTGTTGGTATATCTGTTGGTACATGATGTTCATGGAGAGGGAGGTACCAACAAAATGGCTCTGAGTGACATGGCAGTAAGGCAAACGAAGGCTGAGGGTAAGGTAAAAAAAATTTCTGATGGCCGGGGTTTGTATCTTGAAATCAGGCCGACCGGATCAAAGTATTGGCGTTGGTCATATCGGTTCGACGGTAAGCAGAAAACTCTTGCCTTCGGGGTATATCCAGATGTGAGCTTGGCAACAGCCAGACAGCGGCGCGATCAAGCAAGGGCATTACTGGCGAATGGTGTCGATCCTGGTGATGTAAAAAAAGCACAGAAGGCGGCTGATACTCAAGAGGCTGAAACCTTTGAGGTCATTGCCCGCGAATGGCACAATAGAAACCTGCACACCTGGAAGGACAGTCATGCCAGCAAACTTCTTCGACGGCTTGAACTTTATGTCTTCCCATGGATAGGTGCGAAAGCGATCAAGGAGATCACTCCACCAGAATTATTGACGGTGTTGCGAAGGATCGAGGGCAAAGGAACTATTGAAACAGCTCACCGGACACACCAGGTTTGCGGTCAGGTATTCAGATATGCTGTTGCAACTGGCCGTGCTGACCGTGACCCTTCCGGGGATTTGCGGGGGGCCATCCCTCCTGCCTGTGGCCGACACATGGCAACCATTACCGATCCAAAAGAAATTGTAGGTCTGCTTCGATCAATCGACGGCTATAAGGGGAGCATTGTGACCAGATGCGCCTTACGACTTGCGCCGTTGGTTTTTGTCCGTCCCGGCGAGTTGCGACATGCTGAATGGGCAGAGATTAACTTTGAGGCGTCAGAGTGGCGTATTCCTGGCGAGAAGATGAAGGCCGGTGTTCTCCATATAGTGCCCTTGTCACGGCAAGCGATAGCTGTTTTGCGTGAAATCCAACCGTTGACAGGGCAAGGCAAGTATGTCTTTCCAAGTCCAAGAACGGGTTTAAGGCCGATGAGCGAAAATGCTGTTCTGTCAGCCCTGCGCCGCATGGATTACGCCAAAGATGAGATGAGTGGCCACGGTTTTAGGAGTATGGCCAGCACATTGTTAAATGAACAGGGCTGGAACCGAGACGCTATTGAGCGGCAACTTGCTCACTCTGAGCGAAACAGTGTCCGGGCGGCATACAATTATGCTGAGTTTCTACCTGAACGAAAGAGGATGATGCAGGCTTGGGCGGACTATCTGGATAAGCTGAAAGCTGATGAGCAGGGAAACATTGTACCTATTGCGTATTCCGGTGAAAAAGG
>DCUN01000199.1 GCA_002327225.1 Desulfobulbaceae bacterium UBA2213
GGCCTTTTTCGGCCGGAATACGCATCAATTTCAGCAAGGGCGAAAATGGTGGACAGGGCCTTCCTAGAGTCAACAGTAATGAATGCATTTAATTGTCTACTTTAACGAGTAAATATATTATTAAACATAATATACATTATGCGACATTGTTGACATGCTAGTTTTTTCCTTGTTTTTGAAAGTAATTTTTCAATTCCCCTGCAGCTATCTTTCAGGGCCAGGAGCAGCTGTTTTAGTCTGGCCCTGATGAATATGAATTCGAGCATGCGCTGAACACGTTCTTCAGAAAAGACTCTTGTTCTTTCTCTTTTACTGAATCCGTGGTATCAATGAGTCGCAAAAGAGACAGTAGCTTTTTTGTGTTCTTTGCTTATTGTATTTGCTTGCGGGATCGAGCTTTTTCCCCTGCCAAGTTGAATATATGACTGCTTATTTAGGAGTGTTTTATGTCTAGAGATATTTATCAGGAACCCCTGGTGAGTCGCTACACCAGTCGGGACATGCAGGAGCTGTTCTCAGAGAAAACCAAATTTACCACCTGGCGAAAATGCTGGGTTGCCTTGGCTGAGGCCCAGTATGAGCTTGGATTGACTGATATTGTTAAGCCGGAGATGATCGCCCAGATGCAGGCCAATGTTGATAATATTGACTATGACCTGGCAGCGGCAAAAGAGAAAGAAATCCGTCATGACGTCATGGCTCATGTCTTTGAATTTGGGACAAAATGCCCTCTTGCCGAAGGGATCATCCACCTTGGAGCGACCTCTCAATTCGTGGTTTGTAATACCGACCTGATTATTCAAAAAAAGGGTTTTTCCTTGATCAGGGCCGCCCTGCTGCAAGTCATACAGAACCTTTCTGATTTCGCCCTGAAGTACAAGGATCTGCCAACCCTGGGGTTCACCCATTACCAACCAGCCCAGCCCACAACGGTTGGCAAGAGAAATACCCTTTATATCCAAGATCTTATCATGGATCTCGAGTATGTCGATTCGTTCCTGGGTCAGGTAAAAGCGAGAGGAGCAAAGGGTACCGTTGGCACCCAGGCTACCTTTATTGAGCTTTTCAAGGGCGATAATCAGAAGGTCAGGGATTTGGACTTACTGGTTGCCAAAAAGCTTGGATTTCCCGATGTCTTTGCAGTTACCGGTCAAACCTATCCTCGGAAACTTGACATGAAGCTTGCAGAAACCCTCGCTGGCATAGGGAGTTCCGCTCATAAGTTCGCAGTTGACTTGAGGCTTCTTTCCAATCTCAAAGTACAAGAGGAACCTTTTGCTAAAAATCAAACCGGCTCCTCGGCAATGGCCTATAAACGAAACCCTATGCGCTCCGAGCGCATGACAGGCCTTGCCCGTAAACTCATGGGATTGCCAGCTGATTTTGCTGCAACCTTCGCCAATCAGTGGTTTGAGCGCACTCTTGATGATTCTGCCATCCGGCGGATGGATATCCCTCAGGCCTTTCTGCTGACCGATGCCATACTCAAGCTTTACGTTAATATTACTTCACAAATGGTTGTTTTTCCGAAGCAGATCGAGCGTCACCTGCGGATAGAACTGCCTTTTATGTCCACTGAGAAGATTCTCATGGAGGCAGTGGAAAAAGGTGAAAGTCGCCAGGAAATGCACGAAGTGATCAAGGAGCATTCGCTGGCCGCTGGAAAGGTGGTAAAGGAGGAAGGTGGTGATAACGACCTGCTGCAACGACTTGCCGGCGATCCTCGTATCCCCTTTACCATGGAAGATATCATGGAGATGGTTGGTGATTATACGAAGTTTACTGGCCGCGCCTCGGCCCAGACCACTGAATACATAGAAGAAGTTGTCCGCCCCCTGCTTGCCTCCCGCAAGGATCAGATGGGAACGATCGACTCCACGCTTTCGGTCTGATCCCTGAATGAATATGGACGTGCATCAGTTCAAGGAACTCTATCTTTGCATTGCCCCGCACAGGTATCACTTCCTCAAATCTGTCCTTGAGGGCTATGATGGCCTGGCGATTCTTTCCAGCGTTGATGGCAAGGCTGGAACGGTGAGGCTTCGCTATCCACCGGAGTCTGAGGTTTTGCTTTTTGAACTTTTAGCAGCACTTGCCCCGGGGCTTAACAAATTTGCATAAACTTTAATATTAAATAGAGGTATCATGGGTATCTCTTTGTTTAATGGCATTAAATAATACAATGAAACAATCTTCATTTACTATCAAGACTTTTGGTTGCCAGATGAACGTTCGTGATTCTGAAATCATGGCCCAGTTGCTTGCCGAGAAAGGCTATGTCGAGTCTATGGAAATGGAAGACGCCGATGTCGTAATCTTGAATACCTGCTCCATCCGTGCCAAGGCCGAGCAAAAGGCCATGAGCATGCTCGGGGCTTTACGAAAGGCAAAAAGAAGACGTCCAGGTATGAAGATCTGTGTTGCCGGATGTGTTGCCCAGCAGGAAGGTCAGGAGCTTTGCCAGCGCATGGACCATGTGGATCTGGTTATCGGAACCCAGAACCTCTATGAACTTGCCGGCCTGCTTGAAGGCATCGACGGAACAAGCAAGGTGGCAATTTCCATGTCCGATTCCTACGAGATTCCGGCATTTATCCCTGCCATGCCAAAGTTGATCTCACAGGGAGAATTGCAAGACACCTCCCCTGCCCGTTCTTTCAGAAAATTTCTCACTATTATGCAGGGGTGCAACAACTACTGCACCTATTGCGTTGTTCCTTACACCAGAGGGAGAGAGATATCTCGCAAGGTCAATGATATCATCGAAGAAGCTCATGTTCTTGTTGAAGCAGGTGTGCAGGAAATAACCCTTCTGGGGCAGAACGTTAATTCCTATGGACGAACCAATCCTGTTACAGCTGAGGGAAATGAATATTCTTTTGCCCAACTCCTTCGGGACGTGGCAGCCATTGAAGGATTAAAACGCCTCCGCTTCACCACCTCAAATCCCAAAGACCTCTCTCTTGATCTTATGCGTTGCTTCAGCGAGATAGAGATCCTCTGCCCGCAGTTTCATCTCCCTGTCCAGTCCGGCTCCAATATTGTTTTGAGTAAAATGAACCGGAAATACACCAGGGAACTTTATCTGCAGAAGGTTGCTGAGCTTCGGTCGTTTCGCCCTGATATTGCCCTGAGCACCGATGTGATCGTCGGCTTTCCAGGGGAGACCGATGCTGATTTTGAGCAGACCATGGAAATCCTGGAGGAAGTCCGCTTCCACAGCTCCTTCTCTTTTAAATATTCAGATCGTCCCGGCACCAGATCCGCAGATTTTGACGAGAAGGTAGATGAGCAAGTGAAGTCGGAGCGGTTAAGCAGGTTCCAGAAACGGCAGGACCAGATCTGTCTCGAGCAAAATTCTCTCTATGTGGGAAAAATCCTGCCGGTAATGATTGAAAAAGTTACAGAGGATGGCCTTGTGGCCCGGACCGTGACGAACCATATTGTCCATGTTAAAGAAAAAATCACATGTTCTCCTGGCGACATCGTGAACGTTACCATTCACCACGCCGGCCAGCATTCACTCAATGGAAGGATAGATTCCACCAACCAATACCAGGGCTACTCTCATGATTGATCTCCATACCCATACTTTTTTCAGTGACGGGGTCCTCGTTCCTGCCGAACATCTGCGACGGGTTGAGGTGCTCGGCTATACAGCGGTCGCCATTACCGATCATGCTGACAGTTCCAATATGGATTTCATTATCCCCCGCATGATCCAGGCGGCCAGGGATCTCAACCCTTTTTCCAAAACCAGGCTGCTCCCAGGGATTGAACTGACCCATGTCCCCCCTGCCCTTATCGGACCCATGACCCGCAAGGCCAGAGAATTAGGAGCGCAGGTGGTAGTAGTGCATGGTGAAACCATTGTTGAGCCCGTTGCGCCCGGCACCAATATGGCGGCCATTGAGGCAGGAGTTGATGTCCTGTCACATCCCGGTTTTTTGAGTGAAGCGGAAGCGCTCCTGGCAGCTGAACGTGGGGTTTTTCTTGAGCTTTCAGGTCGGAAAGGACATTCGCTGACCAATGGTCATGTGGCGAAGGTGGCCTTAAGGGCCGGCGCCAGACTTGTGGTGAATGCTGATGCCCATACGCCGGGAGATTTCCTCAGCGCTGACATGGCTCGGATGGTGGCTCTCGGTGCCGGACTCAGTGAAGCGGAATACAAACAATTACAGGCAAATATGAATGCCTTTGTCGATGGATTGCCTGTAATAAAATAAAGGGTATCCTTATTCCTTGTCTTTTCCTTCTTCTTCCCCTTCCCTTCCACCTTGAGGGGAGGAGGCATCTTTTACGGCATCGACCAGGCCAAGCAGAGTCATATTCTGCTTCTGGGGTTTTGCTGCGGCCTTGCCTGTAGAATCTGTCACCCTTCGCACCCCCCTGGGTGAGATCCGCTTCCCCTTCGCGCTCGGATTCTTGAGCAGATATTCATCAAAATAGACCTCCAGGATATTGCTCTTTGCCCGTGGAGAAGGTGCGAGACTGACATGGGCGCTTGTCCCCTCACCCATCAGCAACAGGAGAATCCTTGAACGTTTGTCTTCAGGAAAGAGCCGGTACTCTTTTTCAAGGATAAATTTAGGGGTGGTGAAACGTTTGGCATAGGTCAGATTCTCCTGACCATCTCGGTACAGGACATTGAAGATCAGGCCGTCTTCCACAACCCCGATCCAGGCCAGTTCGTGGCCGACAAAGAGTTTATCGGTCACCGGGATCACCTTGTAGATGCCGTCACTGAAGATCAATAAGAGCCGGTCATACTCGGAGCAGTTGAGGGTAAAATCCTGTTTTTCATCTTCGGCCTTAATGTTGTGTCCCAGGAAGCCTGTGCCGCGCTGATAGCCAACCACCAGATTGGCCAGGGCTGCACTTCGGGCGCTCACCTCCTCAAACTCACAGAGCTCTGTCTGCCGCGGGTAGAGATGACCATATTTCTTCAGCAGGTCGCCAAGAAAGGAGATGGTGTAGCCGACCATATCCTTGAGATGATGACTGATCGTCTTGATGTCGCTGCGGATATCCTTGATTTCTTTCTGCTGCTTGTTGATATCGTAGCGGGAGATACGCTTGATCCTGATCTCGAGCAAGCGCTCTATGTCCTCGTTGGTGACTGGCCGCAAAAGTTCTGCAGTAAAGGGTTGCAGGGCCCTGTCAATGCTCTGAACCACAGCCTTGTAGCTTGTCTCCTCTTCAATATTTTTATAGAGCCGCTCTTCGATAAAGATCTGTTCAAGAAGCCTGGCGTGTAGTTTTTCCTGGAGCCTGGAGAGGTCGATTTCCAGTTCTCTGGTCAGGTCGTGGACAAGTTTCTGGGTGTTGTGCTCCAGTACCTCTTCAACTGTACAGGTCAGCGGGGTGTTGTCTTTAATAAGGGTAAGATTGGGGGTGATGGCAACCTCACAATCGGTAAAGGCATAGAGGGCCTCAATGGTTTCTTTGGCATAAACCCCGCGGGCCAGGTTGATCTCAACCTCAACATTTTCGGCTGTATAATCATTAATGGAGAGGATTTTTATCTTTCCAGCCTTGGCCGCCTTCTCAACGGATTCTATCAGTGACTGGGTGTTTGTCCCATGGGGGATATCCTTGATGATAATGGTCTTTTCGTTCAGTTCCTCGATCCGGGCCCGACAGCGGATCCGGCCATTGCCATGGTCATAGTGGGAGACATCCACCAGCCCCTTTTTCTGAAAATCAGGGTAGAGGGTGACCTGCTCATGGCGAAGAATCTTGATCTGGGCTTCAAGGAGTTCACAGAAATTATGAGGCATGATCTTGGTGGCCATACCAACCGCGATCCCGTCAGCCCCGAGCAGCAGGAGCAGGGGAATCTTGGCCGGTAAGGTTACCGGCTCCAGCATCCTGCTGTCATACGACTCAACAAACTCAGTCAGATCCTTGTTGAAAAGGATCTCTTTGGCCAGCGGCGTGAGACGGCACTCGATATATCGGGCGGCCGAGGCCTGATCGCCGGTGTAGATATTACCGAAGTTTCCCTGCCGCTCAATCAGGTATTCCTTGTTGGCAAGATTCACCAGGGCTGAAAAGATAGAGGCATCTCCATGAGGATGGAGCTTCATGGTCTCGCCCACCACGTTGGCCACCTTGTGGAAACGGCCGTCATCCATGTTGAACAAGGTTTGCAGGATGCGGCGCTGCACCGGCTTCAACCCGTCATGGATATCAGGGATGGCCCGTTCCCTGATGACATAGGAGGAATATTCAAGAAAATTCTGTTCAAACAGGTGATGAAGTCTTCCGTACTGTGAGTTCATAAAAAAGTTAAACCTTGAATGCTCTTGCTTGGGATTAAAGAGAGGTCAGGTTGGCGTAGTGCAAACCCACCCCTTATTTCAGCTGTTGGCTGGGGTTAAAACTAGACCTTGGTCACCAGGTGCTCCATGATATACTGCTTGCGTTCCGGCGTATTTTTACCCATGTAAAAGGAGAGAATCTTACTCACCTCGCTGACTGTTCCCATATTGACCTGCTGCAGGCGGATATCGGGGCCGATGAACTGCTTGAATTCCTTGGGCGATATCTCGCCCAATCCTTTAAAACGGGTCATCTCCACATTGCCGGCCTTGGCAGCAGTTCCTTGCAGTTTCTTAACGGCAGTGACCTTTTCCTTTTCAGAATAACAGTAGAAGGTTTCTTTCTTGTTGCGGACACGAAAAAGTGGAGTTTCGAGGATATAGACAAAACCAAGTTTTACCAGTGGCTCAAAGTAGTGGAGAAAGAAGGTCAGGAGCAAATTCCTGATATGCAGCCCGTCGACATCGGCATCGGTTGCCAGGATCACCTTGTCAAAACGCAGATCGGCAATGGACTCTTCAATGTCGAGGGCCCGCATCAGCGAATACATCTCTTCATTCTTGTACAAGAGCGCCAACTTCTGCCCCAGGACATTCATGGGCTTGCCCTTGAGGGAGAAGACCGCCTGGGTAAGCGGGTCCCTAGAAGAGACAATGGACCCTGCCGCGGACTGGCCTTCGGTGATAAAGACCATATTGTCATGACCTTCAGGGGAAGGTTTTTTCCGCGAGGGATGGTGTTTGCAGTCTTTCAACTGGGGGATTTTAAAAGATATTTTCTTTGATTTTGCCTTTGCTTCCAGGCGCACGCTCTGCAGTTCCTTCCTCACCTTTTCATTGCGTTGGATCTTCTCGAGCAGTCTTTCTGCAACCTCACTATTTTTATAGAGGGCGCTGGAGACCGCATCTTTCACCGTGTTCACGATCCAAGAACGAATGTCGCTGTTGCCCAACTTGTTCTTGGTCTGTGATTCAAAGAGGGGGTCTTTGATCTTGATTGCCAGGGTGCCGACAATGCCGTCGCGCACATCCTGGCCGACAAATTTTTTATTGGAAAATTCATTGACCCCTTTGAGGATTCCCTCGCGAAAGGCGGAAAGATGGGTGCCTCCTTCGCTGGTATAGGTGCCGTTAACAAAGGAATAATAGGTATCGCCATAGCCGTCTGTATGGGCAAAACAGAATTCCAGGGTCGCGTCACGGTAATAGATAGGCTCATAGATATCCTGCTCGTCAAGCTCCTTGGCCAGCAGGTCAAGAAGGCCATTGACGGAATGATAGCAGGTCTTATCCAGATACAATTTCAGCCCGGCATTCAGATAGGCGTACCGCCAGAGGCGCTCTTCGATAAATCCGGGATCAAAGGTGTAGTCCTGAAACATCTCAGGGTCAGGGGTAAATTCAACCAGGGTTCCATTGGGCTCACTGCTCGCGCCCTCTTCCTGGCTGCTCAACACCCCTTTGGCAAAAACCGCGCTGGCAAATTTCCCGTCACGAAAGGCCGTGACCTTGAAATGCGACGACATGGCGTTCACTGCTTTGGTACCCACACCGTTCAGGCCAACAGAAAACTGAAAGACCTCAGTGTTGTATTTGGCACCGGTATTGATGGTGGAGACACAGTCAACAATTTTACCCAGTGGAATGCCGCGACCAAAGTCACGAACCGTAACCATCCCATCCTCGCCAACGTGGATATTGACCCGCTTGCCGGCCCCCATGATGTATTCATCAACACCATTATCCACTACCTCTTTGAGCAGGATATAGATACCGTCATCAGGGTGAGATCCATTACCAAGGCGGCCAATATACATTCCTGGCCGCTTGCGAATATGCTCAAGGGAACTGAGGGTCTTTATCTTGCTTTCGTCGTAATTATGATGCAATACTGTCATAGTATAATGTTTTACATTAATTTTTGATGATAGCTTTTTTTGTCCTCTGATTCAAACCTTGCAATACTATTGTATTTCACTATATTACGCAACTCTGATGGTAATTTACAGATACACCTTAATCTATCCTGGCCTTTTTCATGGATCTCAACCAAACAAAAATATCACCCACCGTGCTCTCTATCGCCGGTTCAGACCCCTCGGGCGGGGCAGGCATTCAGGCTGACCTGAAGACCATGACCGCCATCGGTGTCTATGGGGCCGCAGCCATTACCTGCATCACCGTCCAGAACTCGCGGGGCGTCACCGAAATTGTTCCCTTGGATGGCGGCCTTGTGGTCAGGCAGGTGCAGGCCGTTCTGGCTGATCACCATGTGACGCACATCAAAATCGGTATGATTGGCACAATCGAGATAGCCAGATCTCTGGGCAAGCTCCTTGCAGGCTATCAAGGCGAGGTGATCTACGACCCGGTCCTGGCCTCAACAACCGGCCAGTCCCTGCTCAATAGCACCAGCCTTGGCGAACTGAGCAACCAGCTCATCAGCAAGGTCACCGTTCTTACCCCCAATTGCAACGAACTCGAACAGCTTTGTCAGCTGAAAATATCATCAGCTGACAAAGCCCTGGATTGTGCCCGAAGCATCCTGGCCAGATATGAAAAACTTCAGGCAGTGATCGTCAAGGGGGGACATCTGGAAGCAGACAGGACAGATATCCATGACTATCTGGTCATGAAAAACCAGGAGATCCAGTTCAGTCAACGCAGACGAATCAAAAGCCTTAATCTGCACGGAACCGGCTGCACCTTCGCCTCAGCCTTCGCTGCCTTTCATTGCCTGGAAAACGATTACCACAAGGCCTTCTCCCTCAGCGCTGCCTACATGGACAGGGTCATCAGCAGAAGCAGCTCTCTCTCGCTGGTCAAAAGCGGCATGAGCGGGCCCCTTGTTCATACCCAGTAAATAACTACCAGAGAATGTGTTGTTTGACTTTTTTGAGAACAACAAAGAGGAATGGATGAAGTATAACGTGAGGGGTTGCCAAAATCCTTTACAAGGAACTCTCATCACCATAAACGGGAGCAACGAAGCAGAATGTTGCATAACATTTCAGCAATCAGTAATTTCAGTAAGGTATAGATGTTTTAACATAAATGATTGAAGCTATTTCCCGATAACTGCCTGAACATGAACGGAGGTACTACAATCCGGCTTCCTGCAGGCTGAGAACCAGTTTTTCCTGTTCAGCAGAAAGTTGTTCAGGAACCTGAACCCCAAGTTTCACATACATGTCGCCACGATTCCCTAACGGACCGCTGGGCAGCCCGTGTCCCTTGATCCGTAATCTGGCATCCTGCTGGACACCGGAAGGGACTGTGACCATAAATTTCTTCCCTTCCAGGGTTTCGACCTCAATCTTTGTTCCCAGGCAGGCATCACTGAAGGAAAGTCTCTTTTCGCAAATCAGATCATCTCCATCTCTTTCAAAACAATCATGCTTGCTCACTTCCACCTTCAAGAAGATATCACCAGGGACGCCGCCTTGAGGGGAGGCACTACCCTTTCCCTTCAGTCGTAGTTTTTTCCCAGCCTCAATCCCTTTTGGAATCTTGACCGTGACATTCTGAGGTGTACCATTGGTGCGCAGGGTGATATTTTTTTCGGCACCGTGCATGACCTCATCGAGTGTCACTGACAGTTGATAGGTCAGATCCTGACCTTTTGCCGGGGGCTGACAGCCACCTGTCCCACAACCACCGCCCATTCTCCCAGTTCCACCCTGGCCGAAAAATGATTGAAATGACTGGGCTCCACCTCCCATAGTATTGCGAAAGTTTGCAGAGCCACCATTACCGCCCCCTCCACCAAACTGACGGAGTATATCGTTCAAATCGAAGTTGCGAAAAATATCTTCCTGTGAATAACGCTGATGAAAATTGGTGGAACCATAAGTATCGTACTGCTGTTTCTTTTCCGCATCCGAGAGAACCGCATAGGCCTCATTGATCTCTTTAAACTTGGCCTCGGCAGTTTTATCTCCCTGATTCTTATCTGGATGGAACTTTAAAGCCAACTGACGATATGCTTTTTTAATTTCGGCGGCAGATGAGGACTTGGACACGCCTAATGTCTGGTAATATTCCATTATTGCTGTTTATGCTTAATCAGATTATAGGTAAAAAAAACAGGTATGTTATACCAGCAATAATATGAACACATTGCTTATCAGTCAAGCCTTCCAATGGCAATGCGTACTCTTAAAAATAAAAAACGGAATCTTTCAAGATTCCGTTTTTTATTTCCCGAAAGTCTTTTATCTGTGGTTTCTTATACGGATACTTTTATACTTCGTTATTTGTTTGAACCGGCTGTTTTTATCTTAGGTGCTATACAGTCACCTTAGAAGGGCACATCATCTCTGGTCCCTCCACCCATCATCCCTGAAGGAGGCTCTTGATAACTATGCTCCTGTGAACCACCGCCGCCCCCCCCGTATGACGAATCATCACCTGCCCCGCCACGCGGGCTGAGCATCTTCATCTCACGGGCGACGATTTCAGTGGTAAATTTATCATTGCCATTCTGGTCCTGCCATTTTCTGGTCTGGAGTTTTCCTTCAATATAGACCTTTGACCCTTTATGCAGATATTCGCCGCAGGTCTCAGCCAGTTTCTGCCAGGCAACAACACGATGCCACTCGGTTGACTCCTGCCTCTGTCCGTCTTTGTCTTTCCAGCTCTCAGTGGTCGCAACATTAAAGGTGGCAACGGCAGTGCCGCTCTGGGTATAGCGAATTTCAGGATCTTTTCCAAGATTGCCAATAAGCATAACTTTGTTCAGCATAATTTCTCCTGCTAGCATGTGTAATGTGTTGAAGTATCGACAAAAGACAGGAATATCCAAAAAAACATGATCAACGCCCTGTCTGATTTCCAAAGGGGTAGGTCAACATTCTTCATACCATAGAGCAGGTGTATTCTTCCAGCAGAAAATCGACAGGCATGTTGAGTAAAAAAA
>DCUN01000170.1 GCA_002327225.1 Desulfobulbaceae bacterium UBA2213
ATACGCTGAAACGTGTGTGACAGCTAGAGAAAGGATATGCTGTGAAATTCACTCAGATATATCATTCAAGATGGAGGGAAGACACATGACCATGGAATACCAGACTGAATTTCTTGAACGGATAGAAAGGACACTGGCCTCGGTGAGTTATCGATTCACAAGGCCCGAGGGTTTCAACTTCACTGCCGGCCAATATATGCTGGTGGATCTTGGCGCAGAACTGGTCCATCCCTTATCGCTCAGTGACTGCCCGGAAGAGACCGGGTTCATCGAATTTACCAAACGGATGACCGGCAGCCCCTACTGCCGTCGCCTGGAATCCCTTACCAAGGGAGAAACGATCATCGTCAAAGGACCGGCCGGCAAATTTTACGTTGAGGAGTCAGACGAGACTCTGGTCCTGATCTCCGGAGGCATCGGCATCACGCCGATCAGGAGTATCCTGAAAAGCCTTGAAAAAAAGGGGGCAGCCCCTTGCAGGGTCATCCTGATCTATGGAAATATGAACAGGGAAGATATAGCCTTCAGGGCCGAACTGGAGAATCTCAAGCTTCCTGATTACCGGCTGGTCCATGTCCTCTCGGATACCACCGGCATGGATACCGCCTACCAGGGATTCATCAACGCCGATATCCTCGCCAAAGAAGTCCCTGAAGGCAGTTCCGCACACTACATGATCTCCGGGCCGCCGGTCATGGTTGAGGCGATCAAGAAAGCCCTGGCCACGATCAATGTTGCGGAAGAGCGCATCCGCACCGATGTGTTTATCGGCTATGCCTGATCGGAATCAACCTGAAAAGCCATATGCGCATCTCCAAAAAAGAAAGCCCCTTTGAAATCATGCGTCCAAAGGAACAAGATACACCCTTACAGCAGGCGGCCTGAAAGTCCATTTTCGACTGAGGCAAAACATTCTCAACGACTGATCATCTTCTTAATATCAACTATGGGTGTGCCATCCAGGATATCCAGCCCCGAGACCTCTAAATGATTACCATGGATTGTCAGTACTTTCAGTTCTGAGATCGCAATGGGGTTTGGTCTTGCCGGACTGCGGGTGGCAAAGACACCACGAAGCCCCTTTGATTTATCGCCTCGTGGATAAACCTTAAGAATGTCCCGGCTTGACTTATGAAGCCAGAAAAGTACAACGATGGTCTGACCGGGAACAATACCTTCAAGACCCTCTTGATATTCAGGATAGATCTCTAATGTCCCAATTCTTTCTGATTCATCAAAATTTTTGGGAGCATCCTCATGGTTGGTGATATCGCCATGGAGCACACCGATGATTTGTAATTCAGGTCGTTCCATTCAGTTAGTCTCATCATTAAGAAATAAGGCTATACCTGTTATTTCTTCTTTGCCTTGCCGGTCTTGCATCCACAGCCACAACCAGCCTTCGTTTTGACACAAACAGATTCTTTCAGATTCTTGCCAACGTTGAATTTCACAACCTTCTTCTCGGCAATTTTGATCTCCTTACCGGTCTGAGGGTTACGCCCGGTACGGGCTGCCCGCGTGGTCACGGAGAAAGACCCGAAGCCGATAAGGGTCACGGTCTCATCATTCGCCAGTGCCTGGCTGATGGTATCCAGCACTGATTTCAGGGCTTTCTCTGCTGCAACCTTGGTGAGATCTGCTGATTCGGCAACCTTGCTGACGAGTTCTGACTTGTTCATGATAGTTCTCCTGTTGATTTTATGGTGATGTGGGACGGATCTGAGTCCCTCTTTTCGGACAGTGGACTTGAAAAACTCAAGATGAGCCTCAATGAGATCTGTAAATTCCGGCTTTAATCCCAAATCTCCCAGATAAATGGATGCCTGATTATTACTCATGAGTTATTAATGCCTTCCATGGAGGTTAGCTCTTGTACAAGTTTATATACGGTAGAGCCTTTGGTCCGCGGCCAGTCCATACATGGAGGCACATCCTTTTGTACCGCATAGGCGATGGCCGTTCGTATATTCGGTCGCAGTTTCTCGATTTCGACATGACCTTTAGTAAAATTCGGCAGGTGGTGTACAAGTTTTTCCAGGCAGGTGTGAGTACTTGAGATACCACTACCTTTTTCAAAATGGAGCAGCAACCAGTATTCAAAACAGGGATTACTTACAGCAAGATTAAAGTTATTTTTCTGGCAACCTTGCCATACCATATTCAGCTCTGCTTCTTGCCATGCATCACGATCAAGAACCAACCAAACCGAATCCGATTTTTTCAAACCCACTCTTGCGACAAACAGTTCAGCCTTTTTTAATACCCGCTTTGGGGAGCTGGCATGCCGGCTTCCCAGGATTTTCACTCGGATAGTGGCATCCTTGCTCTGAAACATACTGAAATAGGCAGGCTCTGTTTCAGCGCCTTCAGTGGCTATAATATAGAGTTTTCTATAGGCTTTAACCGAAGGCTTTCTACTGAACGCCCTTCTCTGGCCAGCCATCAGTTCCGCTCCTCTTTCAATCCTTTCGATTCTTTCCTGAATGAACCATTGAATAGAATTCGTGGCACACCACCAAATCTGCCCTGAAGATAGCTTTTGCGGATATCCTTATCGTTTCGAACCTCTTTATATTCACTGAAGGCAATAAGCTCAGAACAGCCGTGCTCATCGCGCTCGGCCACCCACATTTCATCACGACGCAACAAGTCCTGATCCATCAATAAAACATCATGGGTCGTAAAAAGCAGTTGCGATCTGCTCGCTTCACCGCATCCGGCCAGATAGCTTTCCAAGAGGTGTTTGGTTAATAAGGTGTGCAGGCTTCGATCCAGTTCATCTATGATATAGACCCGACTTATTCCCGGTTGAGAAATTGCAAGGAAGGCGGGAAGCAGGTCTATCATCCGTAATGTCCCGTCAGATTCATCCCTTAAATCAAATTTTATTTCATTCTGATTGGCGTCAAGATGCTGACTGACCAGCTTTTGTGCCTGAATCTCTCCATCCTTAAGGAATACAACAAAACGCTCACCCGTTGGATCCTGACGAAAACGGAAGATTCGATCCTCGGTAAGCTCTTCTCGAACCTTTTTAAGCATATCGGAAGGTATCGGCAGATTTTCAAAAGGGATAGGTTCACCTCCCAGCCTGCTCACCCCTGTATCCATACGCGACAGGGTTTCATTGATAAAATCATATAAAGGGCTGTCCGGTTGGATAAACTGATCAAAAGGCTCAAAACGAGAATCGGGCGCAATGGGCACCAGCACATCACGAAACCACAGGTATATTGGCCGGAGACGCTCATTCTTCTGGCTTACGGCATTGG
>DCUN01000123.1 GCA_002327225.1 Desulfobulbaceae bacterium UBA2213
GAACCGGAACTCAAGATCTACACCATGGTGGTCCAGCGCTTTCTGGCCGTCTTTTTCCCGCCGGCCAGATACCTTAACACCCGGCGCATCTCCGTGGTTGAAGCAGAAACATTTCTGACCGAAGGTAAAATTATTATTGATCCCGGCTGGAAGGCCATCTATGGCAGCGAGGCCAATCAGGAGAATGAGACGGCACTCACCCCCATCCCTGAAGGAGTAAAAATTTCCTGCGCCCAGGTCAGCAAGGAGCAGGCAGAGACCAAACCGCCGGCCCGCTTTAACGAGGCGACACTGCTCTCGGCCATGGAAAACTCTGACAAGCTGGTGGAAGACGAAGAGCTGGCCGAGGCCATGAAGGAACGGGGGCTTGGCACACCGGCTACCCGGGCGGCAATTATCGAGAAACTGCTCAAGGAAAAATATCTGGTTCGTGAGGGCAAGGAACTCACCCCTACCGGCAAGGCCTTCAATCTCTTCGCCCTTCTCGAGGCCATGAAGATTGAACTGCTCGCCTCCCCTGAGATGACAGGAGAATGGGAACACAAGCTGAATCAGATCCTGCAGGGCAAGTTTACCCGCAAGCAGTTCATGGCGGAGATCAGGGAAACAACAGCGCATATTATATCCCAGGTACAGAATTTTGACCGGACGGAAGTTCGAGCAGAAGCCTCTTTCAGCCCTGTTGACAATGTCCGCTTCTATGTAAGCCCCACCGCCTTTATCTCAGAAGATGGAAAAATCACCATTCGCAAGATCCTGGGTGGCAGGATTATGAACGAGGAAGAGATCGTAGCCCTGATCAAAGGAGAAACTCTCGGCCCCTTCAGTGACTTCAGGTCCAAACAGGGTAAGCCCTTTACCGCTTCGGTCAGATTGACTCAGCATAAAATAGAGTTTATCTTTGCCGATTCCACCGACAATCTAGACATCGAGGAGATACAATCAACCCCGATCCTGGGGCTCTCTCCTGTCGACGGAACCCCTGTCTACGAAACCCCGGCGGCCTACATGTCAACCTCGGCGATGGAGGGTGACAAAAAAGCGGGGCTCCAGATCAGCAAGATCATTCTCTCCAGGGCCATCGAGACAAAACATATTCAACAACTCCTCACCGACGGCAGGACCGAACTGATCCCCGGATTTATTTCCAAGAAAAAACGGCCCTTTGATGCCTATCTTCTCCTGGACAAGAAAGGAAAAATCACCTTTGATTTTCCACCACGAATAAAGAAAGAGAAGAAGCAGGCCTGAAAAAGTCCTTGCAGGAAAAGAACCGGAAAGAGAGTCCGAAAGTCTATTCTGGTCATTTGCGACAAATTGAGGTATATAGTGCCTTGTTGATTTTCTGAAGACTCCCGTCGCACTCTTCAACCATCCATGGACGTCTTCTGTTGCTCGAAAGACTCAGACCACGTTTTTTATGACTTTTAGTGCCTTACAGCTCATTTTCTTGTTTTTTTCACAAGAAAATGAGCTGCGAAAGGCACTTATCCCGTTCATTGGGGTTAGTGACTTACAGATTATTTTCTTGTTTTTTTACAAGAAAATAATCTGCGAAAATCACTTATCCCGTTCATCGGGGTTAGCCTCTTGCAGGTCTGTTTGCCGCAAGAGACTCTGCTGACCGAGCTTAATTCACACCAAAGGAGCCCACACGGGCGAAACATTTATGCAACGACTGAAGACAGAGTATCAAGACAAGAGCGGCCTGGAACTGGCCAAAATCTGTGCGCGGGTCGCACTCGACGCCAAGGCTGAGGATCTGGTCGTCCTCGATGTCAAAGGTATCTCCTCATTTACCGATTATTTCGTAATCATGAGCGGCCGCTCAACCCGGCATGTCCAGGGCCTGGCCGAGACCATTGAAGCCGAGATGCGCTCCAAGCGGATTAACGCCTCCCATGCCGAAGGCATTCAGGAAGGCATGTGGGTGCTCCTTGACTTTGATGATGTAGTGGTACATATTTTTTATCATGAGCAGAGAAGTTTTTATGATCTGGAAGGTCTCTGGCATGACGCCAAGCCAGTAACTATCGATTCAGAAACAGCATAACATTGGAATACCATAACAGGTATAAGGAGCCGTAACGAAATTTCATAAGCGAATTAGCTATTTCATAACGGCTCTTTGAATGTTGGTATCGGCAAAACGCCACTTCAAGAAACAGCCGGAAAAGATCGGCTGCTTCTAAACTCTTCCCAGGGAAGGCCTTTCCCAGACAACAATTATGCAATACATAAGCACCAGGGGCGGTATCAGCCCTATTCCATTTACCGAGGCCGTGATGATGGGTCTGGCGGAGGACGGCGGCCTGCTCCTGCCACGCACCATCCCTCGTATCGGCAGCGAGACCTACGCATCCTGGCAGGATCTTTCCTATCCGGAACTGGCCTTTGAGGTTATGTCACGCTTCATTGACGATATTCCCAACAGCGACCTGCGTGAACTTATCAATCGATCCTACGCCTCCTTTGATCATGCTGAGGTCACCCCCCTGGTTCACCACGGGACCTTGCATATCCTCGAGCTCTTTCACGGCCCGACCTTTGCCTTCAAGGATGTGGCCCTGCAGTTCCTGGGAAATCTCTTTGAATATCTCCTGAAGAAGAGTGATGCCGTCATGAACATCATCGGAGCCACCTCCGGAGATACTGGTAGCGCTGCCATCTACGGGGTACGTGGCAAGGAAAAGATCAATATCTTCATCCTCCATCCCCACAAACGGGTAAGCCCGGTCCAGGAACAACAGATGACCACGGTCACGGATGCCAATGTGTTCAACATTGCAATCCGAGGCACCTTTGACGACGGTCAGGCCATTGTCAAGGCTATCTTCAACGATATTGAGTTCAAAAAAAAATACAGCCTGGGGGCCATCAACTCCATCAACTGGGCACGGGTTCTGGCCCAGGTCGTCTATTATGTCCACAGCTGCCTGCACATCAACCGCCACGAACAGGACAAGGCCGTGGACTTTGCCGTGCCCACCGGCAATTTCGGCGACATCTTCGCCGGATATATCGCCAAACGGATGCTGCCGGAAGGGACCATCCGCAGGCTGATGCTGGCAAGCAATACCAATGATATCCTCAGCCGATTTGTCACCCATGGTGATTACTCACTGGCTGAGGTGGTGGCCACCTCCAGTCCTTCCATGGACATTCAGGCCGCCTCCAATTTTGAACGCTATCTCTACTATCTCCTGGATGAAAATCCAGTCCGCACCAAAGAGGCGATGAGCCAGTTCGCTGAAAATGGCAGGCTCGACCTCTCAAGCTCCTGCGACCAGATCAAACGTGACTTTGTAGCCACCGCCGCCTCGGAACAGGAGGTACTGGAGACCATTCAATTCTTCTACAAGGAACACGGATATATTCTCGATCCGCACACGGCAGTAGGAGTCCATGCCGCCCTCATCAACCAGCAGAAGGGGATTCCTGTCATCTGCCTCTCCACGGCCCATCCTGCCAAATTTGCTGAGACTGTGGAAAAGGCCATCGGCACCCCTCCAGAACTGCCAGCAGCCATAGCTGCCCTTGGTGACAAAAAATCCCGCTGCGAGCTGATGGATTCCGACCGTAATCTGATCCAGGATTTTATCCGGCAGCACGCCCTGCACCCATAATCACCAGCAAAAAAAAAAGCAGAATGGAAGCTTAGGAGCCGTTACGAAATAACATGGTCATTTATATCTATTTCGTTACGGCTCCTTATGCCGTTCTGGACAATTAAATGGCCATTTTATTTTTTTTACAGCGGCTTAGGTTAGGGCCTGTCTTCAATGGCTCAGTCACTTACTTTTTTCTGACAATGATGGTCGAGAAATAATGTACTTGACCTGTCTGCCCGGCAAGGACAGAAAGATCACCTATAACCCGTTCATCTTCCATGCCCACCCGTTCCACCAATGCGGCCTTGTCGAGGAGATTCAGGTCATTCAGCAGACTGATCAGATGATCCATGACCCGGTGCACTTTCATCAGGACAATGGTGTCAAAGGTCTCCAGGATCTGCCTGAGCCGGTTGTCGCTAAAGGTGGCAGGGATTACTGCCAACATGTCATCACCTAGACAGATAGGGGTGTGGGTGGTGGCGGAACAGGAGCTCATGGCCGATATCCCCGGTACAAACTGCACCCTCACCTCGGGATGCATCTCAAGAATGGTTGCATAAAGATAATAGCCAGTGGAGTAGATTGCAGGATCACCGAGTGTTGGAAAGGCAACATCCCTGCCCTGGCTGAGAATGGCGAAAATCTTGCCGGCGGCATACTGCCAGGCCTGGAGCACCTCCGGATCCGGCTCTTGGCCCAGCTGGATCTTCTTCATGGGGAAATGGAGTTCCATAATCTCTTTTTCATGCGTCTCAGCCACAGGCAGCGCCTGCTGAACGATAGAGAGCGCCGTGGAATGGCCGTTCTGCGTGGCCTTGGGCGTTGCAATCACCGGACACCGGCGCAGAACATTGAGGGCCTTGATGGTCAGGAGATCCGGGTCACCAGGACCAACACCGATAATATAGAGTGTTGCTTGCATAACAGGATTCAATGGTAAAATTTTGATAAAAACAAATGAGTTATCTTACTTAGCCAATAGCCAGACCGACTCATTCACTTTCCGGGTAGAGCAGCGTGCGTACCTGCCTGATCCCCTGGAGTAGACGCATGGTTGGACGTGAGACCAACTCTTCATCGATGAGAAAGATCTTCCCCTCCTGAATCGCCTTGATTGCCTGAAATCCAGGTTCTTTTTCAATCATTTCTCTGGTCACTTGATTCATCTGGCCCTGCTGGGCGAGATAGATATCGATCTCTGCCGAGTGAGACAAAATTTTTTCCTTGCCGTAAGCGGCAATGTTGGTGGAATTTCTGGCCGTGGCATCGGCGGCCACATTGACCCCACCGCCATTTTCGAGAACAAAAACCGCAATGGATGTCGGAGCAAAGGTCTTCATCCTGGCATGGATGGACTCAAAATAGACCCTGGGCCGCTTCGCAACAGGAACCGTGTCACGGAGCTGCTGGATAGCCGCAAGCTCACTCTGAAATGTCTGGATCATGGCCGAAGCCTCACTGGCACGTCCGCTGAGCTCGCCCAGGGCCCGCCAGTAGCGGAACATCTCTTCAATGCTGGTTGGCTGCAGTGAGACAATGGTAATCCCAGCCTCTTGCAACTGGCTCAGGAGCTGCGGATGGGCTCGGCTGATCATCGGTCTGATCAGGACAAGATCCGGCGCAGCGGCAATAAATTTTTCAGGATTGTCATTGGCACTGAATTGGGGTTTTCCAAGGGTGGCAGGAGAATCATCGCTGCTTGTAACCCCTATGAGCTCCTGCCCCAGGCCAAGGGCCAGCAGGTTCTCGGTATGGGCCGGATAGAGGGAAATAATCCGTTTGAAAGGGGCAAGATACTCAAGTCTGTTTCCATCCTGATCCACAAGCGTAGCCGCAGATGCGGGATGCCACCCGCTCACCACAAGCAGGAGAGTAAGCAGCAGGCGACAGCACTGCTTTTTATTCAGGCCATAAAAACGAAGAGGACAGGTCATATCAGCTCAATGTGTAATGAATACGTGGGGGATGATCGGGAGTCGCGGCCTGGACCTCGGCCTCCACCTGAAAGACCTCGGCAATCAGGCGCGAGGTCAGCGTTTCACCTACTGTCCCGGCGCTGAAGATACTCCCTTTTTTGAGGACAATCACCTGGTCGCAATAGGCCGCGGCCAGATTCAGATCGTGGATGGCGGCAATGACCGTCCGGCCTTCATCGCGAACCAGTTTCCGGATAACATGCATAATTTCAAGAGTATGATGGATATCGAGATTTGAGGTAGCCTCATCAAGCACCAGCACCTCGGTGTCCTGGGCCAGGGCTCGTGCCACCACCACCCGCTGCTTCTCGCCGCCGGACAGATCAGTGACCAGGCGGTGGCGCAAGGATTGGATCTGCATGACGGCCATGGCCTGATCAACCAGATCAAGATCTCGCGCAGACGGATTGCTGAACCTGGGGATATGAGGGTGACGCCCCATGAGCACCAGATCTGCTACGGTAAAATCAAAACCCATGGCAAATTGCTGGGGTACCAGGGCAATCTTGCGGGCTAACTCCTTTTTGCTATACAGATCAAGCTCTTTTCCAAGAAAAGAGATCCGGCCGCTCTGCAGGGAACGGGTTGCGGTCAGCAGGTCGAGAAGGGTTGTCTTGCCGCTGCCATTGGGGCCGATGAGTCCGTAAAACTGCCCAGGGGTAAGGTCCAGATTTATATTCTGGAGGACGTTGTTTGCCCCGCTATTTGTCTTATAGGTAAAACAGCCCTTGCTGATGGCAAAAATGGGGGTGGCAGTACTCTTCATCCTCGCTGCCCCAACTGTTTCTTCCGAAAGATATAACAGAAAAACGGGCCGCCAATCAATGAAGTGAGTACCCCGATCGGCAGCTCCGTTGGCAGCCAGGCCCGGGTGATAGTATCAGCCGTAAGCAGCAGGATGGCCCCGCCGAAGAAACAGGCCGGGATCAGCAGGCGGTTATCAGGGCCCAGGATGAGCCGCAGGAGATGGGGGACAATCAGCCCCACAAAACCGATGATACCGGACACCGAGACACAGACAGCAGTCATCAGCGAGGCGCAGACCAGCAGTGTTTTCTTCACCCTGCGGCTGTCGACGCCAAGGGTATCGGCCGTCCGGCCGCCGAGTGCCATGATATTCAGATCTCTTCCAAAATAAAGCATCAACAGCAGACCAGGCAGGACAAAGATGGCGGTCAGTACCACATCAGACCAGGTTCTCCCGACAAAACTGCCCATCAACCAGAAGACGATCACCCCCACCTGCTCATCGGCCAGATACTTGATGAACCCGATCCCGGCCGAAAGGATGGCCGCCACAATCACCCCGGAGAGGATCAGGGTATTGGAGGAAAGTCTGCCGTCCGGGGCGGCCAGGGCAAAGACAACCACGAGGGTGGCGACGGCACCGAGAAAGGCAAAGAGCGGCACTGACACAATGACGGGAACCGTTATCCCCAGGATACTCAAGACCAGGGCCAGGGAGGCGCCAAAGGCGGCGCCCGAAGAAACCCCGAGGGT
>DCUN01000173.1:0-2230 GCA_002327225.1 Desulfobulbaceae bacterium UBA2213
GAATGTCATCTCTCGTCAGATCTCTATCTGGTCCTGCTGCTGCATAGTATATCATATCCCTGTTTTTTGCCATGAAGGTTTTTCGGGCAACGACTCGCGGAACTCTTTTATGAGCTTATCCTGATAATCACCCTTATAAGTTCCGGAGATAAATCTGTCAAGACCCTCGTCAAAAAATAGCTTCCATGACCTGTTTTCATTGCCCGGCACCACCGGGAAGAAGAGTGCATTATTGCCGAGGGCTGCCTTGTAGTCACCCGGTGCATCACCTATCATGAGTATCCTGTCATCAGGGTACTTCCCCTTTGCTGCCATTGTTAAATGTTCCGTCTTGGTGCCATGTTCCTGTCCGGCTATAGCCTTGACAAACCGGTCGATGGAGTGCTCTTCCCACTCCCTTGCCAGGGCCTCATGGGGTGTCTGTGACACAACAATGGCATCGGCCAGGGTACAGAGTCGCTCTATCGATTTGCGGGCGTAGGGGAAAGGAGGAGTATTACGCAGCCATTTTGCTATGTCCTCATTGACGGCCAGAGTCCAGTTAAGAACAGGTTTCAGGGCAGGGTGGGGGTTACTCAGGAAGTACTCCCTGAACACCGGATTACCCAGCCTGGTCTCCCCGGTTATCCATTGCCTGAGGGGCTCCATGTCAGGAAGTTTAAAACCAAGCTCATTTATCTCCGGTCTCTCAGCAAGAAGATCCATCACCCTGACCAGTGCAGGGAAGCGGTTAATGCCTCTTGTCACGGAGTAGAGGTTGACAAACTCCCATGTCTCGCGAACATACTTGGAGATGGCAAAGAGGCCGAAATACTTGACGGTGTTCGGACAGAAGAACTCCTTGTGCTTGACCTCCATGGTGTCGAAGACGCATCCGTCTGAGTCGATGCCAATGAAGAACTCTTTCTCCGGCTTCAGTTGTTCAAGAAAGTTCATCCTTCCAATGTTCTAAGTTTCATTTATATTACAATCGCCGGTCATTTTTGTTCCGTCTGTACTCAGTTGTTGCGCATTTACTCCGTTGTTCCGTCAGGACTCCGTTGTTCCGTCTGTACTCCGTGTTTCGTCTGTACTCCGTGTTACTGTCTAGACGCCGCTGTATGCGCTGAACCCTCCGTCGACAGGTATCACCACTCCCGTCACAAACGAAGAGGCCTCTGACACCAGGTAGAGCATCGTGCCCACGAGTTCTTCAGGCTCAGCATAACGTCCCATCGGTGTTGCTGAAATGATTTTTTTGCCGCGCGGGGTCATGTCGCCGGTCTGTTCATCAGTGAGCAGAAAGCGGTTCTGATTGGTAAGAAGGAATCCCGGGGCGATTGCATTGACCCTGACCCCGGTAGGGGCAAAGTGCACTGCCAGCCACTGGGTGAAGTTATTTATGGCGGCCTTTGCGGCCGAGTAGGCCGGTATCTTGGTGAGCGGCCTGTAGGCGTTCATAGATGATATATTCAGTATCGACCCGCTGCCTTTCCTGACCATATCCTCGCTGAGGATCATGGTAGGAAGGACAGTACCCTTGAAGTTCAGATCGAAGACACCGTCAAATCCTTCGATGTCGAGGTCAAAGAAGGTCCCTTTCAGCTCTTTATCATCCTTTGCGATGCACTCTTTGGATGTTGTGGCAGAGGCTTTGTTACCACCTGCGCAGTTAACAAGTATGTCGAGTGTCCCGAAGGCAGACCTTATCTCGTCGCGGGCTTTCAGGAGCGACTCCCTGTCGGTCACGCTGGCGCCGATGGCTGCAGCCACGCTGCAGTCGGGCCTGGCGGCCATCTCTGCGGCGGTGACGGCGCCCCTGGCAGGGTTCACATCCAGAATGATTACTGTCACACCGGCCTGGCACAGTCCTCTCACAAGGGTTTGCCCTATCACTCCGCTGCCGCCGGTGATGGCGGCTACTTTTCCTTTCAGATCGCTGAAATCATTCATAAGCTCTTACGTTTCTATTCAACTATTATGGGTTTATATTTTGGCACAAGCATTTTCATCACTATCCAGCCAATCAGGTAAGCCACAGCACAGATGCAGAAGATAATGAAATAGCCAGCCCTTATTCCCTCGAATCCGAAGAATTTCATCGGTTCAGTGACATATTGGGCGCCGGTTGCAAGAAGCTCTTTTGTCATCACACTCACCTTGCCGGCGACCATGGTTGTGCCTGATGCAAAGTCAAACAGAACACCGGATCCTTTATTGATAAGAAATGCTCCGAAACCCCCTGCCATTC
>DCUN01000173.1:2271-2703 GCA_002327225.1 Desulfobulbaceae bacterium UBA2213
GGGCGGCGCCTGCAATACCTATGATAATAACAGGGAACCAGTAGGAGAAATTTGCCAGCGGCTGTGCAAGCAGGGCCAGCAGCGGGAAAAACGCAAAGATCAGCATGGCGCGCATGCGACCTGCATAAGGATTCATCCCCAGCCTGTCAACGAAATATCTTGGAAGCCAGCCCCCGATGATAGAGAGCATGACAATGGCATAAAGGACAAAAATCAGCAGCTTGGCCATTGTCGTGTCAGAGGTAAGTCCGTAGACATCACTCAGATAGGCAGGCGTCCAGAAGAGGTAGAACCACCAGACGCCGTCAGTCATGAACTTGCCGAAGGCGAATGCCCAGGTCTGTTTGTACCTGAAACATTGCCTGAATGACATTTTCTTCTCTATCTTTTCTACATTGTTGTTTGCCTTTGTCTCTGCAATGGTATCCTGGT
>DCUN01000117.1:0-4174 GCA_002327225.1 Desulfobulbaceae bacterium UBA2213
AGGCCGAGATCCTGCGCCTGCTGCTCAACTGCCACCGAGACTCCATGGGCACTGAAGATACAGACGGCCCCGCGCGGGATATCAGGAAGTTCTTCCATGAAGACAACACCCAGTTCCTCCAGCTCATGAACGACATGTTTATTATGAACGATCTCATGGAGCACATAAATGGGAGCCCCATACTGCTCAAGGGCCAGCCGTACCGTGGCAATGGCCCGCACGACTCCGGCACAGAACCCTCTGGGATTGGCCAGGACGATCTCTTTCAGGTCACTCATCTGTTAATTACGAATTGGTAATTTGTACGAAGTCTGTACAAAGTAAAAAAATAAAGGGAGCAGATCAGAGAGAGTCTGCATCAATTATTACGCAGATTATTTCTTTTTTCTTATTTCCAAGTTCTTCTTTTTCTGTTTAGCTCTCTATAAGATAAATGTTCAGCATTCAACTTTCAACCTCTACCTTTCAATATACTCCTATGGATCACTCACAATCTTTCACTGTAACACAGCCAACCCGCATCCAGTTTGGAGTTGGTACCATCGGCAATCTGGGCAGGACTGTTCAGGATTTTAATGGCAGCAATGTTTTCCTGGTCGTGGACCCGGGTCTTGTCAAGGCAGGCATCGTCAACCAGATTACTGCTCCTTTGGATAGCGCTGCTATTCCTTACACCCTGTATGACAGCATCGATCCGGAGCCGGGCCTGAAACTTGCCGACAAGGGATATGAAATAGCGAAGGCCAATGGCTGCGACTGTGTGATCGGAGCCGGCGGCGGTTCAGCCATGGATGTGGCCAAGGCCGTGGCCATACTGCTTACCAACGGCGGCAAGGCTGCTGACTATCTCGGCCTTGACAAGATCAAAAAAGCCGGCGTGCCCAAGATCATGGTTCCCACGTCAGCTGGAACCGGCGCCGAGGTAACATTTACCGCCGTCTTTATCAATGAGGAGACAGGCTCAAAAGGTGGCATGAATGGAGCCCCGCTCTATCCGGAAGCTGCCATCCTCGATCCGGCGCTGACACTCAGCCTGCCGCCCCAGGTCACCGCCTTTACAGGTATTGATGCCCTCACCCATGCCCTTGAGGCCTACACCTCCACCCAGGCTCATATCATCTCCGAGATGTATTCGCTGGAGGCCATCGAGCTGATCAGCCGAAATCTCCCACAGGCCTATGCCAACGGCACTAATCTGAAGGCTCGTTCCGCCATGCTCATGGGCAGCCTTTTAGGCGGCAAGGCCCTGGCAACAGCCGGTGTGGGGCTGGTCCATGCCATGGCCTATCCCATGGGCGGCATGTTTGGCATCGGCCATGGTCTTGCCAACGCCGTCCTGCTACCCTATGTCGTTGAATACAACCTCATTGGTAATATGGAAAAATTCGCCATCCTGGCCTCAGTCCTTGGCAAAAATACGGACGACATGACAACCAGAGAAGCAGCAGAGCGTTGCGTGGAAGCCCTGTTTGAACTGAATGCAGATGTCGGCATCCCTGCAACCCTCGAGGATCTGGACATTCCAGTCGATCAGATCCCGGAAATGGCCAGGATTGCCCTGACCGTGACCCGCCCTGTTGAAAACAACCCTCGCAAGCCAACACTGAGTGAGGTAATCAATATCTACCAGATGGCCCATGAAGGCAACAGTTCAATTTTATATTAGTGACTTACAGTTTATTTTCTTGTTTTTTATCCGAAAATAATCTGCGAAAGTCACTTATCCCGTTCATCGGGGTTAGCTTACACGAACAAGAGTCACCTCTGTCAAGAGATTGGACAGGCAGATAAACAGGAGGGCGGATTGTCATCAGATGACAACCCGCCCTCGTTCTTTTCCGGCATCTTTCCTGACCAGAAGAGTCACCCTGACAGCTCAGATTTATAACCATCAGAGACAAACACGCCCAAGCATACCGTGACCACAAAAACGCCAGGCTTGCATTTTGTGTCAGATTGTGATATTAAATATCATTCTGAATATAGACACAGTAATGGAGGAGTAAAATGACGCTACTGGAAGGACTTTTGTGGTTGACTTTGAATATCTATCATGAGGCCCGCTCCGAACCGCAGATCGGACAGCTTGCCATTGCCCATGTCACCCTGAATCGGGCCGTAAAGAGGAACCTTTCGGTCAAAGATGTGGTGACCCAACCCCATCAGTTCAATTGGACCATTAAAGAGTCGTATCTCCCTAAAAACATGCCGGCTTTTTTTCAATGCATGCAATCTGCCTATATTGCTCTCAGCACCAAAGATTTCACCGCCGGTGCGACCCACTTTCATCAGGAGAAAGTAAATCCTGAATGGTCTTCCACTCTCACCTACCTCAATCAATACGGCAGTCACAAATTCTATCGATAGCTGGACCGGAAACTTTTGGGAATGGGGGTTTCCGTTCGGGCACTAGATAAGTCCTGTTCTGGTAAATCTATCCACCTCCAGACTCTGCTGAAGGTGGATAGACCTTATGCCTTTGCCGCTTGACGCAGAGCTGTTGTCATCTCCACAAGTCTCTCTTCCGACATCTTGATCGGAACCGGATAGACCAAGGTTCTGCTGATCAGATCTGCCGAAGCAGGCAGTAATTCCGGGTCGTAGATAAGCCTTCTTTTGCCGCCTGGTTCGAGAAACGGCCAGCCATTTTGGGCAACGGTTGATCCGGCCAGTAGATGCTCCCAGCGTGGATAAAAATGCCAGCTGTTCTCACCAAAATTTATGGCCCCGGCCTTATTTTCAGTCAACACCTTGTTCACCCGCAGACATTGTTCCCTGCTTTCCAGAATAAAACAGCAGAAAGTCGCTGAATCCCCTGCCTCATCAACCAGCTCCCTGAACTTCAGCCCGGGAATAGAAGCAGCAGCCTCTTTCAAGGCAGCCTTGGTTTTTTTCTGGGCCTCTATCATGGAATCAAGCTTGGCAAGTTGAGCCAGTCCGATGGCCCCCTGCAACTCCATCATCCGATAATTAAAACCAATAAAACGCCTGCCTTCTCCGCCACGGGCGCCAGGATTGACCACATGATCATGGCCATGATCATGATATTCCGACATGGTTCGCCATAACTCCTCATCAGCGGTAATAATCATGCCGCCCTCGCCGGTGGTCATGGTCTTCACCGCATCGAAAGAAAAAGTGCCACAGGTACCGAAAGTACCAAGATGCCGGCCGTTAATTCTGGCTCCCGCAGCCTGGGCCGTATCCTCAAGCACAGGGATGTCATGCCTTTTGGCAATGGCAACAATCTCCTGAATACGGGCCTGAGCCCCCAGCATATGTACAGGGATGATACAGCGGGTTTTAGCGGTAATCTTTTTTTCCAGATCCACAGGGTCCATATTCAAGGTCGCATCGACTTCAGTGAATACCGGAATAGCGCCAAGATCAAGGATCGCTTCCCAGGTGGCAACGAAGGTAAAACCCTGGGTAATGACCTCATCCCCAGGGCCAATCCCTAGGGCGGCCATGGCCACTTTCAGAGCTACGGTTCCAGAGGTCACAGCCTGACCGTAGGAAGTTCCACAATAGGCGGCAAATTGTTTCTCAAATTCGAGGACCTTGTACACGCCCTTGCGTTGCGCGCCGAATTCATAGCGGAAGAGGACACCGGTATCAAGGACATCCAGAATCTCTTTCTTTTCTTCTTCACCAAAAATCTCAAAACCTGGCATTAACGGCACCTCCCTGAAANNAAATAATCTTACTTACTGAGCGTTTCCTTGATGGCGTTATGCTCATCGAGAAGGACAATAACAGGATGATATTCCTGCACCTCCTCTTCAGCAGAGAGACCATAGGTACAGATAATAATGATATCGCCCACCATCCCCTTGCGGGCCGCGGCACCATTCAATCCTATCACCCCGGTTCCCGGCTCACCAACAATCGCATAGGTATCAAAACGCTCACCATTATTAGCATTATAGACATGGACCCGCTCAAAGGGCACTATCCCCACGGCATCCATGAGATTCTTATCTATGGTCAGACTTCCCTCGTAACTCAAATCCGCTTCAGTAACGGTCGCCCGATGAAGCTTTGTCCTTAGCATCTGTCGCAACATTTTTTCTCTTTTCTTATTGTTGTTTTACTGTTCAAACAGTCTGGCGTTATCTATCAAACGAATTCTTTCATGAATCTTTACCGCCATGACTAACCTGCTGTTCACCTC
>DCUN01000117.1:4209-11696 GCA_002327225.1 Desulfobulbaceae bacterium UBA2213
TCACCTTTTCCCGGGCAAAAAGAATGGCCTGAGAAAGGCAGAGCGCCATCTTTTTCTCTTCTTCCTGCAGGTAACTGTTACGTGAGCTCATGGCCAGACCGCTTGCCTCGCGAACAGTGGGATGAGATACAATATCTACCACCAGATCCAGATCGCGGGCCATACGCCTGATCACTGCCAGTTGCTGAAAGTCTTTCTCGCCAAAGACAGCCAGATGCGCCTGAGTCTGGGAAAAAAGTTTCATGACAACCGTGCAGACACCATCAAAATGGCCGGGCCGACTGGCCCCGCACAATCCCCTGCCAAGCTCCGCCACCCGGATAGTGGTCTGAAAGCCGGCAGGATACATATCTGAGGCAGTTGGGGCGTAAAGGACATCGATATTCTCGCCTGCGGCAAGCTCCATGTCTCTCTGCAGGTCACGCGGATAGGCGGCAAGGTCTTCACCAGGACCAAACTGAATAGGGTTGACAAAAAGACTGACCACCACCCGATCGGCGCGCTCTCTTGCCTGGCGCATCAAGGCAAGATGGCCAGCATGAAAGCAGCCCATAGTCGGTACCAGGGCAATCTTCTGCCCCTCATGCCGCCAAGTGGCAGCAAGGACAGCTATCTCCAGCGGGTTCTGAATCAGTTTCACTGCATCGCTTTGAGCCTGGCGATCTTCTCCTCAAGCTCTGCCTTGGCAGGATCATCCTGACTCTTACCGGTAAAAGTAGCCTGATACTCCTCATACACATTGAGTGCCTGTTTCAACTCGCCTTGAGATTCATATATTCTGGCCAAACCGGTAACACCTTCTCTTTCATAGCCCTCAATCTTCTGCAGGGCCTTATACTCGATAATTGCCGCATCAAACGTGCCGGCGGCCTCATTTGCCTGGGCCAGGCCAAAGGTCAGCAAGGCAAAAAGAGGATCAGATCCGCTTATTTTTTTTCTCACGGCCCCGTATTGCTCAGCGGCCTCTTTAAATTTACCCGCTTTCATCTGTTCATGGGCCAGCTCGGCATTAGCCCAGTACTCCGAAGGCGTTCCTGAAAAATCAGCCGCCACACCAATAAGGGCCTCATGCCTTTCCGGTTCAGCTGCCTGCATGGCAACAGCCAGTGCTGCCGATGCCTTCTGAATCCGGTTTGATTGGTAAGAATCATACAGGATCGTGCAGGTAACCACTGCAAGCACAGCAACGACCCCTATCTGCAAATTCCTTTTATTCTTCTTAATAAACCGGATAACAACAGGGGGCAAATTTAAATGCTCAAGCAGACCACTGCCTTCGCTATGAGAACTCTGCTGAACCTGATGACTGTCAAAGGCGCTCTGTCCTGCCATGTGCCAACCTCCTTTTGGTTTTTACTTTACCTTTATACTCAAACATTTTAGGATCGGTTCCATGATAAACATTCCAATCCTGACCACTTCGTTCAGATCCTTATAGTTTCTTTTTCATCCACAGAACGATTTTATCTTGCAACAACAGCTTAGATTATTTTTTCTGAATATGAATTTTTCTTTTTACTCGATAGCGGCCAGCATGTCCATTGCCAAACTCTGATGGTCCCGCAAAAAAAAAATCTAAATGGAATCTTTTACAACACTACCTTCAGGGCTGACGACACTCACAGTCTCACAGATCAGCAGGTCTATCAGAAATCTTCTTGAAGGTGAATTTCGCTTTGTCAGGGTGAGCGGCGAGATATCAAACCTCTCCCGCCCCTACTCGGGCCACAGCTATTTTACCCTCAAGGATGAGGGCGCCCAGCTTCGCGCTGTCCTCTTTAAAGGGCAGCAACGCTTTCTGGCCAAGGATATTGGTGACGGCCAGCAAGTTATCTGTCATGGTCGGATCTCTGTCTATGAACCCCGTGGCGACTATCAACTCATCGTTGACACAATTGACTTTCAAGGGACCGGCCTGCTCCAGCTTCAATTTGAAGAGCTGAAAAAAAGACTGGCTGCGGAAGGTCTTTTTGACGAAGAACGGAAGAAAAGGGCCCCTCTGTACCCCCGAAATATTACCCTGATAACTTCACCAACAGGCGCTGCGGTCCATGATTTTCTTAAAATATGGAGGAAGCGCGGATGGGGCGCGGTCATTCAGATATTTCCGGTACGGGTTCAGGGAACGGGCGCTGCCGAAGAAATTGCGGCGGCAATCACCAGAATCAACAAAGAATTGGATACCGATATCATCGTTCTCTGTCGGGGCGGCGGCTCGCTGGAAGACCTCTGGGCCTTTAACGAGGAGTGCGTGGCTAGAGCCATTGCCGATTCAACCCTGCCCATAGTTTCAGCCATTGGCCATGAAGTCGATTTCACCATCGCCGATTTTTGTGCTGACCTGCGAGCCCCGACCCCGACAGGCGCTGCGGAACAGATCATCCCTGATTTCATGTTACTGCAAAGACAGATAGGCCTCTTAAAAAAACAGATTATCTCCCTGCTTCTGAAAAAAATTGACAGCTACAGCAGGCAAGTTTCCCAGAACAAACGTCTGCTTGGAGATCTGGGGATGACTCTTTCACACTTTACCTTGCAGATAGACCACAGCACCTCCCGGCTGACCCACTCCGTGGAAAGGCTTCTGCAGCAACAAACACTCAATCTTGAAAGAGTCATTTCAAGATTAGAGCGCCAGTCACCCGTCAGCAGAATGACCATTCAGACTCAACGCCTCCGCCATGCCACAGAAAGACTGACCCAGCAGATGCGCGTTCTGATCACACAAAAAAGCACAGCCCTTTCCGCCCAGGCAGCACTGTTAGATACAGTCAGTCCCCTTGCCACTCTTGCCCGGGGGTATGCTATCGCCAGCAGAAAAAATTCAGAAAAAAACCAAGGGGAAATAATTACCAGAAGCACCCAGGTTCACCCGGGTGAACAGATAGAAGTACTGCTCCACAGTGGCAGGCTGGAATGCGAGATAAGCAGGGTAGTTGATCCCTGATCCAACCCGTCATCAGTCACACACTATTTCAAATATAAAAGGGCATTCACCTCGCTGTCTATTTTATGCAAAACATTGGCCAGCTGCACATGACTTTCAGCTCCGGCTTTGCGCAGATCTTGTCCCCAGGCTCTCAAAGTTGTAGTGTTTACCTTGCGCACTCGATTATCCCGGCTCCATTCATGACCGATTTTAAGGCCAAGCGCCTGCATAGCCGCCAATCTCCCTTCCCGCTCATGCTCAGGGAATTTTTCCACAACCGCCTGGGTTATCTTTTTCCAACCATCAAAAAGAGGAACCCCTTCCTGAAATCTATAGTACCACTTCCTTTCCCTTGGAGTAAGGTTGGCCAGCTCATCTCCTGTAACATGAAAAGAATTTTTCAAGACAACAACTCCCTCAGTACTCTGCCCTGCTGATTCCTGCGCCTGCTGGGCACCTTGAAACTGGCCAGCAATCCCATGAACACAAAACAATAATGAAAAAAACACCATCAATAAACATGTTTTCCCTGAAAATCTCATAGGGCCTCCCGGAAATAAAATTTCAAGAGAACAAATGTGTCAAGACTTAGATATTGATCACCATTTCACTGACTTTGTCACATCTGAACTAACGATAAAAATACTTATCATCTCTAAATAAGTCAAGTTATCCCCTCCAGAACCTATAACAAAGATACAGGTAAAGAATCTCTTCACCCGGTCAAAGAAAAGCATATTTACTACCCTTCTTCATTAACGTTCATACGTAGACAAATGGGCTCCTTAATACCTACCTGCTTGGAAAAATTATACAATCCCTGAAGAATTTGCCAGGTCACAAACTGGCCTTTGGGAATAACCAGCACCCCATTATTGGCAAAGACATCTTCTTCGGCAATCATGCCCGTCTGGATATCTTTTATCTTGAGATTCACAACCTTACCTTGACATTTTTCAATCTTTAACCCTGCCAGAATATTCAAGATGTCAGGATTATAAAGCCCTGACGTTTTTTTCATCCTCTGCAGGATAGCATAATGCGAGAGCCCCTGATAACTGAGCAAATCATAATCAATAACTACCTTTAACATTTGAGCCCCACGACAGATAACTGCATCATCAGGAGAGACAGGATCTTCTTCATACTCAGCCATGGGAAACAACTGCATGCCAACCATCCCGGCAACAAGTTCCATCCTGGGGATATGGGCAAAAAGCCTCCGTCCAACATCAGGATGTTGTTCATACATCTCACGTTCATCAGGACTGAGCTCAACTCCAGCATACAGTTTATGCAAGATATCAGGCGGCAAAGTGATACAGCCAATTTGAGACATAAGAGCGGCAATCTCATACTGCCAGTCATGAGGACTTGGTTCCTGCTTACAGAGCCTTCCCACCATTTTTTTAATCCTTGCCCCTGCGCCAAAGATCGTGGCATTGGACTGACTGAGCAACTCACTCAGCACCTTCATGCTTCCCTTCAAGGTCTCGTTCAACAGCTCCTTTTCAGCAATTACAAGTTTATAATGTCTGGCCGCCAAGGCCAGTGCCGTAGCAAGGGTTGCGGTTGAACATGGTTTGCTGAGAAAACGAAAAATCTGCCCGGCATTCACTGCTTCGATTGCTGTTTCTTGATCCGCATTTCCGGTAAGCATAATACGCACTGTATCCGGGTACATATCTTTCACCCGGGACAGCAGTTGCACACCATCCATCCCCGGCATCCTCATGTCTGAGACAATAATGGCAAAAGGCCCACATGTTCTTAGCACCTCCAGAGCCTCTTCTCCGTTCTGGGCAGTCTTGATATCAAAACGATTCCGCAACTGGCGCTGCATCGACTCAAGCATATTCGGCTCATCATCAACCAGAAGAATTTTATCACTCATACGTTTTCATCCTTGTCGCAATTTCTCAGCTGATTATCGACCATACCACAACCCTGTCCTCACTCCTGACCGAACCAGATCCATGCTCAAAATTTGACACTCACGTTACATTCCAAAAAAAAATATATTACCATACAAAAGAATAAGGAAGAAAATTTAAATACACTTTATCCCCATGGACGATTCAGTTCGACTTTTTTTAGAAATGAGCTTTCAACAGAAAAGCTGGACAATTCGGTTTATTTACGCATTAATAACAATCATGGGTTCTTAAGCATAAGATGAACAGAACATGCCGACACAGGAGGGAAGCCAATGCAACCACGTATCAGCTCGCTGTCCGCTTTAGAAATTCTTGATTCTCGAGGGAATCCGACCGTTCGCGTTGTGTGTGGTCTGGACAATGGAATCCGGGTATCTGCCTCTGTTCCCTCCGGAGCCTCTACCGGTGAACATGAAGCGGTGGAATTGCGTGATGGAGATAAAAAACGCTATAACGGCAAGGGCGTACTTCTGGCAGTAGCAAATGTCAACACCCTGATCGCCCCGATGCTCACTGGCTTCAATCCTGCGCGCCAGGCCGAGATCGACCGGATGATGATTGAACTTGACGCCACCCCAAACAAAGGAAAACTGGGTGCCAACGCCATACTTGGAGTGTCCATGGCTGTGGCCAAGGCTGCGGCTGCGGCATCAGGACTTCCCCTGTACGCTTACCTGGGTGGCCCCGGTGCGATCCGTCTGCCAGTACCGATGATGAACATCATCAATGGCGGCAAGCATGCGGACAACAGCATCGATTTTCAGGAGTTCATGGTCATGCCCATCGGGGCCCCAACCTTTGCCGAGGCCCTGCGTTATGGGGCGGAGACCTTCCATACCCTCAAAAATATCCTGCAGAAAAAGGGCTATTCCACAAGTGTCGGCGATGAAGGGGGATTCGCGCCGAACCTGCAAAGCAACGAAGAGGCCTGCGATCTTATCGTTGACGCCATCGAAACCGCCGGCTACCGGCCTGGTCTTGATCTGGCCATAGCCCTGGATCCGGCAGCCAGCTCATTTTTTGCAGACGGTGCCTACCATCTTGACAAGTCCGGTCAGGGCAGCAAGAGCAATATTGAAATGACTCATCTCTACGAACAATGGCTTAACGCGTATCCTATTGTTTCCATTGAAGATGGTCTGGCTGAAAATGACTGGCAGGGATTCAAGGAACACACCGCAATCCTTGGCAACAGAACACAGATCGTAGGTGATGACCTCTTTGTCACGAATACCCGTTTCATTGCCCGCGGCATTGAGGAAAAATCAGCCAATAGCGTACTCATCAAACTCAATCAGATCGGTACTGTCACCGAGACCATAGATGCCATACAACTCTGCCGCCAGGCCGGATGGGGCTATGTAATTTCTCACCGCAGCGGTGAGACCGAGGATACATTTATGGCTGATTTTACTGTGGCCATGGGGGGCGGACAGATCAAGAGTGGTTCAGCCTGTCGCAGTGAACGGATCGCCAAATACAACCGGCTGCTGGAGATTGAAAAAGACCTGGGAGGAGCGGCGGTATTGAATACCCCGCTGGCCTGCTTTACAAGATAACAAATTGGTAGAGTAGAAAATGAAGTCGGCAGTTTCGGCTGCAATCTGTTTGATTCCAGCTCAAGCTGGCTCAAGATTACTATGGCGCCTTTTTTTTCACACAAAGAAAAAGCTGTCAAAAAAAAAGGATCCGGGTTCCCTCGTTCCGGTTTCTTTACTCTCATAACTTCGAAGATGAACTGTATCATGATCAACAAAAACCGGGATTCATTTCCGGCTTATAATCGATTCTTTACAACTGACACCAGGATATCTGGTAAAGGTGGCAAACATGATCCCAGCAAGACGAACAATAACCCTCTTCACTCCGGGAAAAATATATTCTGGCGAAATCGATGTGCCTAACGCATTATTGCGGACAACGGATCTGCTGAACAGCGCCAATCTGTACTGGAAAGACCCTGCCTACAAAAGCTTCACTGACGGATTGTTGATGTATAATGTTGTTCTTTCTATCGATGGCGTTGATAAATATCAGACATTTGAGAGCATCCAGATAAGACAGCCGAATATCATTTTTTTCTATGATGATTTTACAGGACTCGGCAGCTCGGAGGAAAAGGCACGGGCTGATAAGCTGAAAGAAAAAACCCGCGATGAGTCAAAGACCATTCACCTGATAACTAAAGCCAGGGTTAACTCGTTTTTTGATATGCAAGGGACCTTCCACGGCCTGTTCAAGAATAAATCAAGCCAGAAATATATCCCTATAAGCGACGTGATCATGCACGAAATCATCAGACAGCAGGACAAATGGGTAAAAAAAAGGGTCAAGCTGGCAAATAATTTTATCTGTGTAAACTCAAGTTATATCGAAGCCAGCTCCCTTGTTTAAGGGACGGCTTTTTCTTATTGGTTTTGAATTTCAAGGAGATGCCAGGAATGTGCTTGAAACTGTATGAATGAAAATCACCCTTCCGCCCGCATTCGGTTGATCGCGGCCGCCACCTCGTGCAGTCGGGGCAGAGCGAGTGTCCCTGTTTTCCAGGGCGACAAGATATCGAGCCCCTTTTCTTCCACATCTTTGAGAGTAAGCTTCAGCCCTTCCCTAATATTTTCAGC
>DCUN01000193.1 GCA_002327225.1 Desulfobulbaceae bacterium UBA2213
CGTTACTGCGCGATTCGCTCGCGCCTAGTTGTGCTAATCTAAAATTGACCAGTAAATCGTTGTTGTGCTAACCGAATTTTGACCACCCCTGGCATAGCTTTTTCAGTTAGAATACGGATTAAAATTTTAACTGGAGGAAAGGAGATGCTTGAGATGGATCAATATGAGTTTATCAGGACAGCCTATAGGGTTTATGGGAAGAACATTACGGAACTGGCCCGTCAGACTGGGCATTCACGGAATACGATCAAGAAGGCAATCCGCGGTGAGCCGTGGGGGTACAAGGAACGAGAGTCACAGAACTCTCCCGTCCTTGGCCCTTACCAAACGATCATCGATGGGTGGTTGAAGAAAGACCAGGCACAACCGAAGAAGCAGCGCCATACAAGCCGGAGAGTTTTTAACCGTCTGGTAGCAGAGCACGGTTTTGCTGGCGGTGAATCCACTATCCGCCGCTATGTAAGACAGGCTAAGATTAATCTGGGCCTCGATGCATCCTGCCAGGTTTTTATTCCCTGCGAACCGGATGCCGGCCGCGAGGCCGAGGTAGATTGGGGCACGGCTATGGCGATCATTGCCGGGGAGCCGGTTCGGTTGAAGTTTTTCTGCATGCGCAGCAAGTTTTCCGGGAAGCATTTTGTCAGGTTTTACCCCTGTGAACGACAGCAGCCCTTTTTTGATGCGCATATCAGGGCGTTTGAATTTTTTGGCGGCATCTTTCCTTTTTTGATTTATGACAACCTGACCACTGCCGTGCGTAAGGTCATGCAGGGAAGAGCCCGGATCGAGCAGGAGAGTTTCCGTAAGTTCAAGGCCTACCACAGCTTTGAGGCCCGTTTCTGCAACCCTGCCAGCGGTCATGAGAAAGGCGGAGTAGAAGGTCTGGTAGGCTTTGCCCGTCGCAACTATATGGTTCCGGTGCCCGAGGCCGAAAGTATTGAAGCGTTAAACGAAGCCATTCTGAAACAATGCCTTGCCTATGGCTCCCACAAGATGGCAGGCCGGGATCAGAATGTTGACGCCCTCTATGAGCAAGAGAAGGCATCTCTGCTTTCTCTGCCGGAAGTAGCCTACTACAACACCCATGCCCATGAAGGCCGTGGCGATAAATACGGCACGGTGATCGTGGACAAGAATCGCTATTCCATTCCCTGGCGGCATGTGGGGCAGAAGCTGAAGATCCTGCTGCATGTCGATCAGGTAGAGATCTTTACGGGTACCAAGTTCATTGCCACCCATGAGCGGGTGTTTGGCAATAATAAATGGTGCCTGAACCCGGAACACTATCTGGAGCTGATCCAGCAGCGACCGCTGTCCTTCAACAGTGCCAGACCGATCCGTGAGTGGCGCAAACAGTGGCCGGACTCGCTGCACCGATTGCTGGCACGTTTTTGTGATGCTCAAGGCGAGACCAGGGGTATCAAGGACTTTATCTCTGTTTTGATGCTGTATCAGGATCATAAGCCAGATGATATCGAAGCAGCGGTTGAGCTCGCTGTGGAAAAAAATATCAGCGCCAGTGACGGAGTGTGTCATCTTCTGATCTTTGCCAATGAAGCCGGTAACGCCACCCAGCCGCTTGCCGGCTGGCCAAGTCTGTCACCTCCCGATGTGAGCCTGTATGGGCAACTGGGAGGTGTGCAATGAACGAGAAGGCAACCTTTGTTGAATTGCGGGAGAATCTCAAGTCCTTGATGCTGTCCACCATGGCCCGCGGTCTGGAAGGTCATCTCCGCCAGGCCAAAGAGCATGGCCCCGGCTATGATGAATTTCTGCTGGATTTGACAGTGGCGGAGATTACGGCAAGAACCGAGAACCGGCTCTCCCGCCGGGTTCGTGAGGCGAAGTTCCCGCTGATCAAGACCATGGAAGGATTTGATTTTGCTGTAACGCCCGAGCTTGATATCCGGCTGATTCGAGAGCTGTCGGGATGTGACTATATCAAGGAGCGACGCAACATTATCTTCCTTGGCCGCAGCGGCGCAGGCAAGACCCATCTGGCGACCGCCCTTGGGATTGAGGCCTGCAAGAACAATTACCGGACCCGGTTTGTCAGTTGCTACGCCCTGGTCAATGAATTGATTGAGGCCCGCCAGGATAAAGACCTGCAACGACTTATCCAACGGTATTCCCGCTACGACCTGCTGATCCTTGACGAGCTTGGCTATATCCCCTTTTCCCGGGAAGGTTCAGAGTTGCTCTTTCAGGTTCTTGCCGAACGCCAGGAAAAAGGGTCGGTGATCATCACCACCAATCTTGGCTTTGCAGACTGGACACAGGTCTTCGGTGATCCGGTCATGACTGCGGCGCTGCTTGATCGACTGACCCATAAGGCCCACATCGTCAATTGCCAATGGGAAAGCTATCGCCTGAAGCAGAGTCTCAAGGGCATGGGGAGTAAAACATAGTCTGTTCAAGTGGCCAGAGTTCTTGGCTTCGTCGCTGTTTCGATGAGATGAAACGGGGACCTCAGTAGCATGACGGGGTGAGTCTGTCAAGGTCAAGCCCTTCGGGTGCTNNAAAGTGGCGATGACGAAGGAACGGCTTTCAGCCGCCCCTCGCCTCCGGCGGGGCTCAGACTCAGGAACATATGGAATAATACAGGAAGTGTCTCAACTGGGTAATCTGAAAACAGTATCAAATTGTCCTCTTGAAACAGCCAGGTAGTTTTTTTAATCGGGTGAAACCACCAGTCACCCTCGTTCGCCCACAGCCAGAGGTGGTCAAAATTCGGTTAGCACA
>DCUN01000044.1 GCA_002327225.1 Desulfobulbaceae bacterium UBA2213
CACCTGATCAGGTATTCTTGGCTGTGTAATCAAATCTTACCGTTACAACTTTAAGTCAGGAGTTTTACGATTCATGAATTGTTCCTGTTATGTCCTGCATGTGAAAAAAGGCGCTGAAGACAGGGAGACCAGCATTGTTAAACAATTTTCAATTCTCGGTCTGCCATTTGAATGGATACTGGAGTATGACATCCCGGAAATTACCGAGGAAGTTCTTTCTCACTACAAACATCATGGAACGGAACTCCAACCAGAAGAGATTTCATGCTGTCTGAAACACTTCACCGCCTGGGAAAAGATAGCTGCCTCCCCTGCGGAAGGAGGGTTTATCTTTGAAGACGATGCCCTCATTGATACCGCAAGATTTAAACACATCGCCCTGCAAGCCCTCTCTGAATTTACTGCTGACTGGCACAATCTAGGCCACATTTCTTTTGGTGAGGGCTGTGTCATGTCCGTCCCCTGGACTCAAATCAAGAAAGGCACGATGCTTTACCGGGCCGAACTTGTCAGGGCCGCAGACTCTTACTGGATCACCAAAAAAACGGCCCAACTCCGGCTGCAATGGCTTCAGCAAAACGGTTTCTGTTGGCCGGCAGACCACATGATAAACAAAATCGACAATGAACTGGATATTCCCATCTTGTGGCTTGAACCAACAGTCGTAAAACAAGGTTCCTATTGCGGACTTTTCGGTTCAATTATTCAGAATACCGGGCGCGGCAACGTGCTCAACAAGTTGACTCTTACCATTAAAAGGATCCGCAGGCACTACCTCTACCCTCTCATAGGGATTGACCAGAGAGTCCTTGATAATAAACTCAGATCTATTCTTCAAATTGAAGCCCACAGGGCTCCTCGTCAGAGGGAAACGTGAAACAATTCTCAACCATGGTAAACAATTTTAACAAACTTGATTGTGTTCGCTCCCTGATCATAGCCGAGCTTGTCTGCCTGCTCTTTTCAACATCCCTGACTGGTGTTGTTGAAATTCTGCTTCTTCTCACGTTCCTTTCTTTCAAAGAACTTCGCTACCGCTTGCTGGCGAGTGTTAAACAACCGATGGTTGTAATGGCACTTGTCTGGCTGGCCGTTTTAGGGGTAGGAACTCTCTTCAGCCTTGCACCCGGTGAAGAAAGCCTTGACATCCTTGCCAGCTGGCGTAAAATTCTACTTATCCCCATGGCCGCTGCAGTTTTTGAAGACGACTCCTGGAAATTGCGGATGGCATGGACTTTTCTGTATGCGGCGATCCTTAGCCTGGCGCTTTCATATCTCAGCTGGTTTATGGAGATTATTATTCATGAACGGCCTGGTATCATTATTCATAATCATGCAACCCAGGGCATGGTTTTCGGGGTCGCACTTTTTACTGCGGCAGTACTCTTGCGGTTCAAGATCGCCACCAGCAGAGGGAGCAGGGTGTTGCTGGCTGCAGCCTCTTTTTTCCTTCTCCTCAACATCCTTCTCATAACACCCGGGCGCAGTGGCTATCTGGCTCTTCTGGTCTTAACCGCAGTCCTCTCCTTTTTCAGTGTTAAAGGATGGCCGCGATATGTTCTTTGTCTGTCTCTCCCGCTCATCATAGGGCTAGCTCTCTTCCTTTCACCTCTTGCAAAAAAAGGGATAATGCAGGGAATCAATGAAATACAGCAGTATGATCAAGCGGAGTCTGTCACTTCAATGGGCACACGAGTGATCATGTGGCAAAACACCTTGAAGATCATTCAGCAGCGACCACTGTTCGGCCATGGAACCGGTGCCTTTCTTGAGGCCTACCGCAAGCAGGTCAAGGGCGTTTCCGGCTGGCAGGGAGAGCTTGCCCATGACCCTCACAATCAATATCTACGGGTCGCAGCGGAACATGGCCTGGCCGGTCTCATACTCTTCCTGGTGTTTATCGCCGCCTTTTTCAGACAGAACGTCACCGGTTGGCCGCGTATCATAGGAGTTGGTATCCTTTTATCCTGGTGCGCCACAAGTCTCTTCAGCGCTCATTTTAACACCTTTACCGAAGGAAGATTTTTGATGATCTGGTGCGGGGCCTTTTTGGCCAGTGGCCTGTATCCGGCAAAAAAACAGGCCAGCAGCAGTGGAACAACACACTGCCTGAAGGTGTTTGACAAGATATCGGTTTACCTCATGACCTGCTGCGGCGGGTCGGGTTTTTTATCAAATCTTAAAAAAGGAGCCTTGCCATGTGGGAAGTCATTGTTGATAAAGATAAGTGCCAGGGAAGTGAAGAGTGCATCAACGCCTGTCCGGTATCCGTCTATGAGCTGATTGATGGCAAGGCGGAACCGGTGAACGCTGACGAATGTATCGGCTGTGAGACTTGCGTTGAGGTCTGTCCCCATGGAGCCTGTACCGTCACCGAGATTTGACTCTCACGCTCTTTTCCTGGTCTCATAATGCGTAGATTTTTTTTTGAACCGTCAGCCAGAAATGGCGATGAGGTCCTGCTTCCTGAGAGCGAGTCGCGCCATATCGTCAAATCGCTGCGGCTGCATGTCGGCTCCCAGGTGCAGCTCTTTGATGGCACGGGGATGCGTTATCTGGCCGAGATAACAAGCATTGACCGACAGGTTGCGGCCCGCATCCTTGAGGCTGATGACGATCAGCAGGAGGGAAAGGTGCTGCTGCATGTGGGCCAGGCGATGCTGAAAAATACCAAAATGGATTTTCTCGTCGAGAAATGTACGGAACTGGGAGTCGCCAGCTTCAGCCCTTTTGTCAGCAGTCGCTGTCAGGGAAAAATGGATGATGAACAGCGTGGCGGCAAGCGGCATCAGCGCTGGCAGCGGATTGTGGAGTCCGCCTGCAAGCAGTGCTCCCGCCCCCGGCCCATGGAGATTCACGACACCCTCTCCCTGGCAGGGCTCTGTCCCTCTGCAGAACAGGAGCCGCACACCCTGCGCCTCCTGTTCTGGGAAGAGGAAAAAGAGAGCAGCCTGCACGACCTGCCTCCCTTTACTGATTACCGGCAGATTCATCTCCTGCTGGGGCCTGAAGGCGGTTTCAGCAAAGAGGAGGTCGAACTCGCCTCCCGCGCAGGCTATCAGAGCGTCACGCTCGGCTCGCAGATCTTACGGGCCGAGACCGCTACAGTGGCCGCCGTTTCGATTGTCCGCTATCTGGCCGGCGATATCTAACCCCAATGAACGGGATAAGTGCCTTTCGCAGCTCATTTTCTTGTGAAAAAAAACAAGAAAATGAGCTGTAAGGCACTAAAACCGTTATGCGCAGACCGCCACCAGTGCATGGTGGCTGGACGGCATCTCATCTGTGCCCTGCGCCTTGCCAAGCAACTCTGAAAAAGTCATCCCTGGCAGAAGAAAGAGGGTCAGTGTCGTGCGGCCAGAGTGAATGGCCGGAAATGACGATTCCAGCCCGGCGTTCCACGCCTCCTGCCATGCCTCCGCCTGCGGCAGAAGCAAGGCCGGAACAGTGGCGTCCTTGATCTCGGTCGTAACCAGTTTGTCCAAGGCCTCAGCCATTTCCTGCAGCTGGGCCTGCATCCTGGTCCTGAACTGCTCGACCTCCCGGCTCACTTCATTCCCCTCCCGGCTGATCCTGTCCGGAAGATCAATCTGCAGAAGCGCTATCGGTGCGCGCCCGCTTTCACGCTCATACTGCTCCAGAAGGATATCCGCTGCCTCCTGACGCCTGGTCGTCCACAGCCGGAAGGTGGGCAGAGGGCCAGACACAAACAATCTGCTCCAGGCACGCAGACGATTTTTGATCATCCCGGGCCGGGGCTGATTCATCTTCTGTTTCAGTTCCAGCAGTTCAATGAACGGATCTTCTTCCTCGGCAACCTCCTCATCCCCGCTCTCCCTGATCTCGCCCTGCAGACGTCTGAACAGCGCTATCTCCTGATCGTCGATCGTGGCCAGCTGCAGGGCGAGCTCCTCCTCCTCCTGATCCAGTACCTCGGCAATCGAAAGCACCAGCCGGGCCTGCCACAGGGCCAGACGCTCCTGCTCATTGGTGGCATCAGCATCCTGCTCCACACCCTGGAGGAGTGAGGAGATAATCGTCTGTTTGGAGCCATCACCACGACTGGCCGGAGCGGATAGAGATGCCAGGGACAGATAACTTAACTGCTCGACATAATTATCTTTCCTTGTTTTTATATCATGAAGCAGATGAAGAAAGCGATCCCGATCCCGCCCCAGTCTGGAAGGAGTATGGACTTGACAGAAGCCCGATTCCGTGAAAGGATGACGGCCTGGTGCAGATGCTTCGCCCCCCTCTTCCTTCTCGTCGTGCTCAACTGGCTGGAGCAGATGGACGCTGTTGAAAAAGAGGGCCAGGGGTAACTGCTGATGAAGGGGAAGACGTGTATCCGGAAAATAAATCGTATCGAGAGTGTTCATATGCAAAGTTTCAAAGAAAAAGTATCATTTTATCTGACCGCAGCAGTCTACCTGCTTTTTAATCTGCGGCCAGCTGCCGATCTGACAAGGACCCTGCAGTCGACCCTGTGGCAGATCCTGCAGACGGCTCCGTACGTGGCCGGCCTCACCTGGTTTGTCATCGCCCTGCTGCAATACATGGCCGATGGAGAAAAGGTCCCCTGGGAACACCGTTTTCGCTTATTTTTCACCATAGGAATTTTAGCGGGTCTTGTCTATGCAATTATTGAATATACAGGGAAAGGGGTTGGGCAGTAGGCAGGAAGCGATGACAGTCCATTTTGACCTGTTTGAGATCATGGATGGGGAGCAGCTGCGGACCACAGAGGCCACAACTGCCTGAGGGAACGGACGAATTCAGAAATGAATCAAGACCTGGCTGAGTTCCGTCCGGAAAAGATACGCCGCCACATTTCCGACTATTTTGCACAATAAACACAAAAAGTCTGTTAGCGAACCTGCTTGACAGAAAACTTGACTTATGCTTGACTCATAGCATGTCTTACGAACCCTATTACACTATCAGCCCCCGGCTGCTCACCTTGGTAGAAGCGGTGGCCGCCTTGCGGGAACGCTTTCAGGGGGCGGCGATCGAACGTTCCTGGATTCCCGCCCTGCAAAAGGATACCCGCACCCGCAATGTCCATGCCTCCACCGCCATTGAGGGCAATCCACTGACCCTGGAGCAAGTGCGCGCCCTGGAAGAGGGCCGGGAACCGGCAGCCTCGGACCAGCGATCACGGCGCGAGGTGCTCAACTCTATCGCCGGTCTGCGTTATGTGGAAAAACATGCCGGCAAGGAAATAATCCGCCATGAAGATGTGTTTGACCTGCATCGCATCCTGGCAGGCGGGGTGATGGATCAGGGGGATGCCGGACGGTACCGCTCCATCGCCGTGCGCGTGGGGAACTATATGCCGCCCGCCCCGGCCGAGGTCTCCGGATTGATGTTCGAGCTGCTGGAGTGGTGTCACACTAAAGCGGGCGAGATTTCACCTGTGCTCAGTTCCGCTATTCTCCACTACCGTTTCGAGGCCATCCATCCTTTTGCTGACGGCAATGGCCGCACGGGACGCGCTCTGGCTCTCTGGGAACTGTACCGGCGTGGTTTTGACACCCACCACATTTTTTCGGTGGATGAATACTACTGGGAAGACCGACCGCGCTACTACGCCGCCCTGCAGGCCGTGCGGCAAGCCGGCGAAGACCTGACCGCCTGGCTGGAGTACACCACCGAAGGACTTCAACTGACCCTGGAACGTGTCTGGCTGCGAACCCAGACCCTCCAGCTCAATACGCCGACAAAACTACTCGTCCTGCGCCCAAGGCAGGAGCGGCTCCTGCACCTTTTGCGTGATCATGGGAGCATGGCCCCGGCTGAACTCTGGGCCGCCCTCGACATTTCCCGTCAAGGCGCAATGGATCTGCTTCGTCCTCTGCTTGAAGCGGGAATGGTGGAAAAGATCGGCGGTAAAAAAACCGGTCGTTACGCCCTGCGCAAGCCATAATCAGAGACGAAATCAAACCCATGTTCTATCTCCATCTTTCAAACCGCACTGAAAATCTCCTGACCCATCTGGTTGAAGTCCTGCGCACTCAGCCACGAAGGGATCTCTTTGCCAAGGAATATTTTCTGATCCAGAGTCAGGGGATGGAGCGGATGCTCTCCCAGCGGCTGGCCGATGTCTTTCCGGTCTGGTGCAATTTCGAGTATCTCCTGCCCACCCGTTTTTTTGACCGGATGGCCAGCCGGATGGAGATGGTCATCAATCCCGATGCCTTTGCCCGGGAAGCGCTTACCTGGAGGATTGATGGTCTGCTGCAGGAGATAGCGTTAGACGAAAAAGAGCAGGCAGAGCCGCTGTTTGCGCCGCTGCTCCGCTATATGAGCGGCGAGCAGGGCGCTTTAAAGCGTTACCAGCTGGCCCAGCAGCTGGCCGATATCTTTGATCAGTATCAGATCATGCGGCCGGAGATGCTCGATGGCTGGCAGCAGCAGAGAATAAGCACCGGAAATCCGGCAGAAGCGTGGCAGATGGCCCTGTGGGCGCGACTGCGCGTATCCCTGGACAACACACCCCACCGGGGCGAGATGCTGCGTGATTTTCTTCAGCGCCTGCGTGACAGAGGACAGAGGACAGAGGACAGAGGACAGACAAGAAAAATAACAGATCAGTCTTTAAAGCAGCGGCAAGGGATGGAGGATTTTTCCGCCATCCTGCCCGCCCGGCTCTCGGTCTTTGGCCTGCACAGCATGCCGCCCCTCCTGCTCGATTGCCTGCACGCCATCTCCAGCCAGAGTGATGTCCATCTCTATCTCCTCTCGCCCTGTGAAAACTATTGGGCGGACACGACCAGCATGCGGCAGGTGATACGGGAAAATCTTTCCCGGCTGCAAAACAGTCTTGAGCCCATTCCTCTTCTCCCTGAAATTCACCCCTTGCTCAATTCTCTTGGCAAACAGGGCCAGGACTTTCAGTCCATGCTCTTTGAACGCATCGACCATCTCAATGAAATCACCAGCTTCACCGATCCGCTGGCCAAGGGTTCAGGTACCTCGCCGCGCCTGCTGCACCGGCTGCAATCAGATCTGCTCGATGGCAGGTGGAAGACAAAAAAGAAGGGGGAGGAGATTGGTCTTGATTCCTCTCTGACCCTTGTTTCCTGCCACTCCGCCATCCGCGAGGTGATGATTCTCAAGGATCAGATCCTGCGCTGGCTCGAGGAGAACCCCGACATGACGCTGCGGGATATGGTGGTGATGGCCCCGGACATCCAGGACTATTCCGCCATCATTCCGGCCGTCTTTGATGACATTCAGCACTCCATTGCCGACCGCAGCCTGCGTCAGCGCAACTCGTACCTGGCGATTTTTCTGGACTTTCTTGATCTGGCCGTCAGCCGGTTTTCATGGAGTGAAGTCCTTGATCTGCTGGAGAAGCCGGAGGTGGCATCCACCTTTTCTCTCAGCGAGGCCGATTGTGAGTTGATTCGTCACTGGGTCACACACTCCGGTATCCGCTGGGGCCTCTCAAGCGGACAGCTCCTCGCCATGGGCCTGCCGCAACAGGCCGAGACCACCTGGCAGGCCGGGCTTGACCGGTTGCTCATGGGCTATGCCATGCATTGGGATCTGCCGGTGGAGGGGATCCTTCCCTATCCCGACATCGAAGGGAGTCAGGCCCAACCCCTTGGCGGCCTGTGTCAATGTATCGAACTGCTGGCCCGGACTGCCGAGCTCTTTGTCCGCCCCCGTCCGCTTGCCGACTGGTCAACACTGTTGCTCTCTTGTCTTGATGATCTGTTTGGCCCGGACAGGGAAAATAATCAGGCCCAGTTACGGGAGATCCTGATGAGCCTGGGCATTCGTTTCGGCGCCTTTCACCACCATACTCTTCCTCTTGCAGTGATCCGGGCCTGGCTCGAGACAACGGCGCAGGAGAGCAAGAGCAGCTCCGGATTTCTGCGCGGCCAGCTCACCTTCTGCTCCATGCTGCCCATGCGCTCGATCCCTTTTCAGGCCGTCTGCCTGCTGGGCTTAAACGATGGTATCTTTCCCAAGTCCGAACGCCTTCACCCCTTTAATCTCTTAACCGAGCAATTCATCCCCGGAGACCGCTCCCGGCGGGGTGATGATCGCTATCAGTTTATGGAGGCCCTGCTCTCAGCCAGAAGATACCTCTATCTCAGCCATGTGGGCCAATCCATCCGTACAGGCAGAGCTATCCCGCCCTCGGTGCTGATCACCGAACTGATCGAGACCCTCAGACTCTCTTACGGAATCGAGGATCCGGTACAGAAACATCCCCTGCAGCCCTTTTCCCCACGCTATTTCCGCGGTATCACAGACGGTTTGTTCAGCTATGACAGCCATAATTGTCAAGTCGCCAAAGCCATGAGCCATCCGCATCCATTCTATGAGCCTCAACCGTGGTGGTCAGGAACGCTGCCCGACGAGGATAATCGCACTCTCAATGTCAGCGACCTCCTCACCTTCTTTGCCCATCCGCAGAAATGGTTTGTCCGTAACAGACTGGATATCCGGCTGGAAAGCGAAAGCGAACTGCCGGGGGAGAGCGAGCTGTTTTCTGTCAGCGGTCTTGACCGTTACCTGATCAATCAGGAGTTAATCCAGAGCTGTCTGGAGAAGAGCGGCGCGGAAATGACTACAGCCTTACTCCCCAGATTACAAGCCGAGGGCCGCTGGCTGCTGGGTGCTCCAGGCCAGCTCACCTTTGACCGGCTGCTGCCGGAGCTGTCATCCTTTGCCGAAAGGATTCAGGCAGCAAACATGGGGGAAAAACTGCCGGACATGGTCATTGATCTGCAGATCGGCAACTTTCATCTTGTCGGCCAGCTTACTGACAAATATGAAAACGGCACTCTGCTGGCCCGCTATACAGATTGCAAAGGCAAGGATCTGCTCAAGGCCTGGATTCATCACCTGCTTGGTGCTGCCACTACGCCCTCCATGCCCGTTTCCACCCATCTGCTGACCAAAGACCGTGATCTTTACTTTCCACCGTGTGATACTCCCCTGGCCCGGCTCGCCGAACTGTTGGCCATCTACCACCAAGGCTGTTTTTCTCCCAGCCCCCTAATGGTGGAACCGGCTTGGGCCTATATCCAGCAACAGGAAAAATCACGGCCACAGCTCTCTCCTCTGCAGGCCGCGACAAAGGTGCTCGCTGAGAACCTGGAAAAAGGATATGAAGCCGAACTGACCCTGCTCTATGGTGAATGTGATCCGGAAACTCTGCTCGGTGGCGAATTTCTGCAACTGTGCGAAGATTTTTTTACCCCGGTCTGGGGTGCTGTGGAGCAGAAGCGATGACTATCCCACGAGAACCATTTGACGCTGCCACCGCCCCGCTGCACCAAGGAGTCAATCTGGTGGAGGCCAGCGCCGGAACCGGCAAGACCTTTGCCATTGCCATGCTGGTCCTGCGTTTTGTGACCGAGTTCGGTTTTCCCTTGGCAGCCATCCTGGTGGTGACCTTTACCAAGGCCGCCACCGAAGAGCTGAAAGAACGCATCCGGGCGCGGCTGGCATCAGCCCGGGAGCTGCTTGTGGGAGGACTGAGAACAGAAGACAGAGAACAGACTGATCCGGCCCTTGAGGCCTGGCGTGCAGGTCTTGCCGGATGCGGCATCTCTGAGCGCCTGGCTCTCCAGCGGCTGGAGCTGGCCCTGCTCGACATGGACCTTGCCCCTGTTTTCACCATCCACGGATTCTGCCAGCGCATGCTGCAGGAACAGGCGCTGGAGAGCGGTCAGCTCTTTGATTTTGAGCTGACCAAGGACCCATCCCGCCCACGCGCTCAGGTCACCCAGGACTACTGGCGGCGAAACATATACCCTCTCTCCCCTCTGCACTGTGGACTGATCACCCGTACCTATCCAAGCCCTGACGAACTGTATAAAAGTGTCCACTCCAGCGGAAAGAGAGTGGCCAGGATTGAACCGCAGGTATCAACAGTGGAGGAATCTCTCACCCTTTTTGATCACAGCCTCAGTCAGCTCTCTTTCTGGTGGCAGACGCATGCCGCCGGGCTGCTCAGTCATCTGCAGAATGCAGTCAGCGAGGGAAAATTCACCCAAAAAATGGTGGAAAATTTCCCCGAATGGTGGCAGCAGATAGAGGCCTTTCTCGGTAACACCAGCCTGAACCTTCCTGATGCTCTTGATTTTCTCACAGCAGAGCGGATGAAAGAATCCCTGAACGGCCATAAGTTCAGAGCCGGTTCCGGCCAGAGCAGCGAGGAGAAAAAAGAGGTTTTTCTCGCCACCCTTCCCCTGCCGGAGCAGGAACTTACCAACTTTCTTCTGGCCTGGCAGGGCGTCACCCTGGCTGTTCGCGCCGGCCTTGTCCGGGAACTTGCCACCGGACTTCCCCAGACCCTGCGCCAGCACAACCTGCTCTCGTTTGATGATCTTATCTCCCAACTGGAACAGGCGCTGCTCGGCCCCCAGGGACCGGGTCTGCGACAGATTATCGGCAAACGCTTCCAGGCGGCCTTGATAGATGAATTTCAAGATACCGATGACGGCCAATACACCATCTTCTCCTCCCTTTTCGCAAAAACAGGAAAATGTGCTATCAGGCCTGCAGAGTCGCACTATCTCTACCTGATCGGCGATCCGAAACAGGCGATCTACACCTTCCGGGGAGCCGATATCTACTCCTATTTCAAGGCGAGGTCCCAGGCAGACATCCATCTCAATCTGGCAAAAAATTTCCGTTCCCATCCCGATCTGGTAGAAGCCGTCAACCATCTCTTTCAATTACGGGAAGATGCCTTTGCCGCCGAAGAACTGCCCTATTTCGAGGTAAAAGCAGCAAAAAAAAAGGATGACGGACAGCTCCTTGAGGATAGCAGGCCCATGCCGGTGATGGTTTACAGCCAACTGGAGAGGAACCAGGACAGCAAAAATGGCAGATGGAGTTCGACCAAGGCCACGAAACGGATAATATCTCACATGACCTCCGAGATCGCGCGTCTACTGCAGCCCGACAAGCCGATCTTGCTGCGCACGACAGAAGGGGAAAAAAGTGTCCTAGCTCCACTGACGCCACGCGACATTGCCATCCTGGTCAGAAGCCATAAACAGGCCGAACAGTTGCAGACAACCTTGGCCCGAGCCGGAATCCCGGCGGTCATGGCCAGTCAGCAGTCGGTCTTTGCCAGCAATGAAAGCCATGACCTTTTTCTACTCATGCAGGCGCTCTCTTCTCCAGGAGATCTCACACTTCTGAAGACCGCGCTCACCAGCTCCTGGTTTGGCATGAACGGGCCTGAGCTGCACGCCTTGTGGCAGGACCCGCACCAGATTGATAACTGGCTGGACCGCTCTCACGACTATCACCGGCTCTGGCAGGAACAAGGTTTTCTGGCCATGATGACCAGCTTGCTTGCCTCTGAAGAGATCCTGCTCACCCTGGCGCAGAAGCCGTTGGCCGAGCGCAGGATCTCCAATATCCACCATCTTCTCGAACTGACTCAAACAGCAGAAACAGAGCAGGCAATGGGACCGGCCAAGACCCTGCAATGGCTGCGGACCATGCGGGAGGATTCACACGCCATGGAGGACACCGAGCTCAGGCTGGAAAGTGATGAGGAAGCAGTGAAGATTGTCACCATGCACAGCGCCAAGGGGCTGGAATATCCGGTCGTCTTCTGCCCTTTTCTCTGGTATCGGGGCAATTACATCAAACAGGCAAAAGGGATAGCAATCTGCCATGACAAAGACCTGGAGCTGGTCATGGATCTTGGTTCGCCGCTCTTTGAGGAACATAAACAAAAAGCCCTTGCCGAGGAGCTGGCGGAAGAATTGCGCCTGGCCTATGTGGCCCTGACCAGGGCCCGATGCCGCTGTTATCTCTTCTGGGCTGATGTGAGCGCCAACAAGTATATCGCCGATTCCATGGATTCCGCCCTCGCCTGGCTGCTTTGGCTGAATGAGGATAACAACTTTGCCGCACAGGTGAAGATATTACAGGATCGGGCCACAAACAGCTCTGTTGCCTGTGAAGTAATCCCCGCAGACAGCGTCGAACCGGTGATGATGACCGCCAGGGGTGAAAAGGGGGACGCGCTTGTCTCTTTGGTATACACAGCAGATAATCTATACAGTGACTGGCTGCTGCACAGTTATTCGTCGCTGACCGCCAACGCTCCCGCCATCCCCGGCTCCCACGGCATCAGGCCGTCCCTGGCCGTCACCGCTCATCCTGAAGGACAGCTCGTCGTGGCTGACACAGCGGAAAATGAAGATGGCACTGACCAATCACCGGTCGAAAGGGGCGCCCAGCTCCCCGAACTCCCGAAAGGGCCGCAGTTCGGCAACGTAGTGCATGGCCTGCTGGAGGATATTCCTTTTCTCACCCTGGCCGGAGGCAGCGGTTATCAAGAAGCGCTGAAAAAACAGTGCGCCTGGTTCGGGGTCAAGGCCGATCCCGAGATCCTGACCACTCTGCTGCAGAAGGTGGTAGAGACCCCCTTGACTCTGACTGAGACCGGAGCGACCTTCTGCCTTGCCGATCTCGATCCAGCCCAGATCATCATGGAGATGCCCTTTTATTTTCAGCTCCAGCCGAGCAGCACCGGGCAGATCAACAGCATCCTTTCGGGATCACGGACTGTAGCCCCGGTTTCGCCCAAGACCCTGCAGGGCTATTTGACCGGTTTTGTGGATCTTATCTGTTGCCACCAGGGGAAATTCTACATCATGGACTACAAGAGCAACTGGCTGGGTGACCACCTGACGGACTACGGAGCTGAGGCCCTTGAAATCGCGATGCGTGAACATAACTATGGTCTGCAATACTGGCTCTACACCCTGGTGCTGCACCGCTATCTGCAGAGCGCCATGAGCGGATATGACTACAGCGCCCATTTTGGCGGGGTGATGTACCTCTTTGTCAGGGGCATGGAACCCACTGTGCCAGAGAGCGGTGTCTATTTTGATCTGCCGGATCAGGCAACGTTGGAACGACTCGATCACTGTCTGGGTCGCTCTTCATCCGTCCATGGAGCGAGCGACACTGGGCCATCCCTGGCCTGCGGTCGCTCCTGTGCCGTCCATGGCACCCACGACACTGGGCCATCCCTGGCCTGCGGTCACTCTTGCGGAGGGACAGAAAATGAATGAACTGATTTTTTCTCCCCTCGACATTCAGTTCGCCCGCTTTCTGGCCGGAAGGTCAGGGCTGAAAGGTGAGCCAAAGGACAGATTTGAACTGCTGATCAAAAGACTCTCCGCCTCTCTGGCCGATGGCCACAGCTGCCTGGAACTCACCAGTAAAGAAGAGCAATTCCTGAGCGGAATCGACCCCGGACTCATTTCTCAAGACATCACCACCCCGTTAGTGCTCTGGCGGTGCAGGCTCTATCTCCAGCGATATTATCGATACGAACTGCGGCTGGCAAAACAGCTCCGGGCCATGGCCCGGATTGCCTGCCCGCTCCCTGATCGCTCCTGCACCGTCCATGGTGCCCGCGACACTGGGCCATCCCTGGCCTGCGATCGCTCCTGTGCCGTCCATGGCGCCCGCGACACTGGGCCATCCCTGGCCTGCGATCGCTCCTGTGCCGTCCATGGCACCCGCGACACTGGGCCATCCCTGGCCTGCGATTACCGGACAGCGCTTGATGATTGTTTTGGCCACGAGCAGGAAGGACAGGAACCGAACTTCCAGCGCCGGGCGGCTGAAATGGCCCTGCAGCGGCCCCTGGCTCTTATCTCCGGAGGGCCGGGTACCGGCAAGACCTCCACCGTGGCCCGGATTCTCGGCCTGCTCCTCCTGACCCTGGGATCTGATATACACATCGCCCTTGCCGCCCCGACCGGCAAGGCGGCCATGCGGCTGAGCGAATCCATCGCCAACGCTCTTTCAACCCTGCCTTTTACCGAGACGATCAGGGAGAGAATTCCCTCCAGTGCCTCCACCCTGCACCGCCTGCTGGGGGTACGCCACCACTCCCCTCATTTTCGCCACACCCATGCCAATCCTCTGCCCTGGGATGTGGTGGTGGTGGATGAGGCCTCCATGGTCGATCTGGCCATGATGAGCAAGCTGGTGGACGCCCTGAAGCCAGGGGCCAGGCTCATCCTGCTGGGAGACAGAGACCAGCTTGCCTCGGTTGAATCCGGAGCGGTGCTGGCCGACTGCATCGAGGCCCTGCCGGACAACACCGTGACCCTGCAGAAGAGTTACCGCTTCAACCAGGAGATCAGGGACTTTGCCCGGGCGGTGAACACAAACGACAGCGGAACGGCCTGGGCCATGCTCACTGACAAGACTCAAGAGACAGCAACGGTAAGCCTGCTCCATGAACCTGCGGTGGACTTTGCCGGTAGCCGATACCGCCGCTACATGCAGAAGGCCCTGGCTCTGCAGGACGGGGGCGAGGAGGAGATCCGGCAGCTCTTTCAATGCTTCAACCAGTTCCGTCTCCTCTGCGCCACCCGACGCGGGGATAGGGGGGTTGAGACGCTTAACCACCAGTTGGAACAGAGACTTGCAGCCGAGGGCTCTCCGATCCATGGCTCGCATGACACCAGGCCATCCCTGGCCGGCGGTCGCTCCTCTGCCATCCCTGGCAGCCGCGACACCAGGCCATCCCTGGCCGGCGCCTGGTATCCGGGACGGCCGGTGATGATCCTGGCCAACGACTACAGCCTGCGCCTGTTCAATGGGGATATCGGCATCTGCCTGCCGGATATGGCCGCTCCCGACTCCGATGCGGGCAGCTTCAAGGTCTGGTTTGAGCACGAAGATGGCAGTCTCAAGGGATACCAGCCATACCGGTTGCCGGCATGTGAAACGGTCTTTGCCATGACCATCCATAAAAGCCAGGGCTCAGAGTTTGACGAGGTGCTGGTGGTGCTGCCAAAGGCCGACACCCCCCTGCTGACCCGGGAGCTGATCTATACCGCTGTCACCCGGGCCAAGACCAAGGCGCTGATTGACAGCGACCAGGCCATTTTCAGAGGCGCCGTCAATCGCACCATCAGCCGCGCAAGCGGCCTGCACGCCATGCTGACCGATGCAGTGTAATGCTTGCGGCTTTACTCGAAAACGCCCTGGACTTCATCCTCTACAAGGAGTGCGAAAAAGAAGTCCGCCGGCAGTGGAACCCCTCATTGACAGGTCAGGGCCTGCCGCGATAGTCACGGCTTCTTGCGCAGGATGCTCTTGATTCTGGTCAAATGTTTTTTATCATAGGAGAAAATTTCATTCACATTATGTCGTTCCATGACCGCCACAATATACCCATCGATAAAATCGATATTCTCTGCCATATACCGTTCGACCGCCTTGTCCACCAAGGCGCCATTAATGACCTCAAGCCCCGGTGTGGCAAGAATGGCTTTGGCCATCGGCCCGATGGTCAGATTACCCAGTTTATAGAAGGATTCGAGAACCCAAACGACCTCGGCAATAACCAGTTCAGTGGTTATCAATCGTTCTTTCCCCGCAGCTGCCGAATCAAGAAGTTTTTCCACCCTATCGGCCTTGACCGGATCATCATTGGTAAGGTAACGGATAAAGATATTGGCATCAAGAAAACTCACCTTCATGACATTTCCTCGATGATGCGGCGAGCTACCTCATCTTTGGCAACCTGCCGTTCCTGGTCAGGATCACCAGCCCCAGTCACCGTTCCGCGAAAATCGCGAAGGGTCTTTACCGGAATAAGAACGATCCTGTCCCCATCGGGAATAAAATCTACCCTGTCGTGAGGATGAAGTCCGTATAATTTTCTGATTGCTACCGGAACCGTAATCTGGCCCTTGGTAGTTATTGTCGAGATCATCTTCTACCTCCAATTAAATATCTTACTTTCTGACAAACAGCTTACCATTCACAATAAGGTAAGAATCTACTCCCGTCAAGACCTCACGAACCTAACCTCCGACAAGCCCACACTGTTCCTTCTCTTCAACCATCGCCTCACTGCGGCCCAGGAGGCCGATGCCCGCACCTCCCTCGGTGTGGATCGCATTGTGCTTCCACCACCAGAGATCTGCACACTCTGGATGGAAATTCCGCCTGATGCCGGAGAGATTGTCACTCTGCTTGCGCCGGTCTTTGCCTGGCTCAGGGCCTGCGCCTGGAACTTGTGCCGATGTATTCCACCACTCGCCGTGAAGCGGTTGACCTCCGTTTGGTCTTGTTATTCATCTCGCCTGACCTGACTCCAGAAGGGATTACGACGCAATGTATCAAGCCCGTTCTCTACCACATATTTATAAGGTGCTGCAGACCCGTCTGGCCCTGCAGCACCTTCTGGGCAAGTAGCTTTCATTCCGGAAAGCCACTTCCCTTTTACCTTTATTCCTGTATCTTTCTAAATAGAAGATGATATACTGCCTGTCAGGACCCTAAAGCCTTGGGTCAAGGCAGTGCTGGGACCTGTCAGGCATGAAGAGCGGCTAGCAACAGGTAAATCCTCACATTCCATTTATATCATTTTTTTCAGGCCCGATGAAACAAGCCACGATCAACAAGATTCTCATTGTCCTTGCCATCGTACTGCTGATTCTGTTGTTCAAGCTTCTGCATCTGGATCACTATCTGACCCTTTCCTATCTCAAGGAATCGCGGGAACAGTTTGCCCTGCTCTATGCTGAGCGGACCGCACTGGTCATTAGCGTCTATATGCTGATCTATATCGTCGCCACCGCCTTGTCTTTTCCCGGGGCGGTGATCCTGACCCTGGCCGGGGGCGCTCTCTTTGGTCTGATCACCGGCACCATCGTCATCTCTTTCGCCTCGACCATGGGGGCGACCCTGGCCTGTATGGTCTCCAGGTTTCTGCTTCGGGACTGGGTTCAGGCACGCTTTGGCGACAAACTGAAGCGGATCAATGAGGGTATCGAGGAGGAGGGCGGTTTCTATCTCTTCACCCTGCGTCTGATTCCGGTCTTTCCTTTCTTTGTCATCAATCTGGCCATGGGTCTGACCAGGATCAGACTCTCCACCTATTACTGGGTTTCGCAGCTTGGCATGCTGCCGGCAACGATGGTCTATGTGAATGCCGGCAAGGAGCTGGGTAAACTGGAGACAGTGGCCGGCATCCTGTCGCCACGTCTGCTCGCATCCTTTGTCCTGCTGGGGCTCTTTCCGCTGGTCATGAAAAAGATAATGGCCAGGATAAAAAAGGATAAAAAAGCTCACCGATGAGCGACCTTGCTGCACCTGCAAGCGAAGCATCCGTTTGCATAGCTTATTTTTTTACCAGGAGGAGAAGCCATGGCAACGTATGAGTATGATCTGGGGGTGATCGGCGGCGGGGCGGCAGGCCTCACCGTGGCCTCCGGAGCGGCCCAGCTGGGGGCCAGGACCCTGCTTATTGAAAAGGAGCCCTCACTGGGTGGCGACTGTCTCCATTTCGGCTGTGTGCCGTCCAAAACCCTGATTCAATCAGCCAGGCTCTATCATAGCCTGAAAAGCTGTTCCCGTTTCGGACTGCCTGAAGTGGAAATGAAAGCGGTCGATTTTTCCGGAATTGCAGCCCGGATCAGGTCGGTGATTGCGGTCATCCAGGAACATGATTCGGTCGAGCGTTTCTGCCGTCTGGGCGTGAAGGTCATCTTCGGCGCCCCCCGTTTTGTCGATGACCATCAGGTCGAGCTGGACGGAAAACGGATCTCTGCCAGATCCTGGGTCATTGCCACGGGGTCATCTGCTTCCCCTCCCCACGGGGCTGTCCTGGAGAATATTCCCTATATTACCAATAAGGAGATTTTCACTCTCGACCGACTGCCTGCCTCCCTTATTGTCCTGGGCGCAGGTCCTATTGCCATCGAGATGGCCCAGTCCTTCTGCCGTCTTGGTTCAAGGGTGACGGTGATCCAGCGCTCCGGCCAGATCCTGAGCAAAGAGGATAATGATCTGGCCGACGGGGTGATGCAGGTCATGGAGTCAGAAGGGATTCGCTTTCTGCTGGGGAGCACAGTCACCTCTGCCCGAACGGTGGGAACAAACCAGGAACTTGTGGTGGCCACCCGGTCGGGTGCAGAGACGATCGTGGCCGAGAGGGTGCTGGTGGCCCAGGGACGCAGTCCCAATATTGACGGCCTGGGGCTGACGGAAATCGGGATTGCCCATAACGCCAGAGGGATAACGGTGGACAACCGGATGCGGACCAGCCACACCCATATCTACGCCCCAGGGGATGTGAACGGGCGGTTTCAATTTACCCATGCCGCCGGGCATGAAGGCGGAATCGTGGTTGCCAACGCCATTTTCAGGCTGCCTCGTAAGGTCAACAACCGTTGGATGCCCTGGTGCACCTATTGCGATCCGGAACTGGCCTCGATCGGCATGAATGAGAAAAGGGCCAAAGAGGCCGGGATTGGATATACGGTCTGGAGCGAGGAGTTTTCCGCCAATGATCGGGCCCTGGCCCAAGGTGAGGGCGTGGGCAGATTAAAGATGCTCCTTGATGAAAAGGAAAATCCCCTCGGGGTGCAGATCCTGGGGCCATCGGCGGGCGAGATTCTGGCTGAATGGGTGGCGGTGCTCAATGGCGGGATGAAGCTTTCCGCCCTTGCCGGGGCCATTCATCCCTATCCAACACTGAGCGAGATCAATAAACGGGTGGCAGGTTCCTATCTCTCACCCAAGATCTTTTCATCCACAGTGCGCAAGGGCCTGAAGCTGATCTTTCAGTTGAAGGGGGCGGCCTGCACTCCCAGTTCCAGGATTTGAGCGCGATGCAGGAAATAGTGGCTCAATTTTGTGCGGCTTCCGCTCTTCCTGCTGTCGAGCCTGTTGTGACGGTTTTAGGCGCCGGCAATATCAACGATACCTGGCTGGTGCGGCGGGGAGACTCTTCTCTGGTGCTGCAGCGGCTGAACCCCCAGGTCTTTGCTCAGCCGCATCTTGTCATGGCCAATCTGGCCACACTCTCCCGTCATTTTCAAGGCACGATCAACACCTGTGACCAGCGCTGGGAGAACTGCATCCTCCTTCCCACCAAAACAGGGGAGCCGTTTCATATCGACCGGCAGGGGGATCTCTGGCGGGCGCTCAGCTATATTGACAGGACGATAAGCCATCAGACCATTACAACATCGGCCCAGGCCCGGCAGGTTGGCTGGGCCCTGGGACATTTTCATCGCCTGCTGGCTGACCTTCCACCCCGGAATCTCCATGCAACCCTGCCCGGCTTTCATATCCTGCCGTGCTATCTCGATCATTTTGACCGGGTGCTGAGCACCACGGTGATACAGAGCGACACCGATCTTCGTTTTTGCCTCAACTTTATTGCTGCCAGGCGGGCGGGCGCTGATTTACTCGAGCGGGCCCGGCATGAGGGGAGAATCAAGGTGCAGACGATCCACGGTGATCCCAAGGCGGGCAATGTCCTCTTTGATGTGGCAAGCGATCTGGCAGTCAGCCTCATTGATCTTGATACCGTGGGACCGGGACTCATTCATTACGATATCGGTGACTGTCTCCGTTCCTGCTGCAATCCCTCAGGTGAAGCGGCAGACGATCTCTCTCAGGTAGCCTTTGATCTGGATATGTGCCGGGAGGTGCTTGGGGGCTACTTTTCCGGGGCCGGAACGCTCCTTGTCGCCAATGATCGGCAGCTGATTTTTCAGGCGGTTCGTCTGATCGCCTTCGAGCTTGGACTCAGGTTTTTCAGCGATTATCTGGCCGGCAACCGATATTTTAAGGTACGCCATGAGGCAGAAAACCTACAGCGGGCCCTGGTCCAGTTTCATCTGGTGCAGAGCATAGAGCGACAGAAAAAAGAGATTGAAAAGATAGTTTTCAAATAGCTTAAAAAATACTGTAGTTATTCATGCTTGATCTGACATAATTTGGGAGAAAAATCCGAGCTAATTTGACACTTTTTATCCGAAAGTCCGTTCGCCAAGAGGGGCGTACTATACGCTTTCATCCTTCGTTGTCCCTGTTTGCAGGGATGGGTGTTTATTTGATAAACAGAGAAAAGCGCAAGTCAATATCACCTGTGGTAACTACGATCTCGTTACGTCCTATGCCGAATTAAATAGCTACAATAAGTGCAGTGAGGACGTCTTGAGTTCGCGCAGATGAATTATGTTTCATGGTTAAAAGGGGTCAGGGTAAAATTAAATCTAATTTTACCCTGACCCCGAATGTTTCGAAGGGAGCGCATTATGCTAGAAAAATGGAAACGGGCCGTGATTCACCTGGAGTGCGCAACCGACAGCGAACACTTTTATGATCGAATTAAGAGGGTCGATGAACAGCGAGCCTTACTTGGCCAAGGGCAGATAACGCATGAGCAGTTTGCTGAAGAGATTGCGGGTAGAAGTAGGGACATTCGTTTTCATGGAACAGCATTGTTTCTGGCTCATGCGAATCGGCGGTACTTATTAACTGCGCGTCATGTCGTATGGGACGAGCGGTCAGCAAAGCGTGAGTTGGAAGAAGAAGCCCAGCGCTTGTTAACGTGGCCCGAAAACATGCGGCAAAATTTGCTTCAATCTGCAATCGAACGGGCGCAGAATAAAATTTTTAACATCATTTTTCGCGTTCCCTCGTTTGACGAAGTGCTGGCCAAACGAGGGAACCGAGAATTTTTAATGAATCTCGGTGCTGGTGCATCTTTCACCGTTCCATATACATTCTCTGATCCTGGCTTAGACTTGGCGTTGATATCGTTGGATCAACGGGACTCACGCTTTGCCAATGAGCTAACTGCACTCGGCTTCGTTCCTATCACCTCATCCGACATTGCCGATGGCCCTGAATCCGAAGGGCAAGAGGTGTTCACCATTGGGTTTCCTAGTTCTACCGCTCTTATCGGACAGGTCAGCCAACATCCGGCGTCTGCTCACTGGTCGTCAAGTCACTTCTCGCTTCCGGTGTCATCCTTTGGTCGAGTTTCAATGATTCATAGCGCTCTGCCTTTCTTTTGGGCAGACATGAGTATATACCCTGGGAATAGCGGCGGTCCTGTTATCGCAAATGATCAATTGGTAGGCGTTGTCAGCGCACAGGCCACGTTACCTATCGATGGAGTTCCAGACGTTCGTACCCGCATACCGTTCGGCCGCATCATAAAAACATCTTTCGTTCGTGCACTCTTAGAGGTGCAGGCACAGAAGGATCAGAGATAAAAGCCCAACAAACGGGTCAACCAGACGGCGGGGAGCAGCGTTGCGCTAATCGCGGTTGAGTTCAGTGGCCGCCGCTGGTTACCCTTGGCGATAAGCATCTTAAGGAGGCGCATCAGCTTGAAATCAATCATTATTGTTGCATTCGGTGGTGCGCTGGGCTCAGTCGCCCGCTACAAACTTTCTGGTTTGGCCTCCTCCGCAGAATCTGTGGATAG
>DCUN01000011.1:0-154 GCA_002327225.1 Desulfobulbaceae bacterium UBA2213
CCACCAGATTGTTGTAGCCAAAGCTAGCGCCCCGCTCGACCAGCATGATTTTTTTGCCGCCTGCCTCGCGGATCTTGTTCACCGCATTTTCCATGTCCCAGGGAGAAACAAACTGCCCTTTTTTCAGGTTGATGGGTTTACCTGTCCGGGCGAC
>DCUN01000011.1:216-1577 GCA_002327225.1 Desulfobulbaceae bacterium UBA2213
CGGTACGAGGAAAGCGAAGTGCGGTTGGCCTTGTCAAAGGAGGCCTTGAAGACATAGGAAAGCCCGAGCCGGGCGCAGATTTCCTGCATGGTGCCTGCCACCCTGCGGGCCATCTCTTCTGATTCGAGGGCGCACGGTCCGGCGATAAGCAGCAGGGGGTGGCCCGAACCGACCTGAATCGGCTCGCCGGCCGGGGTGGCTATGGCGACAGGCGAGATCATTGGCCGCTGTAACAATACAACATGGTCATTGTCTGCACCTGAGCGGCATAAGGAGCCGTAACGGAATTGATATAAATGGCCATGTTATTTCGTAACGGCTCCTAAGCCTTTATGCTTGATGGCTGCGGCGATAAAGTCACGGAACAGGGGGTGCGGTCGCATCGGTTTGGATTTGAATTCCGGGTGAAACTGGCAGCCGAGAAACCAGGGATGGTCTGCAATCTCAACAATCTCCACCAGGTTGTTGTCAGGAGAGGTCCCGGAGACAAGCAGCCCTTTTTCTTCCAGCCGCTGCCGATAGTCGTTGTTGAACTCGTAACGGTGACGATGCCGCTCCGAGATTTCCTCCATGCCATAGGCTGCCCTGGCCAGGGTCTCTTCCCGCAGTTTGCATGGATAGGCGCCAAGGCGCAGGGTGCCTCCCATCTCTGAGGTCTCATCCCGTATCTGCATCTTGCCGGTGCGGTAGTCAAACCACTCCTTGATGAGATAGATCACCGGGTCAGGGGTGGTGAGATCAAGTTCTGTCGAATAGGCCTTGGGCATCCCGGCCACATTGCGGGCATATTCAATAACGGCCAGCTGCATGCCTAAACAGATGCCGAAAAAGGGGATCTTCTGTTCACGGGCATAGGTGATCGCCTTGATCTTGCCGGCCACACCCCGTTCACCAAAACCGCCGGGAACCAGTATCCCATCGCATCCGGCCAGCAGTTCAGCAGAATCCTCTTTTTCCAGATCTTCGGCGTTGATATAGCGCAGTTCGACCTTGGCGTCATTGGCCAGTCCGCCATGCACCAGGGATTCATGCAGACTCTTGTACGATTCGGTCAGGTCGACATATTTGCCGGGGATACCAATGGTCACGGTCTGCTTGGGATTTTTGATCTTGTAGACCAGCTCTTCCCAGGGCTTGATATTGGGCTTTCCGGTCCAGATGTTGAGCAGCTCGAGGATCTTGGAGTCCAGCCCTTCTTTGTGCAGGTGGAGCGGCACTTCGTAGATGGAATCGACGTCAATACCGGTGATCACAGCGTCTTTGGGCAGGCTGCAGAAAAGTCCGATCTTGGCCTTCAGCTCTTCGCTTAAGGGGGCTTCGGTGCGGCAGACCAGAATGTCGGGCTGGATACCGTCGGCACG
>DCUN01000011.1:1594-2518 GCA_002327225.1 Desulfobulbaceae bacterium UBA2213
TCCCGTCCCAGATCGCCGCGCAACTGCCTTATGGCCTCAATAAAGGGAAGCCCTTCGATGTCGCCTACGGTGCCGCCAATCTCGATGATCGCCACATCGACGCTGCCGTCAAGCTGAAGGATGGCCTCCTTGATCTCGTTGGTGATATGGGGGATGACCTGGACGGTACCGCCCAGATATTCACCGCGTCGTTCCTTGGTGATAACCGAATAGTAGATGCGTCCGGTGGTGTAGTTGTTCTTCTGGGCCATGACCGCGTTGGTATAGCGTTCATAATGACCCATGTCCAGATCGGTTTCGGCCCCGTCATCAGTGACAAAGACCTCGCCATGCTGAAAGGGGTTCATGGTACCCGGATCAACATTGATATAAGGATCGAGTTTCTGGAAGGTGACGGTCAGACCCCGGCTTTCAAGGAGCGCGCCGATAGCGGCCGCCGCCAGTCCTTTGCCGAGCGAGGAAAGGACGCCGCCGGTCACGAAAATAAATTTAGTTTGTTTGGTGTTGGTTTGATTTTTCATGGAGGTCACTATAGCAATGAGCCATCTTTTTTGGAATAAAAAAAATGGCCCAGAGTGGACATTTCTTTACTTGTTTTTCAAGGTTTTCGTACCTATTCTTTTTTATGTGAGAATGATTATTGAAAACCAATCTGAAGGAGGATGCTATGTCTTTTCTTTTTACGCTCTTGGCTCTACTGCTTGCGATGGGGTGGGTTGTACCGGTGATGGCGGCAGAACAGAGAGAGGTGGCCGTCTTTGGTGGCGGTTGCTTCTGGTGCATGGAGCCACCCTTTGAGGAGCTCGACGGTGTTTTCGAGGTCACGACCGGCTATACGGGTGGCAGCAGGGAAACTGCAGAGTATCGGCAGGTGAGCAGCGGCCGGACTGCTCATTATGAGGCGATCCAGGTGGTCTATGATCC
>DCUN01000181.1 GCA_002327225.1 Desulfobulbaceae bacterium UBA2213
CGGGTACGGGCACGATCACCGACGATGACAGCGCCCCCATAGCCCAGGACAGCACCGTCGCTTTGGCCAAAAACACTTCACACGTTTTGACCGCTAACGACTTCGGTTTCAGCGATGCCGACGGGGATGGTTTGGCCAGCGTCAAGATCACCTCATTGGAAACAGACGGGAAACTGCTGTATTTCAATGGTTCGGCATGGGCTGATGTGACGCTCAACCAGGTAATTATAAAAAGCAACATCGACAACGGCTATTTAGTCTTTCGGCCGGATACAGACGAAACCAACACGGTTGGAACGGTCACAACACCGGCTGAGGACGCTGATCCTTCCCGGTATGCGCAATTTAGCTTCACGGTTAGCGACGGAGCTAATGACAGCCTGGTGCCGAACACCATCACCTATAGCGTCAACAAAGAATTGACTGTTTCAAGCCCGGTCGCAATCGATGAAGGTAAATCTACAGTATTTATTATTGATCTAAGTGACACCAGAGCCGTTGCTACTGTCCTTGACCTAACTGTTGGTGGCGATGTAACGGCTGGTGATTACAATTCGGCGCTTTATTACAAAAATATTGCGTCTGATGGGCAAAGCTGGAGCTGGGTACTTGCTGCTGGTAACCAAGTGCCGATCGCCGCTGGTGCTACCAGGGTTGAAGTGAAGGTCAGCACGATTGCAGACGGGGTGCCTGATAATGGTGAGTTGTTGACACTTACGGCTGCAATAAGAGATTATGCCGAGAATGATATGGCAAACCTCACTGCCGTCGGCGCAACGACCATTAACGACTACCCGACACTGCTTGTAAGTGCGCCAGTATATGTGAGTGAGGGTAATAGTGCTATTTTTGAAGTTGGTTTGAGTTCTGTTAAAGCAACGAATACTGTCGTGAACCTTTCTATCGGTGGCGAAGCTGTTGCGGCGGATTATAATTCCGTATATCAGTTTTCTACGGATGATGGTGCGAATTGGACTAATGTTGCAGGGAATCAAATAACTATCCTGGGTAATGCCGCTGTTATCACCTCTGTTTTAGTAAAAATTACGACGATAAATGATGGCCTCACAGAGGGTAACGAGACATTGACTCTCACTGCGACGACAAATGATCCAGTTGTTACAACCTCAGGTATTGCCAATGCTGGAATCGCTGTTTCTGATAGTACGGTGATTGTTGATAAAGTGTCCTTGAGTGTTTATGAAGAAGAAAATGGGGTCGCAATTGTTGGTACGACTACGGTCGATACCACGGCAGATGCAAACTACACCTATACAGTGCTTGGGCAAGGCGTGCACGGTATTGTCACTGACAATGGTAATGGCACATTAAGGTATACGCCTGATACCGATTATTCCGGCCCGGACAGTTTCACCTTCTTCAAGACCGATGCTGCAGGCAACAGGACAACTGCCGAGGCTGAGGTCACAGTCATCCCTGTGGCTGATAGGCCAACGATCTCAATTACGGTGAACAATTCGGTGGCAACTACAGCTCCATCCCCTGAAGTTGTTAAGAATGGTCAGTTCGAGCTGCAAACAGCGACAACTGAATTCCCGAATGGAACAACTCCCATTGCTGCTAATACGTTACTTAATTGGACACATTCTGCAGCGAGTGAGATATTCACAACAGTAGGTGATAGTGAATTAAACCTAACCCACCCAGGCAGTGGAACAAATATACTATTTACTCAAGCAGTGAGTGGTTTAGTTGTTGGTCAAGAATATACTATGAGTTTTGAGTATAGAACCCTTGGCACTGCCGCTTCTGCAACAATCTCTTATGTCCCAACTTCTGGAACTACAGTAACAAAAACGGTCAGTTTAACGTCAGTGAGCAGTTCCTCTTATACAACGACGTTTACAGCCACGAGTTCTACAGGCACCATTAGTTTGGAGGGTACAAATACTGGCGGGGCCAATAAAGATGGAATTATTATCGATGAGGTCTCTCTTAGGGGACCATCGACCACCACCTACACCTTCGATGTCAACATCAGCAATTCGCTGAACGATACGGATACAGCAAGCGCGTACCCTGAAGCGCTGCAAAACGTGACGGTTGCAGGTGTGCCGGCATCCGGCATATTCAGTGCGGGTATCAATAATGGCGGTGGTTCCTGGACATTTACCCAGGCGCAACTGGTAGGACTCAAAATAACCATGAATTCAGTTGATGCTACTGCAGTGGCGGGGTTTACACTCACTGCAACGACAACATCGCGAGAATCGAGTAATGGTGATGTCTCTCTTGTTGCTACAGATAGTGTAACCTATGTGAATACAAACGATGTGCCCATGATCGGCGACAACACCCTGATCATGGCCAATGAGGTTGGATTTCTCGGGTCGGTAACGGATACGGTCACTACTTATTTCTCAGAAGATGGGGGGAATACATTCAGCTGGGATCCTGCAAAATCGTCATTACCTGTGATTTACTCTGAAGGTCAATTGGTAACGATCGTTTATAATGATGCTACTGGCACTGTCACAGGTACGATTGATGGTGGTACTACGACTGTCTTCACAGTAGTTGTCAATATGCAAGGCGCTCTTGGCGTAAATAGCAATACAACTGATATCACCTATACTCAACCCAGTGAACTTCTCGGCATCAAAGTGGTGATTGATGGCGGCATCGTTCTTCCCGGTGGCGGGAACAACGACACGATCGTTCTGGGCTTCAACGACAGTGCCGGGAATCTTTCAGAGGTGGATGCCATCATCGTCGCCCATAATCTTATAGAAGATACGGCGGCAGAGATACTAAGCGCAGCAGCAGAGCATACGGTCAATACCAACAATTACTATATCGGGGTTGACAGTAACAACATGAATGCCGGCGATCAGTTGGTCATGGATTTTGTGACCGTGGCAACGGATGATGATGGCAATACCACCCATGCCAATGAAGTGGCTGAGATGCAGATATCGCTCTTCAACTTCGGCAGTGTAAAATCCGGTGATGAGCTCTATATCACGGTACTAACTGAGAACCCTGCATTCCTGGGAGATATCAGTCGCGCGATCCGTGAAACCATCATCCTGACGGGCGACCCCGATTTTACCGAGATGAAATACACCATCTCATTGTCTGGTGGCCGCACCTTTATTGGTGTGGAATTCCTGGCCGGAAATCAGAGTTCATTCAAGCTGGGAATCGAGTCGATCACCGGTATCAGTTACAATACTGACTTTGATATGACCTTAGGCTATACCATTACCGATGCTACTGGCGACAGTGACGGCGGCACCGTGACTATCAGCCTCGATGGTGATGAAACGATCATCTATGACCCGACCAAAACCTCCATTGATGCCGGTAATGAACAATTGGGAACAACTTCCGGCAAAGATATCCTGGTATTGCCTACGGGTGTGAATATTAACTTTGCAAATGGACAATACGTAGAGCTTAAGAATTTTGAGGTTATCGATTTGACCAAAAATGGTAACCATGCGTTGACCAATCTGTCTGTGGCTGATGTGCAACGTATGACAGATGCTGGGAATTATCTTGTGATCAAGGCAGATGCTGGAGATAGTGTTCAGCTTACAACGCAATGGCAGCGAATTGGAACAACAAATGTTTACCAGGATATTGCGACATCGACGGTTAAGGTAGAAATTGACGGTATTACACCTGCTTTGACCTCAACAGTCATCGATGGCGTTGTTGAAGGTCTCTATTACGAAACTTCATCCGGGCTGACAGGATATACAACAGTTGATGGCAGCTTCGATTATTTGGATGGCGATACGGTTACCTTCAGAATAGGCAATATCTTTCTCGGCAGTATTGATATGAGCGCTGTTAGTGACGGTCTGGTCTTCTTGCAGGATTTGGCTTCTCTTGATAGAACCGAATTGATTGATGAATATCTTGAAAATATGGCGGTGTTGCTTCAGTCTTTAGATTCTGATGTAAGTGATAAAATTGTGATTACCCAAGCCATGCATGAGTTGTTTGCTGAAAGTAATTACATTTTAAGAGACATGACGGAAGGTCAGATCATCAACCTGATAGAGGCAGTTGGGCGAATTGCTGTCAGTGAAGAAGATGCCATGGCCCACGTCAAGGCGATGCTGATCAACATGACTTCATTGACCGAGGACGATTTTGCTGCTGCAGAGAGAGTCGGCCATGATATTCTCGTTGGTGGAGATGGTGAGGAAATATTTATCGGCTCCAGTGGCGTCGAGGGTATGAAAGCGGAAAATGCGGAAGCTCTTTACATCTGGGAGGCGAATGACCAGAGTCGGGAGGAAATAAACATGTTAAATGAACCTGACGGTTCAGACGTCACTCTATTGCATCTGGGGGATGTCCTGGTTGGGGAAGAGCAGGAAGGTGATGACTTGGATCAGTACCTCCGTGGTGATTCAACCGACACGGATACCGTCGTCAATGTCGATGTTGCTTGTGGCAACCCGATGGAGATTCCACCGGAAAGCAGTCTGGCGGATATGGAGCTGACAGCGGGTGCGGTCTTCGCAGGCCAGGATATAGTTACCGATTTATTGCTCAATGATATTGTGACACCAAGTTAATTCAATTTTTTATTTTTAATGGGGGAAGTTGTGGTGATTAAAAAAGTTCTGGGAAGTTTTCTTCTTGTTCTGTTGTTGTTTCCTGCTGTTGTTCTGGGGGAGACTGTAGTTGATTTAGGCGCAAACCATGTTGCAGAGGATGCAGGCATGGTGTCTTTAGATGAAGTATCTGTTAATGAGAGTGTCAAGTGGGCATTGGCGAGTAGCCCCAGGTTGAAAATTCTGCAGAAAAATCGTGACGCCCTGGCCCATGAGCTCAGGCAGGCAAAAGGATACCGTCTCCCCTCCTTGAATCTGACATCGAGCTACGGGATGGATGAGCACAGCGATCTTGACACCCGTCGGCTCGGCGCCGATCCAGCGGATAATGAGTGGGAGGAGCGGGGTGAGGTCGCCCTGGTCCTGAGGCAATTACTGTATGATGGGGGCGACGTTTCGAGTCGGGTAGCAATCCAGCAGGCTAAGCTTGATTCGGGAGAGTATCGGGTAAAGGACAATGCGGAGTCCATTGCCCTTGATGCCGTTATTGCTCATTTGGCCGTCTATCGCCAGACAAAACTGATGACCCTTGCTGAAAATAATATTCGTGACCATGAGAAAATGCTCGCTCACCTTATTCAACGCCAAAAAGGAGGGGCCGGCAGCAGTGCTGACGTGACTCAGGTACAAGGCCGCCTGTCTCGTGCAAGAGCCACGATGTATGCTATACAGGCGGATCTGGCTGCAAGTTCCGCTAATTACGAAAGAGTTGTCGGACGTTTACCTGGAAACCTTCAATTTGCAAAAACTCCAGAGGCAACCCCTGTCAATCTTGAGGACGCTCTGGCCTTGACTCGTAAAGGAAATCCTAAAATTCTGGCCTTTGGTGTCGATGTCGCTGAGCTGGAATCTAGGTATAAGTTGGCCCGTTCACCCTATTCTCCACAATTCTTTCTGGAAGTGAGCAAAAGCTATCAGCATCAGGTCGCGGGAGACCCATCCTGGCAGGATAATAATGCCGCAATGGTGAAAATGAACTGGAACCTCTATAATGGTGGTACTGATGTCGCCGGCCGTGAAGCTGCTTTGTCGCGTGTTCAGCAAGGAGTAGAGACTCTCCAGAATGAGATCCTGTATGTGGTTGAGGATACGCAGGGTACCTGGGCACAATATAAGGCCGTTATCGAAAAGAAAACCATGTACACAGATGCGATTGCGTATAATAAAACGACCCTTGATGCCTATATGAAACAGTTCACTCTCTCACAGAGAAGCCTCCTTGATGTCTTGGATGCTGAAAATGAACTTTTTCAGTCTGCTGGTCTGCTGGTCACAGAGCAGGTTAACGAGTTGATAGCTGCGGGCCGCATCCTGGCGCTGCAAGGTGCTTTGGTGGAAACAGTTTTTCCACCTGCTGTCTTCACTGAATAGTGGCTCGAAGGGTATCGGTGTTTGGAATAGTGTTGGGAGAGGAATAAAAAGACATAAAAAAAGGGGTTAAGATTTAATCTTAACCCCTTGAATTTATAATGGTAGCGGGGGCTGGATTCGAACCAACGACCTTCGGGTTATGAGCCCGACGAGCTACCAGACTGCTCCACCCCGCGATGCATTTTGGCATTATAGCAGATAGGCAGTTTATGTCAAGGTTATTCTCCTGGTTCTTCTCCTTGATGCGGAAAAGAGGGATGAGGGAGAAACGGTTGGAGTTTCCTTGCGATTTCGGTTGGCAGGGGGGTCAGTCTTCCCTCCCGGTTGACAGAGGCATGGGTGGTGAAACCTTTAGCCAGCAGGCGTATTTTGGCTCCCTCTTCTTCCCGCAGGATTTTATAACTGAAGGTGCAGGAGACCTTATTCAGTTCAGTGAGGCTGGTCTCGATGGTGAGCAGGTCGTCATAGCGGGCCGGGGCCTTGAAGCGAATATGGCATTCGGTTACCGGCAGGACGAAGCCCATCTGCTCAATATCACGATAGGAACAGACCCAGGCCCGCATGAACTCGGTCCTGCCGAGCTCAAAGTAGCGCAGGTAGTTGGCGTTATAGACGACGGCCGCAGCGTCAGTGTCACCATAAAGGACGCGGTGCCGGCTGCGGTGGACCAGTTCTTTTATGGACGTCATCCCTGTTTCTTCCGTTCCAGCAGTTTCTCCATGAGCAGTTCCCCGTTGACTAACCCATTGTGAAGGCGCTTGTCTTCAGCCTCGCCTGACCTCTCGCTGAAAGGGAGATTGCACCCCTGACTTGTCTGCCTGGAGTCGTAGAGGATGGTGGGAACCGGATTTGTGGTATGGGTGCGCAGGCTTAAAGGGGTGAAGTGATCCATGGTGGCAATCAGGCGAAAATCTTCACCGCTTTCCTGCAGGCCCTTGAAGATGGGCCCCACAATCTTCCGGTCAAAGTCTTCAATGGCTTGTATCTTGTCCTGGAGCAATCCCTGGTGTCCGGCTTCATCCGGTGCTTCGACATGGACAAAGACAAAATCCTGGGAACGAAGGGCTTCGAGTGCGGCCTGAGCCTTGCCTGCATAATTGGTATCGAGATAACCGGTGGCCCCGGGGACATTGATGATCGAGAGTCCGGCGTTCACCCCAAGTCCTTTAAGCAGGTCCACAGCCGAGATCAGGCTGCCGCTCAGGCCAAAACGTTCAGCCAGGGTCGGCATTGAGGGTAACCTCCCTTCGCCCCAGAGCCAGATAGAGTTGGCCGGATTTTTGCCGGCAGCTACCCGACGGGCGTTGATGGGATGGGCTTCAAGGATTGCCCGGGCCTTGTCCAGGAGCGTGGCCCACTGGGGATGCTCACGGTAGCGGCTCCAGGGGGCTGTCACCTCCCTGCCTGTGAAGTCATGGGGCGGGACTGTGTCCATCTGGGGATACCCGCCCTGCACCAGCAGGATGTGACGGTAGCTGACCCCGGCATGGAAGTGAAAGGTGTCGGTGGCACACCCCTCTTCGAGGGCGGCAATCAGTTGGTGGGATTCCTCATTGCTGATATGGCCGGCGGAATAATCGATCATGTGTGGCTGATTATCTGGCGTCTGGCTCAGTGTGACCAGATTGCAGCGGAAGGCGGTCTGCTCCGGGCCAAGCGTGATACCCATGGCGGCAGCCTCGAGCGGCGCCCGACCGGTGTAGTATTCTTCAGGTTTATAGCCAAGCAGGGAGAGGTTGGCCACATCACTGCCCGGTGGATAGCCTTCCGGAATGGTGTGGGTGAGAAAAAGTTCACCCTGGCGGCACAGGGCGTCCATGAAGGGAGTGTCTGCAGCCTCCAGTGGGGTGCGGTTGTTCAGCTCGGCCATGGGCAGGTCTCCCATGCCGTCTCCTACCAGGATCAGGTATTTCATCAAGAATGCCTTGGTCTGAAGTTGAGGGTGTGCTGCCAGAGGTTCACGAGGTGGCGTATTGCTTATTCCTCATTTACGAGAAAACGGATTTTAACCGTTGGCTCGGTGCACACCTCCAGTCCGTCAATCTCGGTCAGGGCCTTCTGCACGTCGGCCTCGGATGCTTCATGGGTATGGAGCACGATGCTGACCGGCTCATTCTGTTGCCGGCTCTTCTGGATAACGGATTTGATAGAGATGCTGTGTTTGCCGAATATGCCGGAGATGGTGGAGAGTACCCCGGGTTTGTCAAGCGCGGTGATCCTGAAATAATAGGGGCAGCGGAGCTCGGTCATGGGGGTGATAGCGGGGATACCGATATGCTCGGGCAGATAGGAGAGGGCCGGCACTCTGCCTGTTGAGCCATGGAGAATGTTGCGGGCGATATCGACCACGTCGGCGGCAACAGCGCTGCCTGTTGGCATCTTGCCAGCTCCCTGTCCGTAGAGAAGGACGTTGCCCACGGTGTCACCGGTGAAGTAAATGGCATTATAGGCCCCGTTGATATTGGCCAGCATATGGGATTCAGGCACCAGGGTGGGGTGTACCCTGGCTTCGACATGGCTGTCGTGGTTATGACTGATGGCCAGCAGTTTAATCCGGCAGCCAAACTCTCGGGCAAAGTCGATGTCAATGGGTTGGATCTTACTGATCCCTTCAGTGTTGATGTCCTTGAGTTGGACATGCTTGCCGTAGGCGATGGTCATGAGGATGGCCAGTTTATGGGCGGTGTCAATGCCTTCGATGTCGTAGGTGGGGTCTGCCTCGGCAAAGCCCAGGGCCTGGGCCTCTTTCAGCACCTCGCTGAAGGCTGCGCCCTGATCGGTCATCTTGGTGAGAATATAGTTGGCCGTACCGTTCATGATGCCCATGATGGAGAGGATACGGTTGGCGACCAGTCCTTCTTTCAGGGCCTTGATCACCGGGATGCCGCCGCCGACGCTGGCCTCAAATCCTACCTCCACCTTGTTTTTTACGGCCGCCTCAAAGATCTCCTTGCCGTGGATGGAGAGGAGGGCCTTGTTGGCTGTCACTACATGTTTTCCGTGCTTGATAGCCTCAAGGAGGAACGTTCTGGCCGGTTCAAGACCGCCGATAAGCTCAACCACAATGTCGATGTCCGGATCGTTAAAGATGTCCTTGACATCTTTGGACAGGATCGTCTCTTTGAATTGCTCGGGAAGTTTGCTGATGTTGATATCTGCCACTCGGGAAAGGATAATCCTGGCGCCGATCTTGCGCATAAGGCGCTCGTTCTGCTCGAAAAGGGTCTGGGCCAGGCCGCTGCCCACAGTGCCGAAGCCGATAAGGCCCACTTTGATAGCTTTCATGATTTTTTTATGACTATTGGTGTGTTGAGGATAAGGAAAAGGAGCGGAGATGAAGGATAGAAAGTACGTGAGAGCCGCCTGATCCTGTTCCTCCTTGAATAATTTAGGTGAAAATACCCTCTTTCCGAATGAAAGTCAAAAAAGAAGAACAGATATTTTGCAGATATTTTGCTGGCCTCAAGATCTTTTTTGGTTTATAGTTTTTTCTTCATTGTTGTGAGTGAATGCTCATTCAATAGCTATGGTATGAGATTGAATTCTTAAGAAAAGCGTATTGGTATGTTTTACAAAGAACATATTTAAAAAACATTTGATCAAGGAGAACGGTATGGCGGTAAATATTCTGGCTTTCGGGCCAAACGGAAGCGGCAAAGGTACCCAGGGCGCTATTGTCAAGGACAAGTATGGTTGCAATCATATTGAATCCGGTGCTATCTTCCGCGAGCATATCAAGGGCGGAACCGAGCTTGGCAAAAAAGCCAAGGAGTATATCGATCGCGGTGATCTGGTGCCCGATGAGATCACCATCCCCATGGTTCTCGAGACCCTGGCCAAGTCCAAGGAACAGGGATGGCTGCTTGATGGTTTTCCCCGTTCTCTGGCTCAGGCCGAGGCCCTGGACAAGGCCCTGAAAGAAGCGGGCATGGCTCTGAATTATGTGATCGAGATTGAGCTTGATCGCCAGATTGCCAAAGAGCGGATCATGGGACGCCGTCTGTGTGCCAATGATAATAACCATCCCAATCATATTGCCTTTGAGGCTATCAAACCGGTGGAGAAAGATGGCAGGCTGGTGTGCCGTGTCTGCGGCGGTGAGCTGAGCGCCCGTGCCGATGATCAGGATGAGACGGCCATCGGCAAGCGTCACGATATCTATTATGACACCAAGACCGGCACTATGGCAGCAGTTAATTACTTCAAAAGTGGTGGCGGTGCCAAGGTGATTTCCGTTGATGGCTCTATCTCTATCAAAGATGTAACTGCCGCGATCATGAATCAGCTCAACTGATGAACAGAAAATAAGAAATTCAGTCCTGCTGAATCTCCAGAGATTCGTAAGGCTTTTCTTTTGGACATGCCGGTTCCTGTGACCGGCATGTCCTTTTTTTTTGCCTTTTTGTGCAGGATATCTTAGAGTCGTTTTTCATGCGCTTTAATAGCTTCAGGGTTTTGAACGTGTCGAATGGTCAATCTCCCTTAAATCCGCTGGAGGCAAAGAGGAGACTGAAAAGAGTCCTCTTTCTGCCTTCCGCCCTCTGCCTTCTGATTCATTATGCAAAATTTCATCCTTACATCATTAAAAAATTCAATACAGGCCCAGGAAGCATTTGCCAAAGAGCAGGGTGAGGTTATTGTTGCCCTGGCCCGGCAGATGGTGTTGACTATTCGTCAGGGTGGCAAAATACTCATCTTCGGCAATGGCGGCAGTGCCGCCGATGCCCAGCATATGGCGGCCGAATTTGTTAATCGCTTTCTCATTAATCGTCGGCCCATGGCAGCCCTGGCCCTCACTACCGACTGCTCGGTCTTGACCTCTATCGGCAATGATTTTTCCTTTGACGAGATCTTTGTCAAGCAGGTGCAGGCCCTGGGGAAACCTGAGGATCTGGCCCTGGGTATCTCCACCAGCGGCGGTTCGGTCAATGTGCTCAAGGCCATGGAGGTTGCAAAAGAGATGGGTATGGTGACGGCGGCCCTCACCGGCGGTCTGGCTGGTGATGGCGGGGCTGTGGGCCGGACTGCCGATTTTCTCCTCAATGTGCCGTCTGACAAGACTCCGCATATTCAGGAGGCCCATCTCTGGGCGGAACATCTGCTCTGTGAACTGGTTGAGAGGGATATTTTTGGTGACGAGGCCCAAAAAAATGGTTGAGCCGCTGGACTTCAGCGGACTGCGCACCTATTCCCTGCATGGACGGCCCTCCAAGGTGACGGTCGCGAATTTTGCCCGACCCATACCGGCCGGCAGCACGGTGCGGACCCTTCTCGATTCTCTGCCCGATCAGTTGCTGGGCCGTGATTTTCCTGAATTGGTGCGTCGTCTGGCGGCCGTCCATCGTGGCGGCCATCAACTGCTGCTGGGAATGGGGGCCCATGTCATCAAGGTGGGCTTGAATCCTCTGCTGATTGACCTGATGGAGCGGAAGATCATCAGCGGAATTGCCATGAACGGGGCCTGCATTATTCATGATGCCGAGATCGCCATGGCCGGTTTTACCTCTGAGGAGGTGGGCAATGTTCTTGGCGATGGGGCCTTTGGCGCCGCCCGCGAGACCGGCGAAGTCCTCAATCGTGCTATTAATCAGGGCGCAAGCGACGGGATAGGGATGGGGGCGGCAGTCGGTGCCGCCCTTGTAGCCGGAAACTTTCCTCATAATGACAAAAGTCTGCTGGCCACCGCTTCCCGTCTGGGGATCCCGGTCACGGTGCATGTGGCAATGGGCACGGATATTATCCATATCCATCCTTCGGCCTCAGGGGAGGCGATTGGCGCTACCTCTCACCGTGATTTCCGGACCTTTTGTGCTCAGGTGGCGAATCTGCAGGGCGGTGCCTACCTTAATATCGGTTCGGCTGTTCTTCTGCCGGAGGTGTTTTTAAAGGCCTTGACTGTGGTCAGAAATCTGGGGCATCAGGTAGATGATTTTACCACGGCAAATTTTGACTTCATGAAACAGTACCGGTCTCTGACCAATGTGGTGAACAGGCCGACGGCCAAGGGCGGGAGAGGGTACCATGTGACCGGACATCATGAACTGATGATTCCTCTGCTGGTCGCCTGCCTGCTCGATGAACTGGAAAATATCATTTAAACATATTCTTTAATCTATTATGGAACAACAAGCAAAGAACATAAAACCTGGAAAGGTCTATCTGGTAGGGGCCGGGCCCGGTGATCCCGGACTTATCACCCTGCGTGGCAAGTATCTGCTTGAGCGGGCCGAGGTGCTTGTCTATGATTACCTGGCAAGTCCCAAGCTGTTGAAGTATGTACCAAAGGATGCCACGCTGATCTATGCCGGAAAAAAGGGCGGAAGCAAGCATACCCATACCCAGGAAGAGATCAACCGGATGCTGGTTGATTGGTCCCTGGCCGGCAAGGTTGTCGTACGGCTCAAGGGCGGCGATCCTTTTATCTTTGGCCGAGGCGGTGAAGAGGCAGAGGAGCTGGTTAAGGCCGGTGTTCCCTTTGAGGTCGTACCCGGGGTGACCTCGGCGACGGCGGCAGCCACCTATGCCGGGATTCCCATTACCCATCGGGGCTATACCGCCTCAGTGTCGTTTATTACCGGCCATGAAGAACCGGGAAAAGAGAATTCCAACGTCGACTGGTCCAAGCTGGCCACGGGAGCTGGAACTCTTGTTATCTATATGGGGATCAAGAATCTGCCGAATATCGTCGAGAATCTGATCCGCTATGGCCGCGATCCCAAGACCCCGGTAGCTGTTGTGCGCTGGGCCTCAACGCCGGAACAGCATACGGTGGTGGCCACTCTGGAGACTATTGTCAGTCGGGTGGAGGAAGAGGCGATCAAGCCTCCGGCCCTGATTATAGTGGGCGAGGTTGTGGCCTTGCGTGATACCCTTGACTGGTTTGAGAAGAGGCCTCTGTTCGGCAAACGGATAGTGGTGACCAGAACACGGGAGCAGGCCTCGGAGCTGGTGACCTCCCTCGAAGGGTACGGGGCTGAATGCCTTGAATATTCAACCATTCAGGTGAATCCCCTGGACTCGTATGCTGTTCTCGATGAAGAGTTGGAGCGTCTGAATGAGTATCACTGGATCCTTTTTTCATCTATCAATGCCGTACAGTTCTTTTTTGAGCGCTTGTATGCCAAAGGGTTGGATGCCCGAAATCTGAAAGGGCCGGATGTGGCGGCAGTGGGGAGGGCGACAGCCGACTTTCTTCTGCGCTATGGTATTGTCGCTGATTTGATTCCTTCCATTTATACTGCTGAAGGCTTGGCGGAGAGCCTGCTTGATTTCGGAGTTGAGGGCCGCAATGTCCTGATTCCACGTGCGCTCAAGGCTCGTGAATTTCTGCCCGAGACCTTGCGTGGGGCAGGTGCTCAGGTAACGGTGGCCCCTGTCTATCAGAATGTTCCGCCGCAAGGGTGTAAAGAGGAGTTGCGGGCGGAGCTGGAAGGCGGAAAAGTTGACATGATCACCTTTACCAGTTCATCCACCGTTATTAATTTTTTAAACATGGTTGATGCCGCCAGTCAGGAAGAGTTGCTTGGACTGCTGAAAGGAGTGAAGATTGCCGCTATCGGGCCTGTCACTGCCAAGACCGTAACCGACAATGGTTTGACCGTTGATGTGCAGCCGGAAGCCTTTACAATTCCCGATATGGTCAATGCCATTGTCCACTATTATGGGAAAGGTGAGCAGGTGTAGGGAATAGGGAGCTGTTGTCGCAACGGTTTATTTCTTTTTTGCGAGATGGTTTGTGGTCTGGATCTGGGGCAGGATGTCAAATCGCAGACTCCCCTGTTGGGTGCGGATACCCGCAATGTTCATATGGATATTGATCGTCTTGCCGCTGGTTTCAGCAATCAGGGGCTCCAGTTGTTGCAGTTGTACCGGAAATTCTCGGTTATTCAGAAAGGCAAGGAGCAGGGCATCAATATCGCCCTGGGCAGCGGTTGATGATGCCTTCAGTTCGCTGATAATCGGTTTGACGTAGAGGACTTGCCTGGCTGGGTCAAAGCGCAGGACTGCGTTGCACTGGAGACCCAGCTGAAGAGAGCCGACCTTGAGTTTGATGGTGTGTTCGCCAATATCAGTATTGAGGTGCATGTCTTCACCTTGAAGGGCGATTCGGCAGGAAATTCCTTTGTCGTCTATCTGGAGATTGCTGATTTTGACAATGGTTATGGCTCCGCTCAAGATATTAGATGCGGTGTCGATGGAAATCGGCAGGGATTTGTCGAGTGCCTGACTTAAGACGCTGTCCGGGACGGTGAGGGTGATCATCTTGCCGGCGGTGGCAGAGAGTTGATCCGGCAGCAGAAAAGTGAGAAGAAGCAGGATGCAGGCAATAGATCGAATCATGGTAAGGCTCCTTGTTGAGGCTACTGGCTTTGGTCGCTAAGCCGCTGTAAAAAAATAACATGGCCATTTAATTGTCCAGAACGGCATAAGNNGGAGCCGTAACGAAATAGATATAAATGGCCATGTTATTTCGTAACGGCTTCTAAGTTTTGTCAGCTATTATAACACAATAACGTTGTTCTCTGCATGGTGAAAGCATAAATGACAACGATATTTTCTTCTAAGACCCTACGGTGTCCTCTGTGCCTACCTTGACGGTGTCTTCGGACTGTTTGCTTGAGGGTATCTCTCTTCCGCTTGAGAAGGCCATAAAAGAAAGGCTGACTATAGATAATCCCAAGTATACCTCAGCAAAACGCTATGGTCGCTGGGTGGGGAAGAAATTACAGTCAGTGTTGAAGTATTATGAGCCAGTCCCCACCGGCCTCTCTTTTCCCCGTGGCTTTGCCAATCAGGCAATTCTGCTCTGTCGCGAATATATGCAGGAGTCGCCTCAGATAGTTGAGCAACGCCGGCTTCTGGCAGAGGTTGATTTTTCTTTTCATGGCTCCCTGCGTCCGTATCAGGATCTTGCCGTGGCCGAGGTGGCAAAGCGTTCTTTTGGAGTCCTTGAGGCCGGCACCGGCAGTGGCAAAACGGTTATGGCCCTGGCCGTCATTGCCGCCCGCAGGCAGCCGGTCCTGATTCTTGTTCATACCAAAGAGCTGCTCTATCAGTGGCAGCAGCGGGCTTCGGAGTTCCTCGGCCGGAGTGTCGGTCTTATTGGCGATGGGCAGCTGGATATTCAGCCGTTCACCGTGGCTATCGTCAACAGCGCCCGCAAAAGGGTGGACGAGCTGGTACCCCTGTTCGGTCATCTTGTGGTCGATGAGTGCCACCGGGTGCCGGCAGCCCTGTTTACTGACGTGGTCAGCCGTTTTGACTGTCATTATCTTCTCGGCCTTTCCGCCACTGCCTTCAGGAGCGATGAGGGGACAACCCGTTTGATCTCTATTTTTATGGGAGACCGGATTCATCAGGTCGATCAGGCCGAGTTGCAGGCTGTAGGCGCTATTGTCAAGCCTGAACTTGTCCGGCGCAAGACCACATTTACCCACCATTATCGTGGAGATTATCAGGCCCTTATCACCGCCCTCACCTCTAATCAAGGCAGAAATCTCCAGATTGTCGAGGACGTCGTCCAGGCGGCAACCACTGAAAGTGCTGGTGTTCTGCTTATTGTCTCTGATCGGGTCAGTCATTGCGAGGTGTTTGCGGAGCAGCTTGCCCAACGGGGACAGAGTGTGGCCCTGCTCACCGGCCAGACCCCGCCTGAAAAGAGGGTCCAGATTGTGAGAAGGGTCCAGGATGGAGAGCTGCGGATTCTGGTGGCCACCCTGCAGCTTATTGGTGAAGGCTTTGACTGTGCCGGTCTCAGCACCCTGTTTCTGACCACGCCCATTACCTTTGAAGGTCGTCTCCTGCAGGTCCTTGGCCGGATTATGCGGCCTTCGGCCGGAAAAAAGGCTCAGGTCTTTGATTATGTGGATGAATCGGTGTCTGTGTTGCGCCGTTCAGCGGAGAGTAGAAAGAAGGTGCTGGGCGCCTTGTAGGGGGCAATGAAAAATTATTTTTTCGCTCTTTCAGCTCTTTCCTTGTAATAAGTGATCTCCTCTGGTATAAAGAAAGATTTTCGTGAGTTGTGATGGATGGAGGCGCGTCGCTTGGTGAGGAACATCAAGTATGAATGGTTGCTGCCGCATGTTCCGTATCTCTCTGTCTTGTAAAGAGTATTGGTTGAATAGAAGTTGATGTCAGGTGTGTTTGTGTTCTTGTAAATCCATCATTGATTGCGTTTGCATGAGTCATAATCGGTAAGCACTCGTCTTTTTACGGGTGCTTTTTTTATTTTGATCCAAGGATCAGGGAAGAAGAAATGAAACAGGAAAAAATTCGTAATGTAGCCATTATCGCCCACGTCGACCATGGCAAGACCTCGCTGGTTGATCAGCTGTTCAAATATTCCGGGATGTTCCGTGATAATCAGGACGTGGCTGAACGGCTCATGGATTCCGGCGATCTGGAGCGTGAACGCGGTATTACCATCACGGCCAAGAATGGTTCCTATCAGTACGAAGACTTTTCCATTAATATCATTGATACCCCGGGCCATGCTGATTTCGGCGGCCAGGTTGAGCGGGTGCTGCGTATGGCTGATGGAGCGCTGCTCCTGGTTGATGCCCAGGAAGGACCCATGCCCCAGACCTATTTTGTTCTGAAAAAGGCCTTGGAGAATAATCTCCCGGTGATCGTGGTTATCAATAAGATAGATAAGCCAGCGGCGCGCTGTCCCTGGGTTCTCGATCAGGTCTTTGACCTTTTTGTCAAATTGAACGCCCCGGACGATGTCCTTGACTTTCCCGTTGTCTATGCCTCTGCCAAGGAGGGGTACGCCATGGCAGATCCTGATGACCCGATAGAGGGCGGCATGGGGATGCAGATCATCTCCAAGATGATCACCGAGCATATCCCGGCCCCTACAGGCTCGCCGGATGCTCCCCTGCAGTTGCAGATAAGCACCATTGATTATTCCCAGTATCTTGGGCGACTGGGTATTGGCAAGGTGGTTAATGGTACTATCGCCATTAATCAGCCCTTGGCAGTGGCTCGTCGTGATGGCTCCATCAAGCCGGTGCGGATTTCCAAGATCTATCGCTTTGAGTCGGATGGCAAGGTGCCCATCGACAGCGCCAGTGTCGGTGAAATTGTGGCCGTTGCCGGCATGGAAGATGTGACCGTGGGAGTCACCTTTACCGATCCGGACAATCCAATGCCTCTGCCCCTGGTTGCCATTGATCCACCTACCATCTCCATGAATTTTATCCCCAATGATTCACCCTTTGCCGGAAAAGAGGGGAAATTCGTGACCTCCAGGCATATTGAAGAACGTCTGGCCCGTGAGGTCCTGTCCGATGTGGCCCTTCATTATGAGCCGCTGACCGATGCGGTCGGCTACCGGGTATCCGGCCGTGGTGAACTCCATCTCTCCATTCTCATTGAGAAGATGCGCCGTGAAGACTATGAGCTGCAGGTGACCCGGCCGCAGGTGATCATGAGAGAGGAAAATGGCAAGATCATGGAACCGTTCGAGTCGCTCACCATTGATGTGGACGAAAAGTATCAGGGGGCGGTTATTGAAAAGCTGGGGAGACTGAAGGGGCAGATGGAGGAAATGAGCACCGGTCATGCCGGGATGATGCGGATGGTGTTCAAGATCCCGACCCGCGGTCTGCTGGGCTACCGTTCCGAGTTCATGACTGATACCAAGGGCATGGGGATGATGAGTTATGTCTTTGCCGAGTATGGTCCCTATGCCGGCGAGATCAAAAACCGAACAAACGGCGTGCTGCTGGTCAAGGATCCGTGTACTGCCGTGGCCTACGCCCTGTTCAGTCTCCAGGAGCGGGGTACGCTCTTTATTCATCCTGGTGTGCCCCTGTACACGGGACAGATCATTGGCGAAAGTTCTCGTGGCGGAGACATGGTGGTCAATCCGGGTAAGGGCAAGAAACTGACCAATATGCGGGCCTCCG